>JBCCGE010000024.1:0-40235 GCA_039029455.1 Pseudomonadota bacterium | reverse complement strand
TATAGTTATAGCCTTCTTTATCCTGTCCTCCTCTAGACTGGTGTTTTTTGATTTATTTGTCTTGCTGCGGGTATTTCCCCACAAATATGATTGTTGCGAGTATCTCGGCCTCCCCATTCACCTCAACAATGGGGTTCGGCCAATTTTTGTTCATGGCCCTGAGATAGGGCTTTCCGCCTTCCACCATATAGCGTTTAAAAGTGACGCTAATATCAGGCATTGACCGCACAATAACATCGTTTCCCAGTCTGGGCTCTACAGCCGGATCAAAAAGACCGATAAAGTTCTCCGATTCCGGATGGACATCTTCCATCGAAGATCCAGTGATTTGGCAAGCGGATGTTCCTTTGCTATGTGGGACAGGGTAGGGGAGCCAGTCATCGGCGTCGCCCGGCTCTTAGGTGTCTATCGCTTCCTCAAAATCGCTGGCCGGGACTGATGAGATAAGTGGAACTTGACCCCTTGCTGGGACCACTTCACCAATCGATCCATTGTTGAAGCGCTATTCGTTCACATAGTCTCGCTTTCTTTCGAATTGCGGTTCAAATACACTGTATCAAATCCGCGCGGAAAGTTATAAGACCCCGTTTCTGTTAACACGGGTGATGCTCCACTTGGAGTTATTTTGACCGGCACGACGGCAGGATTCTGCAATCCACCGGTTTCTAGTACACTTGGCAGGGCTGAACACCCGCAGAATCCGGTCTTATGCTGACCCAGAAATCTCTTGAGAATCTGAATATTTTTGCCCTTGCCGCTGCTCTGGCGGTTGCCGGGTGGGTTGGGTATGACATCTACAATCGGCATATGGCTGCCAAAAACAGTCCCCAGGAGTTCAGTTTTTCGACTCAACGCAGCACTGATCTGAAGATTCCCGCAAATATGCGCAAGGTGATCGATGCGCATCTATTTGGGGTGGTACCGAAAAAAGTGGTGGAAACGCCGGCACCGGCACCGAAGCCGGAGGTGACAGAGGCGCCCAAAACCCGGTTGAATGTCACGCTGACCGGACTGGTTTCAGGCACAGCGACGACTCCCGGCGTAGCGATGATTGAAGTAAAACGGGGCGAGACGACCGTAGTTAAGGAGGGGCAGAAGATTGGCAACACTGGCGCCATACTGCAGTCGGTCCGAAACGACCATGTGTTGATTGAGCATCGAGGGTCCGTTGAAAAGCTTCAGATTGAACGACAGACACTGGAACTCACGGCATTGGCCAGCAGCAACCAGAAGACTATCAGCGCTCTGAACATTTCCGAGTCTGAGTTTCAGCGCTTACAGAAGCAGGAACAGGAACTCCAGAATGAATATCGACGGCAGGCCGCCGAGCAGGATGAAGCCTTAAGGAGACAACAGGAAGCGAGCGCTTCTGTGTCGGAAAACGAGGAAGAGGAGCCGGTGGGTGACGATGAAGATGGAGATGCTGTGCCCCAGACGCCGGAGGATGTTCTGCAACAGGAGCTGGAGGCTGAATTGCGTCGGCAGCAGGCAGAGGACAAGGAACGATTGCAAACGCTTCAGCAGCAGTCTGATGATCAACAATTGCTGTTCAAAGATGACTCTGCCAACGCAAGCGCCGGTGAGCAGATTCAACTGCCCGGTGCGCTCAAAAGACTCTGACCGTCGGCTAATATTCTGAGATCCAAATCGTGTGCAGTGTTCAAATTGTCCGCAGTGCTCGGGGCGCTGCCCCAATTTGTGCATTACGACAATTCGATTGAGCTGCCGTAGTTTTCGCTATACCGGTTTTCGATGTCCGATTTACTCGGTTTGTGATTTTGCGTACCGTGATACTCAATCTTCATACCGCCCATCACCGAGCCCAGCTGCACGGATTGTTGCCATTCAAGACCATTTTTCACTCCGTAAAGCAGTCCCGAGCGAAATGCATCCCCGCATCCCGTAGGATCGACCGCGCCGGAGATTTTGATCGGGTCTACATGGACTTCGTTGCCATCGGCAAGCACATCGCAGCCCTGGCCGCCACGGGTGACGATGAGTGCCTCAACTTCAGACGCGATTTGTTGCAGGGACTTTGAGGTTTTTTGCTGCAGCATCTCCGATTCGTAATCATTGACGACGACATAGTTTGCCTCGGAGATAAACTGATTGAGTTCCTCTCCGCCAAACATCGGCAGTCCCTGACCGGGGTCGAAGAAAAACGGAATGTCTCTTTCCGCAAATTGACTGGAGTGTTCGATCATTGCATCGCGCCCATCGGGAGCAACGATGCCCAGAGTCACATTAGCGGCGTCGCCGACCCGGTTCTTGTGTGCATAGTTCATTGCTCCGGGATGGAAGGCGATGATCTGGTTATTGTCGGTATCTGTGGTTAAAAACGCCTGTGCCGTATAGGTGTCTTCGATTTCAGTCACGTGAGTATCGTCGATACCAAGGTCTTTAAGGCGTTTTCGGTACATCGCAAAGTCTTCCCCGACTGTTGCCATGGGCAGGGGGTCTCCGCCAAGCAGCTTGAGATTGTAGGCAATATTGCCTGAGCATCCGCCAAACTCTTTTCGCATGTCCGGTACGAAGAAGCACACATTTAGGATGTGCACCTGATCGGGAAGAATATGGTTTTTAAACTGGTCCTGAAACACCATAATGGTGTCAAAGGCGTAGGAACCTGTAATCAGTGTAGACAAGGGAAGTACTCGTTGAGGGTTGAATTGGGACTGCAGTCGCTACTGGCAGTTGCTGCAGATTCCATAGAGAGTCAGGGAGTGATCCTGTAACCTGAATTCATTGTCGCGGGCAACCTGCTCCTGCAGCTCGTCCATGCGTTCGTCGTAAAACTCGGTAACGTTGCCACACTCCATGCAGACCATATGGTCGTGGTCACCTTCATCGTTGAGTTCGAACACGGCGCGGTCGCCTTCAAAGTTGTGGCGGATAACCAGACCCGCAGCCTCGAACTGCGTCAAAACTCTGTAGACTGTCGCCAGACCAATTGTGTCCTCTTCTTCCAGAAGAATTCTGTAAACATCCTCGGCCGACATGTGTCGAACTTCTGAGCGCTCCAGAATTGAGAGCACCTTGAGTCTCGGCAATGTCGTTTTCAGTCCGGCTTGTTTGAGGTCAGTACTGTCTGCCACACTTTTCTCCAAAAAACAGTCAGTGGAATTTTAATGGGATACGAGGCATTTCACCAGCGTCCAAAAACTGAGCCGTCATTTGGGCTTCGGCATATTTCCGGCAAGTCGCCGTCGATCCCGCAGGCGGCGCGAACCAGTAATTGCTTTACGGGCGGAAGATTGTCGATCGTGTTCATTCCCGTGCTTCGGATTGCTGAAACTATTTCATTAGTTGTGCCAAAGCCTTCTTTAAACCATTTCATCAGCTGACGAATGTTCTCGTTTTCACCCTTTCGCCAACGCTCATATCGCCTCAATACGGTATGACGGCTGATGTCCTGGTCTCGTCGGTGAGCTCTGTCCAATTCCTGCGCGAGGCATGCGGCATCGAGAAATCCGATATTTGCTCCAAGCCCGGCGAGTGGATGAATCGCATGCGCCGCATCGCCAACAAGAGCAACTCGACTGGCAAGGTATGTGTCGGCATGTACCGAAACCAGTGGAAATGTTGCGCGAGAGCTGATTCCTTTTATCGATCCGAGTTTTGGTGAAAAAACAGCTTCAAGTTCCTGAATGAAATCTTCGTCACTTGCGTTCAGATGTTCGGGCATCTGGTCCGAGTCGAGGGACCAGACCAGTGAAAACTGACCGCTGGGCATCGGCAGTAAAGCAACCGGACCGGTGTTAAGAAAACACTGGTAAGCAATATTTTCGGCCGGGGAATCGAATTCAATCGCTGCGGTAATGGCATCCTGATCAAAACGTTCGGTCGAGTCAGAAATTCCCGCCAGTGATTTTACTGTCGAATTCTTGCCATCTGCGCCAACAACCAATTTCGTGGTCAGCGAATTTGCCGAACCAAAATCGAGGTTAACGCCTTCACTGCGTGTATCCATTGAGTGCAGGGTGTGTGATTTCAACACGGTCACAGAAAAATTCTGTTCGAGCTTTTCGAGAAGCGTATGCGTCACCAGATTGTTGTGAACGATAGCTCCCAGAGCAGGCTGATTTACTGTTTGGGCGGAGAATTCAATCTGAGCAGGACTGTTTCTGTCCCATACGTCCATTCCCGAATACATCCGGACCGATAAAGTAATCTGATCCCAGACGCCGAGAAATTTCAGGATACGTATTGAGGCGATGTTAAGTGCGCTGACCTGACCTGAAGGTTCGTCTGCGGTCCATTCGGGCGGTTCTTTTGCATCTGCCAGTGCAACTTTAAAACCGCTTTTAGCGAGCAAAGCAGCGGTGGCACAGCCAACCATACCCATTCCAACAACAGTGATATCAAATTTTTGCATGCACAGGACTAGTCAAAAAAACTCTCTGGAAGCGATGCATACTCGCTGGTCAATCCCATTGTCTTCCGTAGCAAAACCCGTTTCGCAAGCGGCGACATCTCGACCATGCTGAGGCCAACCGCCCCGATTGATCGCAGTGAGTCGTGTTTGCCTGAAAAAACAGACAGCAATCCGTGAGTGAATTGACTGACTCGCTGTGTTTCTCGCCTTCTTGCTGCCAGGTATTGATCGATTAAATGCTGCGATCCCGGGTCAGGTTTTTGTTCCTGGCGTTGCGTCCGAAGCAAACTCAATAAAGCGACCACAGCGCGCAGACCGAGATTGAATCCCTGACCCGCGACCGGATGCACAGTGTGTGCCGCGTTACCGATCAGAATCTGTCTGGACTCGAGTGCGGGTTCGGCGACCTTCCTGACGAACGGGTAACTCTGGCGTTTTGTAGGTGAAGACAGTTGTCCTGCGCGATCTCCAAATTCATATTGTAACTGCTCTATAAACGCTTCATCCGTCAGTTCAAGACGACTTGAGAGCGTGTCTCGATCGGTAGTCCAAACCAGTGAGTAGTCACGCAGCCCATACGGTAGCAAAGCAATCGGACCCTGCCGAGTAAATCTTTCATACGCATGGCCGGCATTTGGGCGATCACTTTTCAGGTAGCACACAATCCCGGATTGCTCGTAATTTTCGGAAATCCTGAACTGGCGTTGAAAAAGTTCAGATCGTCCGCCGTCAGCGATCACCAGGAGCGATGCTGAGATTTTTCGGCCCGAGTCCAGGCCAATCAGCGCGGCCTCTGATTCGGTCGTGACGTCTCTTGCACAGTCCGGGCGGAGCCAGTGCACTGATGCCAGTTGAGCAATATGATTGCCAATAATTTGGCTGATGACTCTGATCGGTACGACGTATCCCAGCGCTTCAGTTCCGGCATGCTTGCTGTGCAGATGGGAGGCGCCAAAACGTCCAACCTGGGAGACATGGATATCAACGATCGGGGTAGCGTCGTCCTGCTGGATGTCGCTCCAGATACCGAGTGCAGACAGGATGGATTTACTGCTGTAGGTTAGAGCAACCGTTCGTTCGTCAAAGGCGGGCTGTGATTGATCGTCTTGATTGTGCTGCTCGATGATGGCCGTTCGAATTCCAAGCTTTCCACAGCCCAGTCCAAGACTGGCGCCGACCAATCCACCGCCGACGATGACAACATCATAGTCGGGTTCGGACGTGGTTCCGGCAGAGGCGGATGCAGCAGACATCTGATGTTCAGGGTCATGAAGCCATGATGGCTTCAATCTCGTCAGCGGCCGTGGGTACGGATTTTGTCAGGTTCTCATTGCCGTTCGAAGTCACCAGAATATTGTCTTCGATTCGTATTCCAATGTCGTGCCAGGTCTCGTCAATATCGTCGCTTGCGGATATGTAGAGTCCGGGTTCTACCGTAAGAACCATTCCGGGTTCGAGCAAGCGCCACTCCTCGTCAATTTTATAGTCCCCGACATCATGCACGTCCATGCCGAGCCAGTGCCCGGTTCGGTGCATGTAAAATCGCTGGTACGCGCCGGACTCGATCAAGTCCTCAGTATTGCCTTTGAGAATACCGAGGTCAACCAGCCCCTGAGTCAACACTTCGACCGCTGCGTTGTGGTAATCGATCAGCGTGTGCTGGCGGGATACTTTTTCGATTGCTGCGTGCTGTGCAGCCAGTACAACGTCGTAGAGATCGCGCTGTGGCGCGGTGAACTTGCCGTTGACCGGAAATGTTCGCGTAATATCGGAGGCGTAGCAATCGAGTTCAGCGCCCGCATCGATCAGCAATAATTCACCGTCGTTCAATTCACAGTCGTTCTCAGTGTAATGGAGGATGATCGCGTTTTTACCACCCGCGACAATAGACGGATATGCCGGCCACTCACTTCCGCAGAGACGAAATTCGCATTCGAGTTCGGCCTGTACCTGATATTCGTATCGACCCGGTGCCGTGGTCTGCATGGCTCTGATATGGGCGGCGGCTGAAATTTTGCCGGCTGCACGCATCAGTTTTTGCTCGTCCTTTTTCTTGACCACCCGCATTTCATGCAAAATGTGACCGAGGTCCACAAGTTCTCCTGGAGCATGACCTCCGGAGCGTTGTTTATTGCGCAGTTCGGACATCCACTGGATCAAGTCGACATCAAAATCGGGATAACGCCCCATAATGGTGTAGACCTTGTCCCTGTTCTCCATAAGTCCCGGCAACATGCTCGACAATTCATCGATGCTGAATGCCTGATCGGCGCCGAATTCTTCAATAGCACCTTCAGTTCCGAGTCGACGTCCGTCCCAGATTTCTTTTTTTGGATCTTTTGGCCGGCAGAACAGAATGAATTCCCCTTCCGGTCGTCCCGGCGCAATGACGGCCACAGCTTCAGGCTCCGGAAAATGCGTTAGATAGTAAAAGTCGCTATCGGGGCGGAACCGAAACAACACATCGCCATTCCTGGATTGATGCGGTGCAGTTGGCAGGATAGCGATGCCATCGGACATGAAATGCATCAGGTCTTGTCGGCGTCGCTGGTATACATCCTGGTCAAGCATAAGATTCTCGCGTAAAAAAGTTACTTGAAAACAGCGGTTACAACTGTGCCCGCCCGCGGGTTCCGGTGTGTACGGCGGGTCAACTCAATGCACCTGTTGAGAATCCGCTGGTCGAACCGGATTCAGATCTTCAAAAATCGTCATTGTCGCAACTCGCAGGTACTCCGAGAACTGCAGCAACTGCTCTTCCTGAGGTACATTGTTCGGGTCGTACGGGTCGAGTGTGCTGATCGACTGGATATCTTCCAGTGCTTCATTCCCGGCTGCAGATAACGCGCTGATCCGGCTATCCATCTCATACCCAATCGCGTCAACAAAACCTGCACACCATTCAGTGATCGCTGAAAATCGTTCTTCCAGGGAGCTCTCGTCCGATGGCAGTAAAATCGAAAACCTCATTTGAGCATCATTGAGATCACGTTCTGCCAGCGAGATCAGGCTTTCTGCGATGGTCAGGGCGACGGGATCCGTGGTGTTCAACAATGCGCTTCGGTTTCGAATCTGTTCAGACGGCATGCCGGCGCAAATTAACCCACAAACCAGCCCATGCAGTGCAGAGGCACCATATAATATAGGCGAAGCGCGCAACTTCGCCTCGATCTGGTCGAAAACGGTAGATGGATTCAGGCGTTGGGCTGGAGGATCGCTGGTCATCGAGACTGATCATGACGGCAGAATTGGGCAATTTCAAGGCGATATCGTCCGGATTTCAATGTTAAACCCGGGCATCAGTTCAAGACTTGCAGTGAGCGAGCGGAAATCGGATGCACATTGCTGCATTGGAAAGCTGACGCTCCCATTCAAATTCTAATGGCAGACGAAATTTATCTTTTACTTTACTGGGCCTGCTGGGGGGTGGCTGTAATTTCACTCATCGGTGCCGTAGTTTGCGCATGCATGATGGGATACTGGTTTACGCGCGGGGTTTTACACGCCGGCGCAGACTGGGACATGGGCTTTAGTTTCAGAACACTGGTCGTTCTGTTCAATCTGACGACAATTCTCTGGATTGCCGGTTTTTTCGGCCAGTGGGTTGCCGAATATTCAAACCGGACCGTTCCGTTTTCTTTCAGGCATGGGGTATTGTTGCTGATTGCCACCGCAACCACCTTGTTGATCGCCGGATTGTTTACCCGTTTTCGCGACGTTCAGATCAGTTTCAACGAGAAATTAATTCGATCGACCGGGTCAGGTTATGCCTACAAGATTCTGACCGCCTTGTTTCTGTCGTCATGGATCGCGCTGCCGATCTGTGTGCTGTGGCCGCAGGTATTGACAGGGTCAGGCGTGTTCCAGCTGGGCACGGCATTGTTCCTGACGTTGTTTATGGCCCTTGCGGTCATCAACAATGACTGGATTAACTCCCGAATGCGAGTAAAAGCCGATGACCGCAGACGTAATGATGTTCACAACCTCGATACCGATCGTGATCTGGACCGCGCTTCGTCAAGATGAAATACAGCGTTTGTTCAGGAACTCTGATGTATAAAGCTGTCGCCCACTGGCGACAATTACCCAATAACAGTGAGGCCAAATAGTCTATGAACACTAAAATCATTATGAAAAAGATCTACCTTATGCTTTGCTCTGTATTGTGTGTTGCCGCACTTGGAGGATGCGTCACCGCAAAACCGCCGGCGCCGACTGCGAATGAGCTGCTGCTGCAGGCGATGCAGGATACCGGACTTGAGTTTGAGGAAACTGACAGGGGCATACTTGTATACCTACCGGCTCTGTCGTTTGCTTACGGCAGTTCGGATTTGTTGCCCGAGGCCAGAGATAAGCTTCGGTTTGTTGCCGATGCGGTGAACGCAGATTTCGCCGTTGACAGAAAGGTTGCCGTGGAAGGGCATACCGATTCAAAAGGGGCGGAGGCCTACAATCTTGAATTGTCCAAAGAACGTTCATTGTCGGTAGCAGATGAGCTGATTTTCAGCGGAGTGCAGGAAAACCGAATGGAGCCGGCGTGGTTTGGCGAGAGCAATCCTCGCGCGCCTAACGAAAATGCCGACGGTTCGGACAATCCCGATGGTCGAGCGCTGAACAGGCGCGTGGAGATCATTATCCTCAATTAAGCCGTAAATCGGATCCAAGCGA
This sequence comes from Pseudomonadota bacterium, assembly GCA_039029455.1. GTDB lineage: Bacteria > Pseudomonadota > Gammaproteobacteria > Arenicellales > Poriferihabitantaceae > JBCCGE01. The sequence continues at coordinate 31,192 of JBCCGE010000024.1, read as the reverse complement.
TCAGCCTATTTTGACCACACAGTTTCTGCCACCTGTATTCAATCTGCGACCCTTGCTGTGGGTTGGCATTGGTTATTTCGTTGTGATTGGCTGGATAGTGCCCGCAGTGAGTGCGTGGATAGATCGAGTCAGTACTGTTCAGTGGTCGCCCCCGATTGCCGGGTTGCAGCGTGCCGACTCGGGACTTGATGCATACACCTCGGATCGGCCCCCAGCCAGCGAGATCGGGGCTGATGCAAGTGCCGCGGCAGTGTCCAATAGTGCGTTGCCGGATTCGGCTTCGACGAAAAGCTCAGTTCTTCAGAATCCCTCTCCAATTCTGATTGAAGCAATGCCGGGAGAGGAGATTTTTGACGCATTGCCGTCGCAGCATGATGCCCCGGCGGACACGACAGCAGAATTCAGCGTGCTTCCCGAGTCGAATGAAAATCAGAATGTGACAACAGTGCTGGCAACAACGATGTTGTCGGTTGAGCAGATTGTCCTGAGTGATGCGGTGGTTTCCGCTGATTCAACGCCGGAGCTGACTTCTGAAGCGGCTCCTTCAGATGCGTCGACATCGACCTCCGAGCCCGGCAGCGCCTCTTTGCAGGAGGTGGATGCGTTATCTGATACAGGCGTCGAAACCATTGCACAGGGTTCATTTGAAGATCTGGATTCCGCAGATCAGATGGTAGGGCAAAGTATTGAGCTGGCGCGAGCTGTTGTTGTCGAAGAAGGGGCAAATCCGGTCGCGGGATCGAATGCGGTCGAGTTGTCGGAGACTATAGATCCGGGCCTGACTGACTCGGTTGCCGAGAGTCAGCCCGGACAAGTAGAAGTTCCCGAAGACGCCGGCGAGGGCTTAAGCGAGCTTGTTCTAAATCGGCTCGAGCCGGATTCAGAGAGCATCGTTGCGCCAAACAATCCGGTCCGTGGAAGTGTAACTACAGCCGAGAATGTTGAACTTGCAGCCCTCGCCCCTCAAGCCAGTTTGAATATCGGAAATCCGGTTATGGACGATGCGATGCAGACAGCGCTGGCGAATCAGGATATTGAGGCGATCAGCAGATTGCTGGATGACGGTCGTAATGTCGATGCGACCAATGCAGAAAATCAGTCCGCAATGTACATCGCCGTGAGTAGAGGGCAAATTGATACGGTTAAGCTTCTTTTATCGCGAGGTGCAGATGTAAATGATGCGGGTCCTCGTGGCCGAACTCCGCTAATTCTTGCTGCGGTGTCAGGCAGCTACGATATGGTGCAGGTGCTTCTGGAAAACGGAGCCAACGTTAATTTGGCGGCGCAGGATGGAAAGACCGCGCTGATGGCTGCGGCCTGGAATGACCACCCCCTGATCTCTCAGGTCTTGTTAAATCGGGGGGGTGACCCCAATCAAGTGGACAGATTCGGTCGCAGCGCTCTGTTTTATGCCATCTGGGATCGACACGTTGATATTGTCCGGCAGCTTTTGTCGTCTGGAGCCAATCCAAATATCACTGATTATCAGGGAAACAGCTCAATACAGATCGCCCAAAGCCGGGGCGTCGACTTGTTCAACTGAATCCGGAAGAGTGGAACTGTGTGGAGGCGGTTCGTAAAGAATGACTACTGACAAACGTCACAATGTATTTCCGGTGGTGCACCGGATCAGGGAGGAAATCGATTTTTGTTTTGCTGCCTTTTACGGGAACGCAGTTCTCGAGAGAGAAATATGTGATCGTGAATTCGATGCGTGGGTTCACAAGGGGCGGCGTGGACCGGGTCAGTTGACTGAATACATCGATATGCTGGCCGAACATCTGCCTTCCGCCGCGCAGGCGAATATCTTTTCGAGCCTGGCCAATGACTGCATTACTGTAGTCAAAAAATCGGGCAAGAAGGAGTCAAACGAACATGCAGTGAAAAAACCTCGACTGGTTTTTATTGTGCTGCTGATGCTTTCCGTTTCGGCACTGGTTTTTTATTTGCTTCTTCATACTTCCTGAACGTGATCGGAACTTTTGACAAGCGCAGTGTTCGTTTTCCACTGATTCGATTACTTCTCGTGGTTCTCGGCTGTTTGGGAATGTGGCTCAGCGACTGGCCAATGATCTGGATGTCATCCGGGGATTACCGATTTGTTATTGCTGTGAGTGTTGTATTGGGCTTGATTGGATACGCGCTCTGGTTGCTCTGCAGCACCATCTACGAGGCCTACCTTGAGTGGGAGTACAACGAAAAACTGTAGCTACCAGGGCAGTTCATAGCCTTCAGCATGCCAGAACCGACCGGTCGTGTTCATATCCAGATTTTTCATTCTTTCAAACAGTCCGGCTGCTGCGACTTCAGGATTAATGCCATTCAATCCAGTCATCTCTGTTGCGACGAGACCTGGGTGTAAGTTGGCCACTGCTATGCCACGATTTTTGAACTCCAGACTGAGGTTCTTCCCGAGCATATTCGCCGCCGCCTTGGACAGGCGGTAGCCGTATATGCCGCCGGATTGATTGTCGTCGATGGAGCCCACACGGCTGGTAAGGATGCCGATCTTTCCGCCGTCCCTCATATTCAGTCGGAGTGCGTATATAACTTTTAACGGCCCGAGTGTATTGACTTCAAATTGTTTTCGAATTCTCTGGATGTCGAGGTCAGTGAAGTCCTCACGGGTCAGGATTCCGCTGTTGTGGATCAGAGTATCCAATTGGGCGTCTCCCAGTGCCTGTTGCAGCACCGTGCCGCAATCATCATTCTCCACATCAATTCCGTCGATGATCCGAACCCCGGTGTTCGCAAGCTCAGGCGTAGACGTTCGACAGGTTGCGATCACTTCTGCACCCGAGGTTGCGTAACATTTACAAAGCTCCAGCCCTATGCCTCTGGAGGCGCCGACAATAAGTGTTTTCATGGTGTTGCAAATATTTGTTGGTTTACGGTCTGATCCAGACCCGGAACAGCCAATTACGAGCGTGAATGCATGTAATATTCGGAGTAGAATAGCGCATCGGCGGCCGCGCGAGCGAGTTACTGTACATTTCGCGACTCACTATACCTGAATCAAAATAAATTCGACATGGCGATGGAAGAAACAATCCAGAGACTCGAGCAGCGGGTCAGCGACCTGATAAAGATTTCTGAAGAAATGAATCGGGAGAACGAAATTTTACGTAACGATCAGCGTATGCTGAGACAGGAGTTCAAGGCCCTGCAGGAAAAAAACAGGATCGCCCGAAGTCGAGTTGAACAGATTGTGGCGAGGCTAAAATCATTGGAAGCTTAATTGGCTTACTCTGAGTCCTTCGTTAGCCTTTCTACCCAGACGACCGAATCATCATGACCGAGAAAAAAGACGGCGTAAAAGTCAGCATCATGCATCGCGAATTCACCGTGGCGTGCAAGGAGGAAGAAAGCGAGAGTCTCGTTGATGCGGCCGCCTATCTGGATCGTCAGATGAAACAAATCGCCAAAGGGTCTCAGGTGCTCGGCCTCGATCGATGCGCCATTATGGCAGCCTTGAATATCACCCATGAACTCCTTGAGTTGAAAAAGGAACTCGGTCAGGGCCAGACGGTCGCCGGACGACTTGAACAACTCAACGAACGAATCGATAAAGTCGTCGCTGACATCCAGCAGGTCGCAATCTGATTGGATGCATTCTGCTGAAACCCCCACACTGCTAGAAGCTATCTCATAAATGCATCTTGACTTGAATCACGGCGTTGCAAGCACCGTTCCGATGCTCATTTACCCATGTAAACTGTGCTTCTCACGGTACTTGCGCCTTGTACTCCAAGCCAATCTACTATTTATGAGATGACTTCTAGAGACTTCGAAGGCCGTTGCTATGTTTTTTCCGATTCCGTCACGCTGTCGCGGAGCTCCAGTCCGATTTGGTAAAGTGCGTTCTTATTGACAGCGAGCAGCCTGGCCCCCACCGAGCTGGCTTGCTTCAGAGACATTTCCTGCATCAGCACTCTCATCGTATGCTGCTGTGTTGCCAGGTCAGTGGTAATGTTCTGCGAACCTGCTATGACGACGACACACTCACCCTTAAGCGAGTCGGGGTTTTCAGACAGCGATTTGCAAACTTCTGCTACCGGTCCGAAATAGTGGGTCTCGAATCGCTTTGTCATCTCACGACAAACACAGCAAATGCGGTCCGAACCGAAAACTTCGGAGATCGTTGTCAGCATCGGGCAGAGTCGCCGGGCCGATTCATAAAACACCATGGTTCGGGTTTCGGCCATCAGTTTCTCCAGTGCCTGCCGTCGTGCTGCTGATTTTTGCGGCAGGAAACCTTCGAAACAAAAGCGATCGGTCGCAATGCCGGAAACACTGATCGCGGCAATTGCAGCGACCGGACCCGGGACAGGCAAAATCGAAACTCCGGCTCGACGTCCTGCCCGAACGACCGGGAAGCCCGGATCACTTATCAGTGGTGTACCGGCGTCACTAATGATCGCAACATCAGCGCCGTCAGCAATGGTCTGCAGAATATGATCGATCTGATTACGCTCGTTGTGCTCGTGCAGCGAACGTGTTGAGGTACCAATGCCGTAGTGATCCAGCAACACTTTGGCATGTCGGGTGTCTTCCGCCAGAATCAGATCGACTGAACTCAGAACATCCAGCGCTCTTGCCGACACATCTTGAAGATTCCCTATCGGAGTAGCGACAACATAAAGAGTGCCCGCTTTGCTGTTCATGTTCTGGTTTCGTATACTGCGATGTCTATGCAACGACCTGAATACGGTGTTGCTTCGTCGTTGAATGCCCTTTAGTGGGCATGAATCGCTGCAAAATCAACGTCTGATCGACTAAGGCTGGAATTTGCATTTTCGGTATCACATATCGTTCAATGAAAATCGCCTCCGCTGTGCGATTGACAACGCATACGTGCAAAATTTTATCACTCAATTCGATCCCTGCAGACCTTGGCAGAAATTCATCAGGAAAACCATACCGGAATGACACTTGCATCAATGCTTCGGCTGATACCCATCTTTTTGATTGCTGGTCTGGCGGCGTGTACGCCGCAGCAATCCACCTTACCGGACGTTCAGGAACCACCCACAGTAGTCGCCATCAATGCTAATGAAGCTGACGGCGAAAGTGATGCATCGGAACCGACCGAAGAAGAAGTCATCGTAATCACAACAGGTCTTCAGGAACCGGATGCCGCTGATATCATCGCTGTCGACGACCCATGGCGGTTAGTGGAGCGTGCTGACAAGGCACCAATCGACCAGGCTGCGACTTTCCTGTTACCGGCAGTGTCGGCATTCATCGATGCCGAGCAGTATTCTCTTGCTCAGGTTCAGATATCCCGTCTGATCAACTTACCACTGGACGCTATTCAACAGGACAATCTGGCACTTCAGGTGGCGCGTCTGCGTATCGCACAGGGCGAGCACGCCGCGGCGGTGAATCAGTTACAGCAATTACGGTTCAGCAGCTCACTGACCGACACCCTGAGGCCCGATGTGCTGCTGTTTCTGGCCGATTCCCAGATCGCGCTGGGGCGATCAGCTGACGCGGCATCCACATTAATTGATCGAGATCAGTGGCTTAACGACGAGGACAGAATTGCCAATCAGATTCGTATCGTGGAGCTAATTGGCAGTCTCGATCCATTAAGTCTATCCATTCTTCAGGAAACCACTCGCAATCGCCTGACCGAAGGCTGGATTGTGCTATCCGACGTGTTGCGAAACACCTCCGATGGACAGCGCAATCTCGAACTGCAGCGATGGCGTGCGATCTATCGGGAACATCCTGCAAAACCCAATGCAATTATCGACGGGTTCGGCGGCGTGTCACCACAGCAATTTGGCCAGTTGGCCCTGCTGTTACCACTGACCTCACCATTCGGTCAGGCCGCCAAAGCATTCCACGATGGGTTCATGGCGTCCCATGCACAGGACCCGTCCCTGAACCGCCCGGCAATCAATCTCTACGACATTGGCGAAGATCCGTTTCTGACTGCGTTCTACTATCAGGCCGCAGTCAACGAAGGCGCTGAATTTGTGGTCGGGCCGCTGGGAAATAAAGCGGTGAGCAGCCTTCTGACCTCGTATACCGCAGAACTGCCCAGCCTGATGATCGGGGAAATTCCTCCAGAACAGGTCAAACCCAATGTTTACGGCATCAGTCTTTCACCTGAACAAGAAGCGCAACAGGTTGCGCGTCGAGCCTATAGCGACGGTCATCGCCAGGCCATCGCCTTCCGAGTCGATTCAGCGTGGGGACAGCGGGTCGCAACGGCCTTTGCAAAAGAGTGGCAGGCTATCGGCGGTGTGTTGCTGGAAAATCGATCATTTCCACGGGATATCTCAGACTATTCACGCATCATCCAGCGACTGCTCGGAATCGATAAAAGCGTCGCCAGGCATCGACTGATTGACGCACAGGCCGGCAGCAACCTGAAATTCAACCCCCGCCGCCGCAATGATGTTGACTTCATATTCCTGGCCGCGAACGCGGGTCAATCACGACTGATAGTGCCCCAGCTGCGATTTTTTCAGGCTCATAATCTGCCACTTTACGCGACCTCATACATCTATAGCGGCAAGCCAAATCCGGCGGTTGACGCCGACCTGGACAAAGTGATTTTTGGCGACATCGATTGGATGATTCGATCTGACCCGGCGCAGAGCCAAAGCCCCGCTGCCTCGGAAACCGATAGTGAGGGCGTCCAGGATGATCTTCAGTTGGCAAATACTGATTTGGAATCCGTACCGCCGTTCGAGCGCAGCCCCTACCATCATACCTCTCTGGATAGGTTGTATGCGCTCGGGTTCGAAAGCTACCGGCTCATTCCGAAACTCAACGTGCTCAGAAATGACGACTGGCAACAACATCTCGGAAAGACCATGCGCATCAGCGTGGGTCCGGACGGTAACGCCAATCGGGAGCTGGTGTGGGCAACTTTTGATCAGGGTCTGCCGACACCTTTATTCTCTGGCACCGTTTCCCGGCAGGAAGAGACGTCAGAAGAGCCGTCTGCGTCCTCATTGTAAGCTTGCAGATACTGTGGCCCAACACAATCAGGATGGGGAAGCCGCTGAACATGCCGCCCGCAACTTCTTACTGAAACAAGGGCTGTCTTGTCTTGAGTCAAACTACAGGAGCAGACACGGAGAAATCGATCTGATTATGCAGGACAGCCGTGAAATTGTTTTCGTAGAGGTCAGATATCGTCGAAGTGCGGCGTTTGGTGGCGCTATCGACAGCATTACATCTGCAAAACAACGTAAAATTCGCGCGACCGCCGAGTATTTTTTGTCCAGTAATGCACCCGGCAACTATACCGGTTGCCGATTTGATGTGATTGCTGTTTCCGGAAGTACGCCCCGGTTAACCTGTGAATGGATTCCCGACGCCTTTTAATCCCAACTGATTCATGTCCGACCTTGATTTTATCGAAGATTTTTTTAGCGACAGTCTGTCCTGCATAGAAAGGGCGCGAACTGAAATTGCGCCATTGATTCAGAAAGCAGCCACCCTTCAAAGCCAAAGGCTGGATGCAGGACATAAGATTCTGGTAGCCGGCAACGGTGGTTCCGCTGCAGACAGCCTGCACTATTCGAGTGAGCTGTTAAACAAGTACCTGATCGTCCGCCGTCCGCTGCCGGCGATCTGTCTTAACGCAGATGTTTCAGCGCTGACGGCCATTTCGAATGACGAGAGCTATGACAAAGTGTTTTCCAAGCAAATCGAGGCACTTGGACAGCCGGGTGATATTCTGGTGGTTATTACCTCGTCCGGGAATTCACCGAATCTTGTTCAGGCAGTGAAGGCTGCGCACGATGCAGATATGCAGTGCATCGCGCTAAACGGGAAAACAGGTGGTGAACTGAACTCTGTTCTGCACGACAAGGATATAAACATAGTCGTATCAGGGTCACTGACATCTCACGTTCAGGAAGTCCACAGTATAATAATTCATCTGTTTTGCGATCTTATTGATCAACATCTATTTTCATCCTAGACCTATGTCCTTTCAATTTGTTGCCGAGAAATCCATGTTTAAGTACAAACTTGCAATAATGCTGCTGTTGTCGCAGTTGGTTACTGCGTGTATTCCGATCGCAATTGGTACCGCCACTGTAACCGCAATCGATGTCGCGCTTGATAGAAGAACGGTTGGCCGCAATCTCGACGACGGAGCACTCGAGCTCAAGCTCAAAAAAGACTTTTTGCTCGATCCCATGCTCGGTAACGACGTTAATATTACCGTGACCTCAGTTAACGGCGTTGTATTGCTGACCGGCGAAGTGCTCAATGAACAGCAGCGGCAACGCGCATCAATACTTGCACGTAATCACCCGGAAACCCGGAACGTTGTTAACGAACTCGCACTTTCGGGGAAAACCAGCCTGACCAGCCGAGCTAATGACAGCTGGATAACCGGTCGGGTAAAGGCGAATCTCATCGGCAACCGTAATATCCCTGCAACATCGATAAACGTCACCACCGAGCGCGGCAAGGTCTACCTGCTCGGACTCGTTACCCGAAGTGAGGCAGACGCTGCTGTTCAGGAGGCGAGACGGGTTCCCGGAGTTACCCACATAGTCAAAGTGTTCGAGTACGTAAAATAGATTGGGACACCCGTCGACAAAAAAACTCTGTCCTTCCAGTCAGGCAGGCGATATTTCCGGGTGGAGTCTGCAATTCAGCCGTCCCCTGGTATTTACCAACGGTTGTTTTGACATACTCCATCGCGGGCACGTCGATTATCTTGAACGCGCCGGCGATCTTGGAAAGTCTCTTATCGTTGGGGTGAATTCCGACACCTCGGTGAAGGAACTCGAAAAAGGCGAGAACAGACCTGTTAATTCCGAGCAGGATCGGGCAGCTATTTTATGTGCACTGGAATGCGTGAGCGGCGTCGTAATCTTCAATGAACCCACGCCACTGGAGATAATAACGGCCATCAATCCGAATGTGCTGGTGAAAGGCGGCGACTGGTCATTAGACAACATCGTCGGTGCCCGAGAAGTCACCGCCAATGGAGGTGAGGTAAGGTCAATCCCTTTTGAGTTTGAGCTATCGACCTCTGCATTAATCGAGAGGATCCGATCACATTAGCAGGCTGTTGAAAATGGGCTCAAAATGCTCACTTACTGCGTGCTTTTTCGCCAATTTTTGCCTTGCATAACCGGCCTCGATAACGTTTTTAAACAACCTGCTGGCCACAGCAGTCCAGCGCAGACAAATTGCTGTAGCCATTCGTTACGCGGATAACATCACCATTCGCCCGTATTATTCATTGACGCCCAGGGTTCCATCGGCGGCTTAGGTGAGCCTTTTTGCAAAAGCTCTACTGATATGTTGTCGGGCGATCGAACAAACGCCATGTAACCGTCACGAGGTGGACGATTGATGGTCACACCGAGATTCTGCAACCGCTCACAGGCGGCATAAATATCGTCTACCCGAAACGCCAGATGTCCAAAATTGCGGCCACCATCGTAATTTTCAGGATCCCAGTTGTAGGTCAGCTCAATAAGAGGCGCCTGATGGGAGCGAGCGGTCTCAACATCTTCGGGGGCAGCCAGAAAACACAGAGTAAAACGACCTTTCTCATAATCCCTGCGATTGACTTCAATTAGCCCCAGAGCATTGCAAAAAAAATCGAGAGATTTGTCCAGATCCGTGACCCGAACCATCGTATGAAGAAATTGCATCTCAAATTTACATTACCCCTGATATTTAGTGCGCCGCAACACCGGGGCTAGTAGTGTGGCGGAACTTCATTCCCGGAGTCGGCCGAGCGATCCACAGCATTCACAAACGCATCCAGTTGAGACTCCAGTCGCGTCAGTTGCCGACGAAAATCATCCAACTGTTTCTGTTGACTGGACAGCGCCTGATCGAGTGCAACTATCGTATTGTCCTGCTGCATGAGCGACTCCTGTACCCGCGCGAGCATGTCCTCCAGACTACTCGACGAATTGCTCATTACTTTCAGGATTACGATTCATAAAGCGAAAAGACTTCATCCAGCCAGTGTTCATTCGCCTGCGGTATTACCGACTCCCCTTGATCAAGGGGAACAACAACTTCTGCACCGAAATCGTTGCCTTTGACAAGTTTTATAGTACCACCGCAATGGGCGATCAGCATAAATGCAACAATCAGATCGACCGTTGCGCCAAAAACCGGTTCACTTTCACTATTACTTGCGGATAGAGTGATAACCAGTGTATTTGCCTTCTGTTTTGCGGACATCGAAAATGACTGATGACTCGTCGCGGGTGCATTCTCCAGAAAATGCAGCATGCATTCCAGCGTTTTCTCAATTGCCGCTGAAGGCACGTCAGGGCTTGGCACATCATTAGAAACGGTCAATCGAGTTTGTGGCCGTCTGCTCGCAATAGTTTGCAGTTGATCAACAATCGACACTTTTGTGTCGTCGGCCAGACAGCCTTGCGTTTCAGCGATTATGGTGCCTGACAACGCGAGCATGTTTCGCACTTCGTCTTCCATCAGGCCCCACATTTCCAATGAGCGCTCTTCAGAAAAAAGTTCTACTGTTACAGGCACCTGCATCAGCATCAGGCGGATTGCATCCAGAGGTCTGTGCAGATGATTCATGCTGCCAGCCATAACCAGAAGATCGCGCACCCTGTTAACCTCGGTCATTCGCTGCCAGACGCTGAGTTTTTCACGCAGCAACTGATCCCTCTCGTTTTGCAGGTAAAAGAATCGCAGCGCATTCCGCAGCTCGGTCCGAAGCGAATCAATGTCCCATGGCTTAACGATGTATCGAAGGATTTCACCCGAATTCACCGCCTTGATTGCATCATCCAGATCTGAATAAGCGGTTGTCAGCAATCGCACAATATGCGGATAACGCTGACGTACGTAGTCAAGTAAAACAACCCCCGGATCCCCCGGCATTCGCTGATCAGTGATTAATACTCCGATTTCATCACTGTGCTTTGCAAGTACTTCCTTGGCACTGTCGACACAATCCGCTGTCAGGATATAAAAATCCGCTGAATAAGCGCGCACAAAATATTTTCGTGCCATTTCTTCGTCGTCGACAAAGAGAATCGCAAAATCAGCAGAATTGGTACTTTGAACCATCACACATTCTCACTGTTAAGAGTTATTTTATTATCATTTTTGCTGTCATCAACTTGAGTCAAAATTACCGTAAACTGCGTGCTTCTGCCACGGTCATGCTGACACTCAATACGGCCCTGCATTTTTTCGATTGTACGTATACAGAAACCCAGATTGATGCCGTGTTCCAGATCTTCCGATCGCTGATTGTTTTTTAATTCATCCAGAACAACACTCGGGTCATCAAGGTCCGTATTTTCCCCGTTATCGCGAACCAGTAAAAGGTTTACATCCTCACCCGCAGACACCACGATTTCAATTACGCCAGGACCACGCTGATTGTCACGGGTTGCAATCAAAGCTCGCTTGATCAGATTGACCAGCATGTGCACAACCAAAGGCCTTATGCCGGAAAAAGTAAAGTCATCAGTCTGACCCAGTTTTATTGAAACATCCCTGTTGAGTTCCCGCGGGGCATCAACAATCGCTTCATTGACGCATTCAAGCATAGAAAGGGGTTGACTTTCTGCGGTCTCATTTTCAGACGAATTACTGAAATCAAGCATCATCATGTCAACGAATTTAATCAGGTTCTGACTCTCGTTTACGATCTGCTCTAGGGATTCGCTAATCATTGCATACTGGGCTTTCAGCGGTTTTTGTTTGCCCGAGAATACCTTCTGATTGTGAGGTGCTGCCAACTGGGTCGAGGCCCGATGGATTCGCTGCGCCGGCACCCGAATCTGCTCCGCAAGTTTCGAAGACAGCCCAAACAGTCCTTTCTGACGATGTGCCATTAGACTCTGCTGCTTCTCTCTGGCCATAAATAAATGCATACCATCGAATAGTGCGGACTTAAGTTTCTCGATATCCCATGGCTTTTCCAGATAGCGGAAAATTTCTCCTTCATTAACGGACTGTATGGCTTCGTCGAGATCCATATAGGCCGTCGTCAGCATTCGCACTATCTCCGGATATTTTTGCCGTGCGGTAACCAGTAGCTCACCACCGCGAGGTCCCGGCATACGCTGATCGGTTAACAGAATTGCAAATTCCTGATGCCGAGTTTCGAGCAGTGCAAGTGCCTCCGGCACATTACCCGCAGTTACCACATTGAAGTGTGGTTCGCAGATTCGACAGAAATAATGACGCGTTATGTCTTCGTCTTCGACAAAAAGAATCGAAAACCTGCGGTAGTCCGGGTCCAGTCCGGACGCTTCTTTAGCTGTGTTCATATCCTATGTCGAATCCGGAATCGCCAAGTCAAATGTAAACATGGTTTCTTCGCCAAGCGTGCTGTCAACAGTCAGTCTGCCTCCGTGATTAGAGACAATGGTGTGACAGATACTCAATCCCATGCCCATACCCTCACCAACATCATCCGTTGTAAAAAAGGGTTCAAAAATATGCTGCGCCGTTTCTTCATCTATTCCGCGACCGTTGTCAATGATCTGCACGAAATAGCGATTATCTTCTACCCTCGTTACCACTCTGATCTTTGCTGCCTTAGCCGATCTGAACCCCTTGACCGCTTTGGCCGAATTCGAGAACAAATTTACCAGCACCTGCACAATATGGGAATTCGATCCGAGCACCTGATCCGGTTTTGCAATATCCAGCTCAACAGCAATAGATTTCATCTCCGCCGCGGTGAATCTCAGAGCGTTTTCAACCGCCTCGGAGAACGGAAAAACAGCCAGTTTGTCGGCCTCTGACGGGTACGCGAATGCACGAAGATCTGAAATTATAGATCGAATGCGTTCCATACCATTATTCACATCATCCACCATTTCGGCAATATCCGCGTCGCCTTTTACCCCCGGATCGGATCGGATCATCTGCAACGCAGCCAGCGAGTAATTTAACGGATTATTGATCTCATGCAGCAAGCCGGCCGACATTTTACCGAGTGCGTTGATCTTTTCGCTATTGATCAAACTGCCCTGGACCCGTTTCAACTCGGACAATGCTTCGCCCAGCTCTTCATTATTGTCGCGCAGGTCGTTCTCCAGCTCCTGCGTGTTGTGGAGATTTTTCAGCCGGGTCAGCAACTCGATTCGACCAAAGGGTTTGGTTAAAAAGTCGTCAGCGCCAAACCTGAGCGCTCGCAGCTTAGCGTCCTCATCGATGCTTGCCGTCAGCATCACAAGCTTTATTGAACGTGTTTCGTCAGATTGCTTCAGAAGGCGACACACTTCATGCCCATCCATCTCCGGCAACATCAGATCCAGCACCATCAGATCCGGGCGATTTCGATTTGCCAGTTCGAGCCCCTGGAGACCGTCACGCGCCTCTATGACTCGATAACTCTCACTAAGAATATCTACCAGATACCGTCGCATGGCCGGTTCGTCGTCAACAACCAGCACCAGGGGCAATTTCGTTTCAGGTCCGGCGGGATTGTAAATTCCCTCTGGTTCGTCTAACGGCATGCCTGCGATATCCCTCGCAGCTTCATGCAACTGCTCGATATTGTCATCAGACACCACAATGTCTTCTGACTGAACTGCATCCATCTCACCCTCCGACACGCGCCGAAACGACACTTTCATGGTGGTGCCGACATCAGGTTCGCTGTCGACACTGACTTTGCCACCCATGTTGTCGACCAGTTCTTTTACCAAAGCCAGTCCAATACCGGCCCCTGTGTATTTGCGAGTGCTCGAACCATCCGCTTGTCGGAAACGATCGAAAATAACACTCAGATCATCCTGCCCGATACCGATACCGGTGTCTGCAACGGATAAAACGACAAACTTTTTTGTTACCCGAGTCGAAACATGAACCTCACCATCTTTTGGTGTGAACTTGATTGCGTTCGACAAGAGATTCATCAATATCCGTTCAATCGCTCTCTCATCTGCACTGGCAACAGCCGACTCTTCGGTCCAGTCAGTGTATAAAGAGATCTCCCGAGTCTCAGCCAGGTGCCGAACAGAGTCGACCAGACCGGATGCATAGCTGCTGATGTCGACAGGGCGGAGATTTAAATTCGATTTTCCAGATTCAAGACGAATCAGATCGAGCAGATCGTTAACGAGCTTCAGCAATCGCAGTCCGTTTTCTCTGGCAGTGTGCATCAACGACGCCACTTTTTCATCAAGCGAGGACGCGTTGCGCAGTATGTCCTCAATTGGCCCCAGAATCAGAGTCAGCGGTGTTCGAAGTTCGTGACTGATGTTCGCGAAAAATTGAGACTTATAGCGATCAAGTTCTTCGAGCTGGATATTCTGCTGTTCAAGATTGTAGTTCAGCCGGAATTCCTCGAAACGCCGTTTCTCCTTGAAATAGACCGCAACTACGGTAATGACCGCAGTCAGAATGATGAAATAACTGTTGTTGTATAGCAGTATATTGTTGATTTCCTCGGCGCCGTGCAGAAGACAGGTCGCCAGGTAGAGCAGCAGCGAAATCACGCTGAAAACAATGGCCTCCCGATACGTGTACGGCAGCACCAGGCCAATCGCCAGCACCACAAGATTCAGGCCCGCGTAATAGGTCGAGCTCGCTCCATCGGTCAGGTAAATCATCAGACAAAACACCATCTGAATCCCGACCGACCAGGCAAACATCAACCATCGTATCTGCTGTTTCCCCCAATCGGTGAAGTGCAAAGCAAGAATGCCCGCGATAAACGCAATACACAGGAAACGCAGCATGAGGAAAGGCACCAGCATCGCCGGGTATACAACCAAATCGAGCGATACGCCGGCGGGAATCAGAATGATTGACACCACGCACCCCGTGCGGGACTCGCGAACCCTGTAGTCCTGATGGTAGGGCTCGAATGCCTCTCGAATTGATGATGCCTGGCTCATTTAGCGTGGCGATCCCTAGTGCGCAGGCTTGGCGATCTCAAGAAACACATTCATGCCGGTATCATCACTGTATGTGTTCTGTTCTCCAACACCGCGAACCAGCTTTGCAAGCTGCTCTTCGTTTCGGTACACCAGATACCATTCGAGCAGATGCTCCATCAGAGAGACTGCATTGTTGCTTGGATCTACGTTGGTCACCATAACCTTTCCGGACGGCACGATCAGGCGATAGAACAATCGCAACAATCGGGAACAAACCCGATCTGAGAGATAGTCAAACAAACCTGCGCAATACACCAAATCATAGGTATCCTCGCCAAGATCGACCTCCTCCGCATGCACCTGCTTCAACAGAGTATGCACCGACTGGTGAATATACCTAACAGGCATTTCCCGTCCACTTTCCATGCATGCCACTTCAATCTTGCTGCGAGTGTAGTCCAGTGTTTCCTCGCTGAAATCCAGCAGCGTAAAGTCGCATGATTCACAATGCTTGCTGCCGAGAATAAACCGCTGAATTTCGATCGCTGGTCCGCATGCGATATTCAGAATTCGAATTCTCCGGTTCTCTGTTTCACCCCGAATTGCAATTTTTTCCAGTAAATCGGTAAGAATTTTTATTCTGTTTCGATGTGCTTCAGCCGGACCTTCCATGATATGAAAGTAATTGACAATTTTGGCGTATGCCGTTGGTCCTTCCCAGCCGTCGCGCAACATCATGTTGACCATCTCATAATCGCCGGCATAACCGAGCGGCTTGGTAAATGTGCGATGCACAAACGGACTGCGCATCAGTAAAGGGTGCAGATCGTGTTGCGCATATAGCTTGTGCGTCATCAGATCGTTGTTGTCGATTTGGGCCGCCTGTTTTTCGAATTCCAGAAACATCTCCTGCAAAGCCGGCAGTATCGGCTCAATGATGTCATCGAGAACTTTCCGCGACAGCTCATCCTCGCCCTCCTCACCGCGAAACCCCATCTGATCCATCCACAGATTGAGTTCGTATAGAAATGACCGGATTTTGCCAACGATCAGTTGATATCCGCTGTATAAGTTTTGCGTTTCGGTCCAGCCATCTACAAAAAGCTTCGCTTCGTCCCTTACGCCGGACTCGGCACCCAGATCAGCAAGGTTTTTCCACTGATCAACCAGCGTCGCCGAAACGATAAGCATCAATCCGGTGTTGACCAGATTGCTGACCACGCCTTTACCCTTGTAAACAAGTTGGGACCCACGGGTAATTTCGATGTCATCCAGAACCTCACTGAGCTGGACTATCGAATACGGGTTGTAAACCTCCATAACCAGCGAAGTGGGGCTGAGCTTCATCAGGGTGCCGCGCGCTCTGTCACCCTGGCTGTTTAAAAATGTAATAGTATTTTGTACGGGTGACCTTGAGTCAGCCATCGGAATAACCCCCTGCAAATGTCACAAATCCTTCCCCGGGGGTATTCGCGACTGTGATACAACACTAGGTTGTGTGTATTCCGTATTGAAAGTATTTATTCCAGTTAAGAGCGGTAGCGTACCAAAATTATGCCAAACATTAAAAAGAGTTTAGCGTTTTCGCGAGTTTTTAACGATAAATTGCAGTCGTTGATGCACCAAAATCAAACCATATGCTGGACGGAGTCTGGACCGGCAAAAGATGGTGCCAACACGAGCGACATTCCACGCTGAGATTCCCGCCGGAAGGCAGGTGGTTTCAGCGGTTACCGGGGTCCCGACGCAATGCCTGACACATGCAGTGAACGCCACCGCCTCCCGGTGTGATCATGGATACATCCGGATCATAAACCTCAAGCCCCAGTGAGCGGGCTTTCTGCTTGAGGACGGTACTTTTCTCCGGCAGGAGTATTCGATCACCGCCAAGAGCCACAACATTGCACCCCAAATCAAGCGTGTCCTTGAACGGCACACTGACAATCTCGATATTTTTGGATTTTAGCCAGCTGATGATCTCGTCGTCAGTTGATTCCAGACACACCGCTGCGAGCTTGGGCGCCAACATGACGACCATTAGATCGATATGCACGTAAAACGGGTCAATATCGGCCAGTTTGACTTCCCAGCCCTCGGCCTCAAACCAGTGGCGAATCTGACTGGCGGCCTCAAACTGACTTCGCCCCTCTTCGCCTTCCCAACCAATCAACACCGTACCCGGTTCAATCACATTAAAGTCCCCGCCCTCGAAAGTACCCGCGGTTACAAAGTCATATATTGGAATGCCAAGACGCTGGTAGGTTTCAATAGCGCGGAAATTTTCTCCCCTGCGCCACCAGTTGGCCATATTCGTAATCACTGCGCCGTACGGCGTCATAAACGACGAGTCCCGGGCGAAAATCTGGTAAGGAAGATGAGGGTCTGACTCGAGCAGGTGCACGCGAACCCCGGCAGACTCATAGGCACTAATCATCTCCCTGTGCTGGCGCTGCGCCACCGAGGCGTCGAACGAATATTCGCGTCGAATGCTCTTCTTTGATACTGAGCTGGTCTTTCTCCACTGATAATGATCCGCCGGACCCAGCAAAATGTCACGCAGTACGCCGTACTCGCAATCTACCCCCCAGTCGGTAAGGGTCGCCGTGCCGCCAGTTGTTCGTGTCTTCAGGCTGAATTCCGCTGTCATAATTTTCGCGTTGGTGTTACATGATGCTGACTATCGTACTTCATATACGTATTGAATCAAGATGCCCCGTTAACTGTTTATGCTGACATCCCCCGCTGTCGTCTGGTTTCGTCGTGATCTGCGACTGCACGACAACCCTGCGCTGCAGCAGGCTCTAAACGCACATCAAAAGATCATCCTTGTCTACATCAGTGAAAACGAGGAGCTTGCACCGTGGACATCTGGCGCTGCCAGCAATTGGTGGCTGCATCAGAGCCTGCAGTCACTGATTTCAGATCTGGCAGAAACAGGTGCCCATCTGACACTGCTTCAGGGTCCCGCTGAAGCCGCATTGCATGCCATTTGCCAACAGCACAACATCAGCCATGTTTACTGGAATCGTCTGTACGATCCGGAAACGGTTACGAGAGATAAGGCGGTCAAAGCATCACTTCAGGCGGCCGGAGTTCAGGTGCAGAGTTTTGGTGGATATTTGCTGCGCGAACCGTGGGAGACACTCAACAAACAGGGAGAACCGTATCGGGTTTACACACCCTTCAGCAAAAATTATTTTGTATTGCCGCCGGTGGAAACACCCGCGTCCACACCGGTGAATCTGCAGAATCGAACTCTGACGTGCGCGGGGTCTGCGCTTAACGATTTCCACCTATTGCCAGGCAAAGACTGGGGTCACCGTCTGGCAAACCACTGGTCCCCCGGTGAAAAGCCGGCGCTGAGCAGACTTCAGGAATTTCTGACCAGCGCCGTCTTTGACTATAAAGACGCGAGAGATATACCGGCCGTTGACGGCATTTCCAGAATGTCTGCCCACCTCCATTTTGGGGAAATTTCAAGTCGCCAGATTTGGCATGCAGTACAGCAACAAGGTGTTGCACAGTCAAAGGAGGATGCTGTGTTTCCGTTCCTGCGACAGCTCATCTGGCGCGACTTTGCACACCATCTGCTGTTTCATTTTCCCCACACAACGCATTCACCATTTCTGCCAATGTTCGAGAAGTTTCCCTGGCAGCAGAACAAAGAATTTCTTCAGGCATGGCAGCGCGGCAGAACCGGGATACCCCTGGTTGATGCTGCGATGCAAGAACTCTGGCTAACCGGATGGATGCACAACCGCACCCGAATGCTGGTTGCATCCCTGTTGACAAAAAACGGACTGATTCACTGGATCGAAGGTGCCCGGTGGTTTTGGGATACTCTGGTGGACGCCAATCTTGCGAACAATACAATGGGGTGGCAGTGGACCGCTGGGTGTGGCGTCGATGCCGCACCATACTTTCGGATTTTCAGTCCCACAAGACAGGGAGAGCGTTTCGATGTCGAAGGCAGATACGTGAAACGGTGGGTCCCTGAGCTTGCAGAAATACCGAACCGATATATTCACGAACCCTGGCGCGCCGGTGAATCTGTTCTGGACGATGCCGGTCTCGATCGAAACAGTATCTATCGGCAACCCATCGTCGATCTTTCGACTACCCGAACCCGGGCACTCGCCCTGTACAAGGAACTGCGTTCAACCTGATTGAAGTTTTTGTTCTCGATTCGCCCGGTGCCGCTTCTCACTGACATATCGAATCCGTTCTGCCGGTACGGCCAGCTGTTTCATTAGATAGGCTTTGAAATCTGCGCTGTAGGGCTGCTTGTCAACGGCAATCTGCATGCAGTCCAGCCAGGCCTGACTCTCATCCTTACCAATTGGGAATTTTGCATGAAATACGGGCAATCGAATTTCACCGTGTGCAGCCTGATACAAACGCGGACCGCCCAGCCAGCCGCTCAAAAAGAGCTTTAAGCGCTCCCGCGATTCACTAATGTCAGCGGGATGCATTTTTCTGATCCGTCTCGCAGATGGCAGCGTTGACATCGCTTCGTAAAAGTCTGCAGCAAGTCTCTCGAGCCCATCCAGCCCTCCTGCCGCTCTGAACGAACTGTCACCGGTTCCATAAGGTGGCTGTTGTGGTGACATTAGCGTGGACGAACGCGCTCAAGCTCCTGAGACAGTATGTTCGCAATACGGGTGCAGTCTTCACTCGTCAGACTGAGCGGAATTCGCATGTCACAGGTGGTGCGAAGTACACGCTCGGTCTCAGGCAGGGATTGCGACTGCAGATAAGCCCAGTGCTGATAAAGACTGGTGTATCCTATCGGTTCTTCTCTGCCAAACCATTTTATGGCAACGCCTCTGGATGTGGATGAATCTGCGAAGTCCTGCAACTGATCGTAGTTCAGGTCAGCAACATGGAATTGAATTGAACTGGCGACAAAACTTTCCCGAGCGTCTCGCGGCGGCACGCAAACACCCTCAAGATTATTCAAGAGCGTTTCCAACTCGGCATAGTGACGGTTCCACAACTCGCCGCGCTCGGACATTTGCTGCAGCTGTGGCCGCAGGATCGCGGCTACAAGATTCGACATGCGCATGCTGAAATTGGGGATATGTTTTTTCCAGCGCTCGAACACCTCCGCCGGTGGCGCGGACTGATGTTGTCCATACAACATGTAACTGCCGGAATAGAGTATGGCTTTGGCGGCCATATCGTCGTCATCCGTGACGATGAGCCCGCCTTCACCTGAATTGATATGCTTGAATGTCTGGGTACTGAAACAACCCAGTTGACCAAACCGTCCGGTAAACGTGTCACCCCACTTGGCTCCCATCGTATGAGCGCAGTCCTCAATCAGGGTGATGTCCAAACGCTTGCAGATTTCCGCGATTGCATCCATATCAACAATGTGACCTCGCATGTGCGTCAGCATCAACACTTTGGCACCCGATGCAGACGCCTTTTTCTCCAGGTCAGCAAAGTCGATCATGTAGTCGTCGCCAATTTCTACCAATACTGCTTCCGCGCCCGCGTGCGCAATTGCGCCAGGTACCGGTGCAAGATTAAATCCGTTTACCAGAACCGGATCGCCCGGTCTGACGCCGCAAACCTTGAGGGCCAGAAACAGGGCACAGCCTCCCGAATTGACGCCAATTGCATAACGTGCTCCTACGTACTGCGCGAACTCGATTTCAAGCAGAGCTGCATGGGGCTGAGTGCCACTGTATTCGCCATAGCGATGAAGTCGCCCTGTTCTCATGAGTGCGACAGCCTGATCAATCGCCTGCTCCGGGATCGCGCCAGGGTCGCTCAGGTCTTTGTTTAAGTTGTCAGAATCTTTCATTGTTTAACCGGCGGTTCTAACGCATCGAATCCCAGACCTTATCTACCAGATCAAACTGAGCCTCTACCCTTCGTTGCAGCACGATATCGAGTGATTCCTGCCAGGCGGACTCGCCAACAATTTTCAGTGTACCGTTCTTCAGCTCCTGGTTAACCAGCATTTTTGGTAACCAGGCAATCCCCTGGCCAGCCAGCGCCTGCGCCTTAACGCCTGCGGATACTGAGTCTTCATATATGCGATAGAACTTTTTCTGACCCTGCTGTCGGTGGATGATCGAACTGACAATGGTGCCCATAAATTCGTCCGGAGCAGAACCGACGTATGGCACCCGTTTATCACTCAGATTGAATTTGACACGACCAGCCGACAACGCCGACACAGGTACGATTGTGTCGTGACCTATTTTAATCTGTGAATAGAGCGTCTGATCGAGCAGAACCGGCGCATCCGGGTACTGATAACAGATCAGAAACTGGCAATGTCCGGTTACCATGCGCTCAATACAATCGTGCAGGTTCATCGCGTCAACTTTGACCACAACCGGATTGCGGGTCTGATTTATCGATAGTGACGTCCACCATTCCGAGAAAAATTCGGATGCCAGAGCATGCTGCATCGCAAACCGAATCACCTGACTGTCAATTCGATACAGTTGCCGCAACTCGCCAACTCCATTTTCCAGTCTGGATACCGTTTCACGTGCGAGTGCCAGAAACGATTCACCGGCGGGAGTGAGTTGAGCAGGAAAGGTGGTTCGGTCCAGCAAAACAACGCCGACCCATTCCTCCAGGCTTTTAATGTGTCGGCTCATCGCCGGTTGGGTAATCGCGCGATTATCGGCAGCCCTGGAAAAACTTCCGGTCTCTGCAACCGCTATAAAATCTTTCAGCCAGCGAAGATGTACGTGAGTCACAGCAACACCAGTCTAAGAACTCCCGGAGACTCGGTCAGCAATCAGGGAGACCATTTCAAACATGACCGCCATTGCTGCCAGCGACGTCTGTTTGTTTGGTGAATCTTTGGTCGGCATCAGACAGACGACGTCGCCACCAATAATATTCAGACCTTTTACAGCGCGAAGCATTTTCATCGCCTCGTCAATTCGGAAACCTTCCACACCCATTTCAATATTGGCGACACCGGGCGCAACCGTGGGATCAAGGCAGTCCAGATCAAAGGTAATGTACACAGGCGTATCGCCCAGTCGCTGCCTGATCCTCTCGATCGTGGCGTCGGTGCCAATCTCGCGATACTGCTCGATGTCCACAACCTCATAACCCAATTCAAAGCTGGGCTCGAGCCAGTCCAGCGTTCGCGGATTGCCGCGGATACCGACCTGTATACTGGTATGTGGATCAACGTGTCCATCTTTGACCAGGTAACTGGCCCAATGCGCCGCCGATTTTTTGGCGCCCAGGAAATGATCGATATGATGAAACGCATCGGTATGCGCATCGAAGTGCAGCAGGCTGGCTTTTCGCCCGTCAGTTAATCTGGAATCAAGCCCTGAAATGCCTTGCAGAATTCCACCGGTTATTGAATGATCGCCGCCGATGGACACCGGCCGAGCGCCAGCCTGATCTATGCGACGGTAAAAATCCGTGATGCGCTGGATGCATAGTTCATTATCATTTGCCTCTGGAAACGCGACATCACCCAGATCATGGATCCTGCATTGTTTCCAGGGATCCACACCAAACACCTTGTGTGCGCGGCGACCAATTGCCGAGACATCGCGCACAGAGCGAGGTCCCAAATGCTGGTCACGTTCGGTGGTTCCGTTTCCGGTGCTGTGAGGAACACCCACTAACGCGATATCGCATTCCGCTGGATCCGGTAGATGTGGACACCGAAACAGAGTCGGCACGCCCCACCAGTACAGCCCATGCAGCATGGCGTCAAGTTTTTCCTGAGTGTCGTTATCGGTCATTTTTTACCCGGAATAAGTTGTTTGTTGTCCCAACTGAATTCGATATCGATCAGCAGGCGCGCATGTTCGCTCCTATTGTTTGGTTCGGAACCGGTTGCTCAATTCAAAACGCTGCCGAAAAACAGAGCGAACCCCTTTATGTCTGCCGGCAGGAAGTCGACGCGGTCGCATTAGAACCGTACGATTGTCCGCCGGACATTTTTCTCATTCGACTGCCTCCGGGTATTTTCCGAATACATCACAATCTGCGATCCACATCTTCGCTCGCATCGTTCTCCTGATCAAGCTTCTCCCACTCTCCGGTCTGCGCTGCTTCTACGTAGTCTTCCGCATCCGGCGCAACCAGTTCGGCGATTGGTGTACCAATCTGGCCCGCAATGATCGGCGCCTGCTGATCCACTTCAATGCCAGCACGGCGGCCCATACGGTAGAGTGTAAACAGAGTAATCAGGCTGAATACAACAGAAAGGCCGTAAAAATAAAAGACGGCACCGAACTCGTTCATCAACAGGGAAATCAGTATCGGGCCAGTCGTCAGCCCTATCCCTGCCACCATAACAAGGCTGCCGCTGGCGGCGACGATCTGTTCGGGTTCAAGACGGTCATTCGCATACGCCACACAAAGCGAGTACAGCGGCATCGCTGTACCGCCGAGAACCACGATGCAGATCAGAAAGGCATTGCTGTGACTGTCGAGAGTGACCGCAACCAGTGCCATTGCGCAGGATACAAGCGCGACTCCCGAAATAATTTTTCGTCGCTCGATTCGATCAGACAGCCATCCTAGCGGCCATTGAAATATCAGGCCACCGATAAGTATGCAGGCCATAAACAGAGACACCCGATCGACTGAAAAGCCCTGCTGACTTGCATAGACCGCACCCAGACCGAATATGGTTCCATGGGCCATACCAGTGAGCATATTGCTGATCAGAGCCAGCGGGGACGCTCTGAACAATTCACCCAGAGTCATCTTGGTCGTGGTTTCGAAAGCGGGCGCAGGTCGCGCAGTCAGTAACATGGGTATCAACCCAAATGATACGACCACGGAAACCAGAACAAACAACTCGATACCCAAGGGGTCTGCAATATTGAGCAGAAACTGGCCGGCCCCCATCCCCAGAGTAGTTACGACCATATACAAGGACAGCATCTTGCCGCGAGTCTCGTTGCTGGCGCGATCATTTAGCCAGCTCTCTGACACCACATACAATCCGGCATAACTGATGCCCGTGACCAGTCGCATCATGAACCATGTGGCTGGATTCACCAACAGACCGTGAACCAGAATAGAGATTGATGCCGCGGATGCAAGTGCGCCGAAGACTCTGATATGACCAACTCTGGACACCAGTCTCGGTGCCAGAATGGAGCCAAGTAATATGCCCACAAAATAACCGGACATCATTATTCCGGTTGTAAAGGTCGAGAAGCCTTCCAGTGAAGCTCTCAGACCCAGCAATGTCCCTTGCAGGCCATTGCCAATCATAATGAAGCCGACGCCGATAAACAGCGCCCACGCGGCCCTTACATCAGTCCACATCGCGTTTTAGAAAATTTGGGGTTACAGGTATCAGCGCTGACGGTGCTCACACCGCATGGTTTCATCAGGGTCAATGTCCTGATCAAATGTCTGACAGATAAAAGAGCGGGAGATTTTCAGTCCATCGCAGATATCTTCGAGAAGCCTGTACTCGCTGTCCTCGACTTTACCGCTGGCCTTGGCGACGACGCAAAGATCCCTGACCACCTGCATGCGCTGAGTTTCGCTGGCGTGCTCGAGAGCCCTGCTGATTCGTGATGACAAATCCTGTTTTATTCTCTCAATATCAAGGCCCTTGTTGAACTCTCCTTTGCCAAAATACTTTTCAAAAACCTCGATTTCCTCGCTGCTTATACCGCCCGTAGAATCTGCGACTGCAATGGCACCCGCAAACAGTACGTGTCGCATCGATGATGCCGCATCGGTTCGCGCTTCCAGATAACTCGGCTCCATCAAGCTCATTAATCGTTGCACGCCGACTTCGAGATCGTCTGCTGACTGACCATCTGTCACCATCAATTCTGATTCGTGGAACAGCTTCAAAGCCCGCACTCTGAGCGGACTGAAAGGATGGGTTGAGAACCAGTCTTCTTTAGGCGCACCCTGCCCCGGTTCGGCGTCCTCAATCTGCATCTCATCGACCTGTTTGAGGAATTCGTCAAGATTGAAATTGATGACTTTATCTCCCAACCCGGAGGCTAGTTTGAACAATGACTTCGCCACGCCATCGAGATCATTGGCGCAAATCGCTCCGGCACGGTCTGCTGATATTTCCGCATTGCGGGACCAGGTAAAAAGATCCAGTGCAAGGCGTGCATCAGGACGGTTTTGTCCACGCAGCAAATAGCCGATCGGAATGTCATGATGTCGATAAACATGGTGACCAAATTCATGGCCGACGACAAACTTGAGCTCACTGCCCTCAAATGCCTCAAGCAAACTTGATGAAAACATAACAAATAATTGTCCGTCCTCCGGCTTGAAACACGCCGCATTAAACTGAGGACTGGAGTAAACATAGAGTTCGAGCGGGATCTCCATACCCAGTGTTTCCACACATTCGTCCGCCATTTTATGGATGTCCGGCGCCATCGACCGACTCAGCCGAACCGAAGTTGCCAGCAGGCGTCTGCGCGTGCCAAGGGGCCCGTCTTCCTCCTGTCGCTGAATGATCTGATTGACCCGCTTAACATCCCGATGTTTAAGCAGGGTGTCGGCCATTTGTTTGTCATTTACGTAGCGAATATCTTCAGCTTTCATAATTCTTCGTCTGCAGTTGCCTGAGAAATCTGATACCAGAAACGCCCCGATTGTAACCTCAGACCATCGCGAGCTGATCCATCAGAATCCTATTTTAAACACAGTTTTTGCAAATGCCTCCTGAAAACTGAAAGGCGCTTATTGAGCCCGTTGTACCAGTGTCTCAGGCGGCTGATTCAAGTACGCCGAAACAGCGGTCCCGTCTACTATTTCATCCAGAGCTCGCGTAATCGTCTTCCCGCGGTACATCACTCTGATAAGCTTGCATTAACCAATTGAACCCTGGGCGCCTTTTACATCCGCTGCCAATTGTGTCTGCTTCCGCACAAAATCATCCTGTCATCTTCATGTGGTGCCATCCGCGATCAATGTCCACTGCGACGGAGCGCATTATGCGTGAGCGTGGCGATCTGGCGGTTTTTCATGAACCGTTTATGCACTATTACTACCGCACGAAAGGTTATCACCGGATGCCACACTTTAATTACGACCCATCGCACCCTGCAGAACCATCAGAAATCGTAAAAATGCTCTGGCGCAAAAGCGAGCACGCTCCGGTGTTCGCCAAAGACATGAGTTATTACGTGCTTTCTCTGCTGCAGGAACAGCCTCATCTTTGCAATAACGCGAAACATTTTTTTCTGGTCCGAAACCCAAAACGCGCCATAATGTCTTATCACAAACTGGATCCCGACGTAACCACTGAGGAAGTCGGACTAAATGCACAATGGCAACACTACCAGTATCTTAAAAAGAGACTCCCACGCGCACCAATGGTGATCAGAGCCGAGGACATTCAACGCTCACCGGTGAATGAAATGCAGCGACTTTGGCACTACCTGAATCTGCCATTTATTGAACATGCCTTCGACTGGTCCTCAGACGACCGCCCCGGAGACTGGAAGCAGGTTGAATACTGGCATCAGTCCGCCAGACAAAGTTCTGCAATCCTGCCGAATGCACTGACCGATGAAGACACCGATGAACTGTTTGCACAATACGCCCGGGCCCATCCCAAGGTCGAGCGCCTTTACAGTGCACATTGTGAAGCCTACTTTGCGCTCATTGATCAGCGGGAGCAGGGTCAAACCTAAACACCATTATCAGAGACAGCGAAGACAAAACACTAAATGCTGCGGCCAGGGAAAGCTCTGAATCTGTATACATCCGGCCGATCAGGAACCCGATAGAAAGTGACAAAATGGTCTGGATCGACCCGGTTACCGATGCCGCGATTCCCGCCATCTTCCCCATGGGCTCCATTGCCAGTGCGTTGAAATTGCTGAAAAGGGTGCCGATACAAAAAAAGCAACCAAGCATGTAAACCATGAACACCCGCAGCGATGGATCAATGAAGGAGCGCGCTGACAAATAGAGTAGCGACAGCATCAGAATGCCGCCCAACGCAAATCGGCAAAGACTGCGCAAGCCGAATCGGCTGACCAGATGGGAATTTACAAATGAAGACAAACCAATTGCCGCCGCCAGCACACCGAAGTAGAACGCAAAGTGAACACCAGTAGCAAAAAACTCCTGCAGAATCTGTTGACTTGTATTTAGATAACCAATAAAGGCACCGAAAGTGACACTTGCGGCAAGTGTGTTTACCAGCGTCTGCCGAGTCGTAACTATTTTTCCAAGAGTGAGCCCCAGTTGACCAATCGCAAGTGGAGTTCTGGACGATGTGGGTAACGTTTCAGGCTGGCGAATCCAGAACCAGAATAAGAGCAGTGCTGCCAGAAACACAAATGCCCAGAAAATCGTGCGCCAGTGACTCAGATACAAGATAAGCTGACCCAGCAGAGGTGCGACCACAGGCACAAATATGAATACGGTCATGACCAGTGACATTATCCGGGCCATCTGGGCGCCCGCAGAACAATCCCTGATAATGGCTACGCAGATGGTTCTTGGAGCCGCCGCCCCAAATCCCTGCAATACCCTGCCGATTAACATCCACTGCATCGAGTCGGACCGGGCTGAAATAACGCTGCCGACCACAAAAACGGCAATACCCAGAATCATCGGCGCCTTGCGACCGTAAGTATCCGATACAACGCCGAACACCAGTTGCCCCACACCCATACCAACAAATACAGCCGAGATAATCAGCTGACGGTCGTTTGCGTGGGCAGCAGACAAGTCCGCTGCCATCTGCGAGAGCGCTGGCAACATGGCGTCAATGGACAGTGCGACCATCGACATGGCGAATGCCATTAATACGATGAACTCAGTTTGTCGGGTTTTCATTGTGAGCGCGGAAAAAAATGAAACGGGACCCGAAGGTCCCGTTAACAAAGAAACTTTAAGTGACGAACTAACCGCCCGGGGCAGACGCTTTTGCGTAGCTGTCTGGCACGTTTACCATAGAGCTGTCCACAGTCTCAGAAATACTGATGAGCTTGGACGCATCCCCCGGAACATTCACAGGCTCCATTTTAACCGGGACGCGGTCTAGGTCCATGCTGCTGAAGCTGAAGGACTGTTGATTACCAAACATCTGTTACATCTGATTGGCCATGGATTGCTGTTTACTAAACATCGCCTTCATCAGCCGAAAGTCCTTGTCTGAGACGCCGACGTCACCGTGATCGGCAAGACACATCTCAAACGTCCCGCTGGCATCAACGATTTCAACCACATCGCAATCGATCCCTAAAACGGCTTCGTCTCGACCGGTATCACGCATTGTTGCCTCAGGAGGCGGCTCTTTCTGCCCACCAAGACCACCCAGTAGCCCGCCCAGCTGCGACTTGGTTTCATCATCCAATCCGGCCATAGCACCGGCAAGCATATCGGACAGACCTCCCATTGCCTGCACCATTTCGTCCATGTCCATATATTCCCGACGTGAATCGCTGACCATCAGAATCTTGTCGGATGCAGCGTCGTAAATCATTCGACCTTCGCCCTGACTGCCCATGTCCATGACCATCGCAACTCGCCCATCTGTCACATACATCACCATCGCACTGGCATCACCGGTATCGTATTTCAATGCAATGTCGGCAAACGACACTGAAACGCCTGCCATCATGCAGAGCGCTGAAACACCCAGATATTTCCCCGTTTGAAGATTGAACATCGCAGACCCCTTTATTGATCGATATAAAGGGGTGATCTTACACAATACAGATCACGGTCGGGGAACCGCAAATGCGAACACTAGCCGCGCTTGAAGATCAGATCTCCGTTTTCATCGTACTGCAGACCGTTCTGTGATCGAGGTGTTTTCTTGACTTCTGATTCAGCAACCGGTTGTTTCATCTGGGACTCATTGACTTTTTCCAGAATCCGCTGCCAGTCGTAGCTGGTAAAGGTCTCACGATCAGAATGCAGCCGCTGAATAAAATGCGCCTGCGGGTCCTCGATGTTCAGACGCCCGGCAAGTTCCTCATATATACCCAGTAACTTGATCGCGATCTCCGGACGATTGGGACCGCCACGCTCGTAGTCATCCTCCAGCACCCGAATAGCCTGATACGGGCGATCGTAGGTCATGTACACCTCGGACTCCGTAATAGAGTCAACGCGTCCGTTTTGCGTGACATCACCATCATCCATACTTCCGATTGAGTCGTCGAGAATCAGCAGTGTGCTGTCCTCATCATCAGACACATAAACCGCGTTTTCCTCGTCCGGATGTATGTAACTTACGCCGCCGGATTCACTGGGACGCAGATAGCTTTGATCAGCACTTTGCATCGTCGACCGCTCGGGATTAACCGATGGCTGACGTTTCTCCACAGCATCATCGTCTCGACGACGACCCGCACTCCACAACAACCAAACCACCAGCGCGGTCATCAGACCTGCAACCCAACCGAGCCAGGTCGGAATTCCGTTGCCAAACAGGTTGTTCAACGGTTGAGTCACATACCGACTAAACAGCGAAAAGGACGCCGGGTCGTTCGCCGCCAAACCGGCATCACTGGTGGCAATACCGGAGGTTTCGGATGTCGCTTTGGCCTCAGCTTCAGAACCTTCAGCCGGCGCCGTGAGGTCGGTCTCACCGAGCTCCAGTTTCACCTGATTGCTCAAACCGTCCAGCAGCTGCTGTTGCACGATATCCTGTTCGATCTGCGTTGCATCAGAGCGCTCATTACCGGCTGTCGCCGCCAGTTCAGTTACTGACGAGTTGACCCGTTCATCGGTGGCAGATGGATTTTCCGCTGTGGCTAACTCTTCACTACCTGAGATGGACGCGAGATCAGTCAGTCCGGCCTGTCGTAAGTCGTCTGCTGAGATGAACTGGATCAACAATCCAACGCGATCTTCCAGTTTCTGCAATCGATCCTTCAACACCTGATTCTCTTCCTGCAGTGCAGCTAGTGAGACCGTCATCAACTCAAGTGATGTTGAAAAGCTCTGCATCTGCGCAGATAAAGCACCGCCTGCGAGCTGCGCTTCCGACTCGGTTCCCTCGACACCGGTTGTTTGTGTCGGGCCGTCAACAACAAGGTCATCAGCGGGCAAAATCTGCAGACTAAAACCGTCGGTCGATCGGGCGGCCTGAGCATCTGATTGCGAATTCGCTGCAACATCAGCGGAAACGTCACTCGGTGCGGCCTGACTCTCATTGCTCTCAGACCGTTCAAGCGGTTGGTCACTGTTGTTCGCGATGGCTTCTGTTTCAGCCAGCACATGATCGTGTTGGGCAACCAGAGCATTAAAACGATTTCGGGCGGTTTCTCTCGGATACGACAGAATTGCATTCTCGTCCGGCACCGATAGTTGCGCACCGCTTCGAATCAGGTGAATGTTCTGCTCGACGAATGCATCCGGATTCAGTTCGTAGATTGCGATCATGCCCTGAAAGCGCGTTGCACCCTGCGGAAGTATTCGATTGACGACGGTGGCCAGAGTGTCTCCGGGCTGAACCTGCACATACTGGCTGCGCTCAACCGGAAGTGCCGATGAAATAGGAGTCAGCGAACCGTTTTCTGCTGACTGGGATGTTGCTGTACTGGCGCTTGCATCGTTTGCAAACACCGCAGAATCACTGGACGTTGCGTCCGACGGATTGAGCAGCACCATATATTCTCGCTGCAAGCGACCGTTCGGCCAGTTGAGTTCAACCAGTAACGGAATAACCGTATCGTCAACGCCGTTTACTGTTCTGAGCTCAAGCCGGGCTGCACTGGTACCCAGATCGACCAGTCGGGTCCGTATTCGATCCCGAATTGTGCGATCCGCGATGCCGGCTTCCTGATAGGCAAGGGGTGACGTAATTCGAGCGCTTAACTGAGCCGCCTCTGATTCAGACAATGAAATCAACGGTATTTCGACGCGCAGTGGTTGCCCGAGACCCGACAGCACCTGAGCCTGCCCGAGACCTGCGGCAGCGGCAGTGGAGACCGCAAAGATACCGCCTATGCCAGCGGCCATTCCGGACCGAAATGACGGCTGTTGGAACAGCCTGCGAATTTGACTTCGGATTCGATCCCGACCCTCATCCGCATTGTCACTTCGCCAGGCGCGACTATCTACGGATTCAGGCTGAGAACTTCTCAACAATTCGACAAATGTGGACACCGTGCCCTGTGGCCGGTTGACTGATAAACAGCGGTTCTTCAAACCCATTTTGCACCTCCTTCACACCAGAACAGCTCGCTGGTGAAATGACGGCATTGCGATGGTGATCCCCGGTTCACCACTTTCTCGCGCCGCAGAATCATACCGCCGAAATCGCTGCTGACGCTATTTGAAGTTATTGATTTTTTTAATAATAGAGTAGGAATATAACGAAAAATCAAGAAAACGAGAAGGTATTAGGTCACATTTTCATAATTCATCGAATTTGCACAAAATCCTCG
>JBCCGE010000023.1:0-41434 GCA_039029455.1 Pseudomonadota bacterium | reverse complement strand
TTCTTCAACAGCCCGATGCCGGCACAGCCAATGGGCTGGTTCAAAGAGCAAATCACCGACGCCAGCCAGATGGAAGGGCTGAAGTATCGAACGGTTGGTCTGGCAGCTGACGTATTGCTCGAAATGGGCATGTCGGTTGTGCAACTGCCGGGCGGTGAAATTCAGCCCGCGATGAAATCCGGCCTGATTGATGCGGCTGAGTTCAACAACCCAACCTCTGACCGTGACTTCGGTATGCAGGACGTGTCCAAGCACTACCACCTCGCCAGCTTCCACCAGTCGCAGGAATTCTTCGAAGTCAGCTTCAACAAGAAGAAGTACGACGGCCTGGCTGATGAGCAAAAAGCCATTCTGAAATACGCTTCTGAAGCAGAGAACTCCAACTTTTACTGGCACAACACCCGTCGCTACGCGGACGATCTGGTAACTCTGGCCGAAGAGCAGGGCGTTAATGTCTACCGTACTCCGGATTCGGTTATGTCTGAGCAGCTCAAAGCATGGGATATCGTGGTTGAGCGTATGTCCGGGCAAGATGAATTCTTTGCCAAGGTTATCGATTCACAGAAATCCTATGCAAAGACGGTTATGAACTACCTGAACCTGAACCAGCCGGATTACAAACTGGCTTACGCTCACTACTTCGGGTAAGACGTCACTCGCAAGATGTATTTTTGGGAAGCGGGGGTTCATTCGAACCCCCGTTTTTCCATTTCAGCGCAGTAAAGATCAGAGCAAGACCAAAAAATCTGATCTGATGACCGGAACAAACGATTCGTTCAACGGGTTTTCAACCTGTTATTATCAAAATAAAAGCGCAGTAATTCCGTAACGACCATAAGGAGGACGCACGAAAGTGACGAAACTCATATATTCAATCGAGAGCCTCAGTATCTGGGTTGGCCGGGCATTCGGCTGGTGCATTCTGATTCTGACGCTATCCGTTTCCTACGAAGTCTTTGTGCGGTACGTCCTCAATGCGCCGACGGTCTGGGCGTTTGATATGATGGTGCAGATGTACGGGGCACTGTTTCTAATGGCGGGTCCCTATGCGCTGGCTCAGGACGCTCACGTCCGTGGTGATGTTTTGTACCGGTTTTTCCCGATCCGTGTCCAGGCAACCATAGACTTTGTGCTGTACCTGCTGTTTTTCTTTCCGGGCATGATCGCCCTGTTCTGGTTCGGCGCAGAAATCGCTTCAGACTCGTGGCGATACAAGGAGGTGAGTTGGAACAGCCCCGCGCGAATTCAGATTTATTTTTTCAAAACACTAATCCCTCTCGCTGGCGGGTTGCTGATATTACAGGGTATTGCTGAGATTCTTCGGTGCTGGCGCGCGATGCGTTCGGGCGTGTGGATGGAGCGTTTGCAGGATGTCCGAGAAACGGAAGACGCTCTAATGGAACAGGCGGCTCAGGGGCAGGAAAACTAATCTGCACTATTCGCATTAAAAATTAACCAGACAGAATACAGAAGATGACGAACCCTGAAGTTGCCATATTAATGCTGACATTGTTTATTTTGTTGGTATTGCTGGGATTCCCTATCGCGTTCACCCTGATTGCCATGGGTGTGGGCTTTGGTTATTACGCCTACCATCAGGCCGGGTCGATCGAGACCATTGCCGATGCGTTCAACAACCAGATTTTCTATCTGCTGAACCAGAACACCTACTCCGTTATGGAGAACGATACGCTGGTGGCGATACCACTGTTCCTGTTTATGGGGTACGTGGTGGAACGTGCGAATATTGTCAACCGGCTGTTTACCTCACTGCAGCTGGCGGCGCGTAACCTACCCGGATCCATGGCAATCGCGGCGCTGATTACCTGCGCCGTGTTTTCAACCGCCAGCGGAATCGTCGGTGCTGTGGTGACCCTGATGGGGCTGCTGGCCTTTCCTGCGATGGCGAACGCCAGTTACCGTAAAGACTTCAGTGCCGGAGTAATATGCGCAGGTGGAACCCTTGGGATTCTGATACCGCCTTCGATCATGCTCATCGTATATGCAGCGATCGCTGAGCTTTCACCCCTGCGACTCTACGCAGCAGCAGTTTTTCCCGGTTTACTGCTGGCCAGCTTTTACATTGTTTACGTCATCGTGCGGGTGATGATAAACCCATCCATTGCGCCGAAACCAACCACGGATGACGGTATGACACGCGGGCAGATTTACTGGCAGCTGCTGATTTCATTTGTGCCGCTAACCGTTCTGATCATGCTGGTTCTCGGATCGATTCTCGGCGGTCTGGCAACCCCGGCAGAGGCTGCTGCGATGGGTGCACTGGGCGGTCTGATTCTGGCCATCATGTACCGCTCGCTGACCTGGACCAAGGTCAAGGAGTCGGTCTTCCTGACGGCGAAGGCAACAGCCATGGTGTGCTGGATGTTTGTCGGTTCGTGGACCTTTGCCTCTGTATTTTCCTACCTTGGTGGTCATGATGTGATCGAACACTGGGTGTTGGCGATGAATCTGGAACCATGGCAGTTCCTCATAATGGTTCAGCTGATTATCTTCCTCCTGGGCTGGCCGCTGGAATGGTCGGAAATTCTGATCATATTCGTGCCGATTTTCCTGCCCATGCTGGACACTTTCGGTGTCAACCCCTACTTCTTCGCGATGCTGGTGGCGCTTAATCTGCAGACCTCTTTCCTGACGCCGCCGATGGCGATGTCCGCCTACTATTTAAAAGGGGTGTTAAAGGGGCAGATAGAGCTGGTGCAGATCTTCAAGGGCATCATGCCGTATCTGGGCATTGTCATATTCTGTATGTTCCTGATGTACATGTTTCCGGGTATTGCGCTGTGGTTGCCGGATGTGTTGTTTGGTCCCTACATTCCCTGATCGCCCATAATTTTCGGCTATGAATCAGGCGCCTGACACCGCCCCTAAAAGTGCTGTCGAGTATGCAGGTCTGATCCGCGACGGATCATTGACCTCCGAAGCGTTGGTCAGTCACTGTCTTTCGGTAATCGAGCAGACCGATGGTGACATCCGGGCTTGGGCTCACGTGGATTCCGAGGGCGCTTTGGAGCAGGCGAAGGCGATGGATAACATTCGTCTTCGCGGTCAGCCAATGGGAAAGCTTCATGGCATTCCGATCGGCATAAAGGACCTGGTGGACACGAAAGGGTTGCCAACTGCTTTCGGATGCAAGGCTTTCAGTGACCGTGTGCCCGAGAATGACGCTCGGATTATTCAACGGCTGAAAGAGGAAGGCGCCATTATTCTGGGTAAGACCACTACCGTGGAAATGACCGCTTTCGCGCCACCAGAGACCCGCAACCCATGGAATTCGGATCGCACGCCCGGTGGATCGTCGAGCGGTTCCGCTGCTGCGGTTGCATCCGGGCAGGTGCCTTTGGCGATCGGCACCCAGACCATTGGATCGGTAATACGGCCGGCATCGTTCTGTGGCATTTACGGATATAAGCCGTCACGCGGCATGATCTCAAGAGTGGGTGTACTCGAAACCTCCCCGAATCTGGATCAGGTGGGCATGTACGGATTGCGTGCAGACGACGTTGCGATGCTGGCAGACGTGTTGAGCGGTTATGACGCGCAGGATTCCCTGAGTTACCTTGAGCCAAAGCCGCTGATACATCGGGGATTTCATGAAGAGGTGCCCATCGAACCCAATTTTGTCTGGATCGATCTGCCGTATGCAGGAGAATATTCAGATGACGTCAGAGACGCGTTTAACGATTTGCAGGATCTGCTCGGTGATCGGATTGACCGGGTTGAAGCGCCGCTTTCATTCAGCGGTCTGGTCCAGGCTATAGACATTATTTACAAGGTTGATTTCGGCAGATGCCTGTCGGCATTTCAACCCTCAGAGCTGGACGCCTTGGGCGACAGCGCACAAAAATCACTTGAAGTCGCCGCGGCAATCAGCGATCAGGATTACGCCGACGCTATGGAAGCCATGCGAGCGACTACGCCCTGGTTCGAAAATTTCTTTGAAGAATATGATGCGGTGTTAACGCCGTCAGCGCTGTCGACGGCGCCAGCGTTTGAAACCGGCACCGGTGATCCAATCTGCAGCGCAATCTGGACTCTTGCCGGGTTGCCTTGCCTGAGTCTTCCACTGATGGAGGGTGAAGACAGCTTGCCGATTGGTGTTCAGCTCGTCGGAGCATTCAATGATGACGCGCGGTTTTTCAGAACCACTCGATGGTTGCTAGAATATCTGGAGAACGCAGCGAGCGTAGGTGATTAAAAATGGCGTGATGCGTTCAAGCCGGACTTAACTAAATAGAGATAACGATATGCTTTCCAAAACACTGAAAACACTGACAGGATTTGTGGGCCTGTTCTTGCTGTGCGGATTTATCATCGGTCTGTCGCACAGTATCTCTACCGGTTTCGCCGGGTTCTGGGGCGGACTGCCGTTTGTCGTCATCATTGCTTGTG
This sequence comes from Pseudomonadota bacterium, assembly GCA_039029455.1. Classification (GTDB taxonomy): domain Bacteria; phylum Pseudomonadota; class Gammaproteobacteria; order Arenicellales; family Poriferihabitantaceae; genus JBCCGE01. The sequence goes on along the minus strand of JBCCGE010000023.1, from coordinate 37,024 downwards.
TTCTGCCAATGGCAGCATACGATTACTGGGACGAGTGTGTCCGCAAAAAATCGGACTCGTAGACTTCGAGATCGCGCTGAGCCTAACTAACTCAAGATTGTGAGCGAAACTTCAAAACCGGTTCTCTGGCTGACTCGGAAACTGTCCGATAAGACCGAACAGCGCGCACAAGCCAGCTTCGAAGTCATTCTGAATGTGGGCGACATTCCGCCGAGTGCCGACGAGATTATCTCGATGAGCGAGAATGTTGACGCCATTCTTCCCTGCCACTCCGAAGTGTTCACCCGCGAAGTGGTGGAGCAGCTTAATCCGAGGGTTCGAATTGTCGCCAACCATTCGGTTGGTACCGATCACTGCGATCTTGAAGCGTTTGGTTCAAGAGGGATTGTGGTCACCAACACACCCGATGTGCTGTCGGATGCGACGGCCGAAATCGCCATGATGTTGCTGCTGGGCGCGGCGCGTCGTGCGGCTGAAGGCGATCGGATGTTGCGCGAAGGGCGATGGGACAGCTGGAGTCCCTCGTTTATGGTGGGCAAGCAAGTGACCGGAAAGCGGCTCGGCATTGTCGGTATGGGTAAGGTTGGTCAGGTGGTCGCCCGACGTGCACGCGGCTTCGATATGGAGGTTCACTACTTCAATCGAACTCGTTTAGACGCCGATCGCGAAGCGGGTTCCATCTATCACGACAATCTGGATTCGCTTCTTGGTGTGTCGGATTTTCTGTCTTTGCATTGCCCGGCTACGGACAGTACTCGAAATCTCATCAATGCCGACAATATTGCCAAAATGCCGCGCGGTTCAGTGCTGGTCAATACCTCACGCGGTGCGTTGGTGAACGAATCGGATTTCCTCGATGCGATTAAATCCGGCCACCTCGCTGCGGCAGGTCTCGACTGCTTTCAGACGGAGCCCGGGGGCAATCCTGCATTCGCTGAGCACGAAAACATCTTCATGTCTCCACATATCGGCAGCGCAAATTTCGAAACCCGCGACGCCATGGGATTCCGTGCCCTCGACAATCTGGATGCATTTTTTGACGGTAAGGAGCCCGGTGATCGAGTGGCCTGATTCAGGCATAGACGATTGCAAACGCTAATGAAAGCGGCATATGCCATTTTAACGGATCGCTAATACCTAAAAATCTTTAGGCAACGTCCTTTCATCAATAGGCTATCAGTGCGATACGAAGGCGCGGCAATCTCGTAAACGCACTAATTATTCGAGTCTTAAAACTCGAGTCGTTCCTGTCAAATCTCCAATTCCCTGTCAGTTGCAAATGGTCGCGCGATTACCTTTGTCCAATGCCAGACTGATTCCAAAAATCGGGTCAGGAATTACCATTGTTGATAAGCGACAGAAGCAGTGGATCTAAAGTGAATTCCGGGATCCCGATGTGATTCCTGCCTGACTCGGCAATCTGCTACCCAAGTCGTTGTCTACGGCTTCTGAAGCCCCAATAAGAATGTGGCGGTGTGAAACCAGTGTTGAGTTCATGCCAACACTATTAGAGTATTGTGCTTAAGCAGTAGGTAGATTTTTTTTGCGAAATAGGTACAGTCGTGGCTAAGTTGTGATTTTGCAAAGATTCTCTGCTATGAACCTCGAGAGTGTATAGACATAGGATGATAGGGTGGATGGAGAAAACAGGAAAAATAAAATTGTTGAATATAGAAATGAAAAATGGGTTACTTGATAAGGGTTTATTCAGATTGTGTCTATGTGCATTTGTTCTGTTTGGCTCACTGGAAAATACTATTGGAAGCGATGATTATGAATCGGGAGGTGAATTTCGACTCGGTACCAATCACGATAAGATAGTTGATTCGAGAACTCTGGTTGAATTTCGGAAAGAGTTTTATGGCGAACTGCAAAGAGGGGGGAAGTGGGATTCGCTTCCAGACGACAGCAAAAGCTTGTTTTGGTCAGAAAACGAAGCGAGACTGATTCGATCAGCACTAGGTCACAAGAAATTTGACTTGATAGTGGTACCGGTTCAGCAGTCGATAATTAGCCTTGACAAAACCGCACGACTAACAATCTCTCGTATTGTCGCGGAAAAGATTGCAGCTGGAACATCCAATTCGGTTATGCCAGTCGAGCTGTTTCATCGGGTCGTCGGGGATCAGCTTTTTAGATTTGGCGATATAGATGTGGTAGAAATAGAAAGGCAATACGGCGCCCAGAACGTATTGTCATTGTACGTTCGCGAAAGTCGGAGCAACAAAGAAAAACTAGATCTTGCAGCTGTTCTGCACAGTGACGATCGGATTATTAGGGTTGGAGCGGTGCAAATCGAAAAACCCAAATCAGACAAATCACTAATGACTGTTTCTGCAATACCGTCTGCCGAAATTGCCGCAAAAATTTTTCAAATTAAGGAATTTGACAGTGAACTAACAAATGAGCTGAAAACGGATTTCCCCAAGTCACTTCAGGAGATGGAGCTTAAAAGCAATCCAGCTCAAACAGCACTAAATTTTCAGATACTGGGATTACTAACCCCTGAAATAAGCGCATCAGAGAGAAGAAGATTCTTTGAACGTTCTCTTGTTGCATTGAACAAGGTGTCTGAATCGTTACCGTTGTACGACGTCTTAAAGGCGAGAGCGCTTTTCTATTTATACCGACGTCCAGAGGCTGTTTCTATCATATCCAATAACTCATCAATCGAAGCTCAGGCTATTAAAGCGTTTCTCGATGGCAACTATTATGAATTAGAAAGAATCGTCTCAGAATTACAGCCAGGAGTTTTTCGTGCATTTTCCTATATCGAAAAAAGCCGTTTAGCAGATCGATACGAAATAGTTGCGGATATAGACCCCCTCGAGTGGGTCAATGAGAATTGGCGGGAGATGATTCATTACGCGTCTGAAGACAACGACAAGTGGTCAACAAGACAAAATTTCGAATATTTCTATGCGATTGAGGGTTTGTTTCCACTTTTTGATGAGGTTTATCAAAAAGTGATGGAACAAAAACAAAGCGCAGAATTTGTCCAAGGAGAATATGATGAAAGCGATATTGCCTTTGACTCAGCGATCAACAGACTAGTAAAAAATGGAAGTGGAGAGTGGTGCTGCAGCCTTAGCGATGCGACTTTGTCTCGCTTGGATATCATCCGGTTTTACCGGACGTTGGGTATATCCAATGTTTTGCGACAGCTCGACAAAAGAGTTAATCAGCAAGCCCACATTGAATCTTCCAATAGGATGCTTGTTTGGGCAGAATCATTGCTAGATGGGCATCGGACCTATTTGCGAATCCGGTCTCAATTACTTGCATTGGAAATAGAAAGAGCGAGCCCTACGACTCGTCCAAACCTCTTGAAGAAGCTTTACGAGTTCGCATCTTTGTCTGCTAATACGGGTGGAATAACGGACGAAGATAGAATGCTCTCCAGAGATCTCATATGGGACCACCATCGCAACTACAGGCAGGAATACAAGCCTGAAAGACAACTCATGGACAAGATTAGTGATGTATTGGGAGATTGGCCAACAAATATAAAAGTTTTGCGTTCCTACAATGGTGTCAAAGACTATCAGTACACAAACTATGACTTCCGGCTCATTAGAAGAGCACATCGTCGACCCGGCGAGGATGATGATCCAGATGCCATCTTAGAGGAAATCAAATCTCGTTTTGATGGACATCCGGAAAAACACAGATATCTTTCGCAGGTGCTGGAGAAAAATGAAGGAATTGACGAAGCGTTAAGTTATATGGAACGGGCAATTAACAGTGGAGACAAATCATGGGACTTGGTTGAGCTATTGGCTAGCAAGTACTTGAGAAGGGGGGAGTACGATAAAGCAGCAGAGACATATATGCGATTTCCAGGTTTCAGTGGCGGGGCTGTAAAGGATCGTGTGAGGCTATCTAATCAGGCGTACGTTTCGGGTAGTGAGTTTTACTGGAAGGGAGAGTATGAACTCGCAAGACCACTGTACGAAATTTCGGCCAATCTCGAAACCGGTTCGCATGCTTCGATTACAAGCGCGCAAAGATTGGCTCAACTTGAGGGAGATTACTTAAACGCAGCACGCTACGCACAAAGAGCAGCTTCTCGTTACAGCAGTTTCTATAGGTATCGGGACTTTTTGTCGTATTTGCACTTGTTTGGTTTTAGTCAGGATGCAGACGCTACGTTTTATGATCTCTCGTCCAAATCGAATGATCCTAATATCTGGTCTGCATACCTGATTGGAAATCGAGTGCGTGGTTCGAACCTTGATCAAATAGTAGACGATCTACTGTCACACGTAGAAGTTCATGAAACTTTGGTAGACAGAGCGAAGCGTTATATAATAATGCACGTATTCACAGACAGGAGAGTTGACGATGCGGTATTGCAGCAAACAGATAAAATCTTTTCAAGGTTTCACAAGTATAAAGACGGTATCACTCATCGAAAGATAAGAAAAGACTCATTGATCATCGCTTTGGCACCAGATATTCGTGAGCAACTAATCTCGAATAAATACGAAGGAGCGAAGCTTATGGAAGAAGAGTATGTGCCATGTTCAGAAGAATATATCGCGTGTATAAATATCCATAACCGAGAGGTGAGCGACAAATACGAAATATTCATTCAGGCCATCAGTGATATTCAAAATGATAAGTATGATGCTGCATTAGAGAAATTTATAAAGTACGTGCTGTTTTATGAGGTCGAAAAAAGGAGCAGCACGCTTCAAACAGAGGTCATTCCACTTATCACATTAGTTGCCTCAAAGACCGGTAAAGCTGCAGCTATGAGTAAGTTTATAGAAAGTGTGCAGAAAGATTGGGGCTGTGAAACGTTTGAGTGCAGTTTGAGTAGGGCGATTTTGGCTGTTGAAGGTGGCGATTTGTCCTTATCAAAAAAACAACTAAAGGAGGCCTTGTTTCGAGTTCCGTATACCGAAGAACGCGCCGTCTATAGCTGGTATCTACTTGCGCTGATGTCGGAGTGGATTTACGAGCAAACTGGAGATCAGGAATTTGTAGAAATGGCGTTGAAGTGGATGAAAGACTATCAGGTTATTCATCCAATACATTCGTGGGCATATTCATTTGAAGCAAAGTACTCAAGGAATTCAGACGATAGGCTCAGAGCTATTGGGATTGCTAGCTACATGGATGCAGATTCGGAGTGGTTAAAGGATGTAACAGATGTTGAAAGATCAAGTTCCGAGGAGTGGATGAGAGTTAATGGTCCATTTAGCATCCGAGAGGAAGAGGGCAGTCAAACAGAGGGATAGGAGTAGTAGCCTGCCAAAAAAAGCGAATTAGTAATGTTTTAAGTTGTGGTTCGTTTATTGGAAGTGTGAATTAGATTACAGAAAGTATCATCCGGATCAGAGCGAAGTTACAGCCATCTCAGATTCTCAGTTGCGATCGATCTAAAAAGTCGAATCAGCAATAACCAAAATATGTCACTTATTCTCTGATCGATGTGTATGGTTTAGAGTGCCTTAAGAGTCTATTAGAGTGTAAGCAAAAATTAGCAATGGGATAGTGAAAAATCTATTGTCATCACAGTCTGACAGCGAGATTATTTAAACGACAGTACAAATAGGCACTGAATATGTGTAGTTTTTTCTGGTTTTCTTAGTGATTTACTGATGGCGGTAAAAATGTTGGTCGTCTTGCTCAAAAGATGTGTAGCTTCTACATCTAACGGATGTGGGAATGGAGGCATCAAGAACATGAAAAAACGATTTTATCTTGTTTTTGCGTTTATCATTGGAGTGTTGATGTCCGGATGCACGGCCACATTGGTTCCGGATCAGGCGGTGATTATTGATCAAAGTCGATGCTGCCAGCTTCAACCTCAGTCTGTTGAGGTTTCAACGGAAGTCGTTGTTGAGGGGCTTGATCGACCGTGGGGTTTTGTTTTTCTGCCGGATGATTCCATTTTGGTTACCGAGCGCCCCGGGAGTTTGAGGCGGATTGCAGATGGTGCGGTGTCTGAGCCACTCGCGGGTGTGCCCGATGTTGCGGATATTAATCAGGGCGGGCTGCTGGATATTGTTCTGGACCCGGATTTTGACAAGACCCGACAGGTGTTTTTTACCTATGCCGTGGACGATGGTTCCGGTTACGGAACCGCGGTGGCGCGTGCGCGGCTGAATCTGGAAGCCAATCGTCTTGATAATCTGGAGACCATATTTTCTTCGAATATCAAAAGCAGTGGCGGGCGACATTTTGGCTCGCGTCTGCGCTTTTCCAGCGACAAAACACTTCTTGTAACACTGGGGGATCGAGGGGATCCGATGCGGGCACAGGATCCGTTCGATCATGCCGGTTCTGTGATCCGCATCAATCGAGACGGCTCCGCGCCCGTGGACAATCCATTTGCGGATGGAAAAGAGGGCCTACCTGAAATATGGTCTATTGGACATCGAAACCCACAGGGTGCGGCGGTGCACCCGCTTACGGGAGAATACTGGACACTGTCGCACGGTGATGCCGGCGGCGACGAGGTGAATCGTCCAAAGGCGGGTCTGAACTTCGGCTGGCCGATAATCTCTTACGGCACAAAGTACTCAGGTGCCGGATTTCCAGAAGGAGCTGCAGCGCCCGGTTACGAGCAGCCAGTGTACTACTGGGACCCGTCCATTGCCCCTTCGGGTCTCGAGTTTTATGTGCACGACAACCCGCTTATTCCCGAGTGGAACGGCTCGCTTATGGTTGGCGCTCTCGCCGGACGACATTTGTCCCGACTCAGTATTCAGAACGGACGCGTCGTTCGGGAAGAACAGTACTTCGAAAATGAGTTTGGACGTATCCGGGACATTCGCACGGGACCCGACGGTGCGCTGTGGATGATCACCGACTCATCTTCAGGGCAATTGATACGGGTCACTGGAAGATAAATTAACGAAAAAGCAGCTGGCTTCTAGTTGAGATGATTCATTGAACTGTTTATCGAAATGTCCAGTAGGGCTGATTCGGCAGCTGCCTTAGCCCTTTGCGGTCATCAGCTTTGTGTCCGTGCTCTAACAGATATCCAACATCGGTGATTACTGATCGATCATCACTGATGTAACTATGGTTCAGTCCGAACATAGACAGACCGTTGTTGATAGGGCTGGTGTCGATGGTTTCCATTCCTTTTGTGCAGTACACCATATTGTTCTCAGGATATCCGACTCTTTGACCACTGTGCAGCAGACTTGAGGCAAACAGTGCCCGATCATTGTCCGACACGTAAGACGTTTTGCTCAGGCCTACTGAGCCCAGTTTTGGAAACTCTGCGTTAAACGTTTGCACGTAAACATCTGCAGCTGCAAAAATAATCTGACCAAGCTTCAAAGTATCGGAGGGATTTCCAGATAGTGCAGACAGCAACACGCGATTTCCCATGCTGTGCGCAATAACGTGTACTCTTCTCCACGGGCCGTTATCTAGGATTGCCAGAAAATCGAACAAATATCGAGCTGAAGCTATAGAGTTAGATTCGTCGCTAAAATATCCAAGCAGACTGCCTTTTGATGGCCAGCTGAACAGCACGACGGTGCCCGCAAAATCCAGATCATAAGCGATCTGACCGGCCCGAAGAACTGCTTCGTCGAAAGACACATTGTATCCATGCATAAAAACGAGAAGGTCGCGATCGGTGTCAGACTCGATGGTCTGAGCCAGTTCGGTTTGAAAAGTTTCACTGGACATTTCATTTGCAAGGCGATGCGTCATGTATTTTTCCGCGTTGCCTTTATCGAGCGACCACCATCTCGGTTTTTCAACTTTCCCGATCTCATGAGCTACCGGAACATTGACTACCGCCTGACCAAAAGTCAGTTTTCCACTGTGATTACCATTGAATCCTGTCAGTTCACTACTGCCTGATCGACTCGCTTCGCGATTGGTTGCGAAGAAAACCGGTACCGGTGTTGGTGAGGTCGACAGATTCATTGCGCGTGCCAGATTATTCGCGGCTTCGGTTTCGTGCGCGCTGAGATCTTCTGAACTTTCGGCTGTGACTGCCTCAAGTGTTTCAACAACGGCACCTCGTTCCCCGTAAAGCTCACTGACACTGTTACGGGAAATTAGGTTTTTGACCAAATCGCACGCTGCGGTATCTTCAAGAAATTCAAGCAATAGCTTGAAGTGAGTGTCTTTCTCAGAGGCGGTCTCAGCCGACTGTATCCGACTCATATATTCATTCAGCTCCGCTTCCAGTGCCGGATCATCCTGAAGAATCAGATCCCGGATAAAGGGCCAGTTGCTTGCCATCGCGTCGATTAAAAATAGCTGTTCCATTTGTGTGCTCATTTTAATGTCCAAAAGTGATAAAGGCTGCCCAGTAGTGGGGAGCTGAAAATGGCGTTGTCTCTTTGTCGATTTTCTTTAAGTTGAACCAGAGTTCCTTTGCAGTTTCGGCGGCAGCAGGACTATCCGGAACCGAAAACAGAGGTATTAGTTCTTTCCGTAGCTCTTTTGCGGTCGCGTTACGCAACCAGTTCTGCGCATTTCTCAATGCACGAGCACACGAATCACCAGAAGCAAGATTGGTGTAAAAGCGCCCGGTGATCAAAGCGCTGACACGGTCGTCAATCGGCCACATGGTCGCCAGCACGGATCGAGATCCTGCGCTCAGAAGTGCAGCCGGAAAACCCAAAAATTCGTCTGCATGTGCGGTGACCTTAGCCACAGCAGACTCACAAGCACTCAACACGACTAGTGCTGGAAATCCGGAAAAACGACTGTCGAAAAAATCTGCGGTCGTCAGCCGTTCGTCATTTGTCAGTCGTATGTTCGAGTTCCACACATCCGACGTGTCAAATTGCGCGTGTGCAGCAACATGCACAGCGTCGACCTGCCCCCATTTCTCCATAACAGATGGTCTGGATGCATCCTGTCCGCGGAGAATCTCGATGCGGCTTTCTGTGAGTGCGGACTGAATCCAGACATTTTCAAGTTCTTCTGTCTTTAAATTGTCTTCCGGATCGCTGACGATCAATACTGAACTGAGATTCAGCGGTTCGGAATTTTGTAGCAGTGATTTAACCGACGGCGCAAACCGCAGACTGTACATGTCGAGAAGCCACTCTCTTTGATGCTCATCTTCGCACCAGGCGGTGTGTACAGGAAGGGCGCCACTGCCTCCATGTGCAAACCAGACCAGCTCCGCCTCATTTTCCAATCCGTGATTCTTAAGCTCTTCGATAACGGGGCGCCAGAGTGATTCGTAAAGTTTTCTTCCATAGGTGTCAAACCCGTTCGCCCATTCGTCGGGCCTGCTGTTTCTCATAAAGTAGCGGTACAACCAGCCGCCGAGTTCCTCTTCCGGATTTGGACCCCTTTGCAGCTCCATCACATCTTTTCTTGCAAAGTTGTCGAGGCGAACTGCAGTCGCCCCTTGCCTTGAGACTACGATGACGAAACCCGGATCGGCAGCGAAACAGCCAAACAGAAGTGCCCCATTCTCTGGCACCAGACTGACAATGTCAGCATTCGAAACCTCCTGGTCTCCCCACACCAACCCTTTGCCACGTTCCAGCGCAATCAGCCCGGCTTCTATGCGGTTTTCTTCCAGAAGGCAGTGACACAGCAGTCCAGAAATATCGCCGATGTTATGAATGGTCTCGAGACGACCATCGATGCTGGACGATTCGGTGAGATACTGCTGTCCGATGTCCAGACCTTCTTGCAGGGGTTTTGTCGCCTCAGAAAACCTGCCGGCGGCAATTAAAGCCTCCCCTTCCAACCGGCACAGCACCAGCAGACTACCGGGGTTAATATCCTGTAATAGACTGCGTGCCCGTATTGTTGAATCAACCAGCGTTTTCAGGTTCGTAAGATCGCCGTTTTGAATCTCTTCCAGTATGACAAGTGCGCGAGTGCGTTCAACATCTGCGGTCGCAACCGGCTGCAACACCGGGTCCAGACGAGCGCAGGCTTTGTCGAGCAATTCAAGAGCCTCTTTTCTTTTTTCACTGCTGCCCGGGTCATTCTCGAATACAGTCGACTGAACGACGGCCTGGACGGCGAGTCGATAGTCTTCACTGGACGTGTCTGCGTTGCATGCGTCCAGAGCTTCGCGGGCATGTTTCTGCGAGAGGGCCAGTGTATCGACACCGTCCTGCGGAGGAAAAAACCGATAGACCTCACTGATTGAAATATGCGTATTCATCCACTCAGAAGTTTGGCTGTCGCCCAAAGCATCGAGTGCTTTTAGGTGATAGTCGAGTCGGTTTTGCAATTGTTCATTGATATCACCATTAGGCTGGTCTCGCCATGCGTAACCGATTCGATTGCATATTTCTGCCCATTGCCCGGGCTCCTTTTCCGGATCCAGTCCGTTCAAAATCAACTGCAGACACTCCATTCGGCGCGTCCAGTTAAACAGGCGGTCGCCCTGAACGCGAGAACCGTAAAGTTCCGCCAGCATTGGTGCCACATAGTTGGCTTGTTCAAAACCTGTTTCCAGATATTTGATGGCCGGTTCCAGATATTCGGGATCTGTCTTGAATCGCTCGAAGTAAAGTTGACCAAGACTCTCGCATATCGACGGATACAGCCCGCTTTCGTCATCAGGACCGGTTACAGTTAACGCATTTTCGAAGAGCGCCATCGAGACTTTCGGTTTAGCGGAAAACAGTTGCCTCGCGAAATCTGCCTGAACCGCCCCCCAGATCGCAGGGTTCTTTTCTTTGTCGATATAAGTTAATGCCTGCTCGCACTTTTCGATTATCAGCCCGCTGTCCGCATCTGGATTCAGCTGATGCGACTCGGACATGAGCGCCAGAACTCTTTCTTTGTTGCTATCCATATTGTCTCGCACGAAGTACGTGTTCGTGTGTCGGTTATTACTTAATCAGCATTATAGATAGGCTTTCAATATATAACCTCACCCAAATTAGTGAATTGTGAAATCGAGACAGATTGTGAGCAGCCTGAAAGGCTGATTGGTTTTTACTCGAAACTTGAATGAACTCTGCTCTTAGAGCTTCAATGTATTATCGCGAGGGATTGAATTCGGAATTATTTGTTGTTGTAAAGTACTTAAGATCTTCAGCAGTTTCTACTTTCCCTTAAATTCGGGAGGACGTTTCTCATTATAGGCTCGAACACCTTCCTGTCGGTCTTCAGTAGGCACAGTGCGGTTATAGGCTTCGATTTCAAACCCCAGCCCATCTGACAGCGACATTTGCAGGCCGCGATGAATGGCCTGTTTGGCCTGTCGCACTGCGATTGGAGCGTTACCCGCAATTTTCTCTGCAATTTCGAGTGACGATTCCATCAGAATGTCTGGCGGAAACACCGCGTTTGCCAGACCCCAATCGTGCGCCTGTGAGGCGTTGAATGCTTTCCCCGATAGCAGCAGTTCTTTCGCCCGTCGCTCGCCTACCGCTCGCGACAGAGTCTGCGTGCCGCCGGCTCCGGGAATAATGCCAAGGGAGGTTTCCGGCATCGCGAATCGCGCGCTGTCGGACGCGTATATGAAATCCATTGCGCAGGCGAGCTCGCATCCACCGCCAAATGCCGCGCCGTTAACCGCAGCGATTACGGGAACCGGACAATCTATGACGGCGCGAGTCATGCGCTCAAAAATTCTGTGCTGCTTCTCCCAGGCATCATTGGTCATCCCATTTCGTTCCTTGAGGTCGCCACCCGCGCAGAACGCGCGCTCACCGGCACCGGTGACAATTACGCAACGGACGCCATCGTGGTTCAATGCAAGCGCTTCAAACCAGGTCATGAGCTCAGTTGCCATCAATGTGTTGAAGGCATTTGCCACCTGCGGACGGTTGAGAGTGATCACGCGGACAAATTCCCTCGGTTGTTCAATCAGCAGTGTTTCAAACGATCCTGATTCTTGCGATTTCATGGTTGCAGGTGCATTCGCTTTTTATTCCGGGTGTCGTATGCTAACAGCTTGCAGGTCTTGATAGATCGTGTCATTATGAGGAATAACTGTTCCATATATCGAAACAATATTGAATGGCAATGACGATGGAAAATAAAGAATTTGATCCGTTTGAAAAAGAACGACAGCTTAAGGCCGAATCCGATCAATGGGACACAACGGCTCCCGAAGACGCTATCGAAGGCGATATTCCTGTGGTTGATCTTTCGTCTTATTTTGATTCAGGTGATGATGTTTCTTTGTCCGCGGTTGCAGATCAGGTCAGACAGGCGTGTGAAGAAACGGGTTTCTTTACGATAGTAGGACACGGTATTACTGTTGAGCGTATGCAGCATATGTTCGAAATGGTGCGCCGTTTTCATGCGCTGCCCGAAGCAGACAAGAAGCCCCTGTTAATGGACAGACCGGAATGGCCAGTGGGTGGAGTGGGGTACATGCCGCTGAAAAATCGCAAGCTGCCGACAAGAGACAAAGGCAATCTCAATGAAGCATTTATCGTTAAATACGATGACGATGTGCATATGGAGCATAACCAGTGGCCACGGGAAAGCGCACTGCCCGGCTTTCGGCAGACCGTTGAGGAGTACGCGCATCAGCTGGTTGAACTGGGGCGCCGTATGCTGCCGGTGTTCGCTACCGCGCTCGAGATGCCGAAGGACTATTTCGATAAGGCGTTTGAAGTGCCAACCTATCGTCTGCGAATGACCCACTATCCGGCCGTGGAGGGAAAGCCGGAGGATGAATTTGGCATCGCACCTCATGTTGATACGACGTTTTGCACTATCCTGGCGCAGGACAGTCCGGGGCTGACCATTTTTAGCGAGCGACGCAGGAAATGGATTAAGGCGCCAATGCTGGACAATGCATTTATTGTGAATTCAGGTGAGCTGCTGCGACACTGGACCAACGATCGTTTTATCAGCGTCAAGCATTTTGCCAATAACAATGTCGGTGAGCATTCGCGTTATTCCATTCCGTTTTTCCTGAACGCGAATCAGTACTACAAAATGTCGGAAATTTCGACGTGCGTCAGTGAATCCAATCCAATGAAGTATCCCGCAATTTCCTATTCTGAAAGTCAGGCGGTCGCACAAGGCGAGTAAATCAGTCGCCTAGAGGCTCCGCCAGACCTGATTGGCGGTAAATGCCATTGAATAGAGTCGGCTCATTGCAAACGATGACGCCACCCGATTGAACCCTGTGATCGGTATCGGCAAGTCTGCCGAGTTGCCACCGGTCAGCAGATTGGCGAGGTCTCGTCCAAAAATCGTCCCGGGTGTAATGCCTCTGCCGTTGTAACCGATCGGCGTATAGAGACCTTCGTCAAGTTGGTACACCCTTGGCAGGTGATCCGGTGTCATCGCGATTTGTCCGTACCACGACTTCTGTATGTTTACCGGTCCAAGCTGGGGAAAAAGCCGCCGCACGTTCCGTTTTGCCCATCGATGCGTCAGTCCATTTTCTCCGCCAACAATTCGACCCATTGAACCGATCAGTAAACGATCGTAGTCGTCTCGGCGCACATTAAACATAATCGGTGCCGTGTCCCAGACACCCTGGCGCTCAGGCAAAATCGATTCAGCCTCTTGGCCCAGAGGTTCAGTCGCGCACTGAAAATAATGGATCATTGTGAAACAGCGATTGAGTCCTGGCCACAGCTGATCTGAATACGCGTTGGTGCCCAGCACAACCCGATTGGCACGAACTCGACCGCGGGTGGTCTCAAGAGTCCATTTTGACTGATCGCGTTTCAATGCCGTTACCTTTACACCGGTGTACACAGTGGCACCGGCCGTTTGAGCGGCACGAGCCAGACCCCGAACATATCCCATTGGGTTGATTGTGCCGGCACGATGATCCAGCAACCCGCCGTGAAAAACCCTGGTGCCAATGCGTTCGGCTGCTTCGTCCCGGCTGAGTAAATCTACAGGCGCGCCAAGGCGTTTCCACTCTTCACTGCGCTCGCGAATATCTTCAAAACCAGCGGGTGAATGTGCAGCGTGAATTGTGCCGTTTTGGCGGGGTTCACAATGAATATTATGTTTTTCTATCAGGGAAAATACATATTCCGGCGCCTCGGCAAGCAAACGCACAAAACGTGCGCCGATGTCGTCACCCAGTTTCGCTCGAACTCTCTGCGGTTGTAGCCACAGTCCAGGATTCACCAGCCCGACGTTGCGCCCGGATCCTCCGTAACCAATTTTCTCGGCTTCGAACACATGGCACTCGACACCTTTCTCAGCGAGATGCAGAGCGGTGGAGTTGCCGGTGAAGCCGCCACCAACGATTGCAACATCGGTATCGACATCCGCCGTCATTTCCTGAGACACAGCTCGCTCCCGGGCGGAGTAATCCCAAAGAGAGATGGCAACGGAGTTGTTGTTTTTTGTATTCATTTAATAGCGCGCGTCTTACCGCGGGCCAGACTTCGAATCACACAGCATATGAAGCGCAGGCAGGAGTGTCAATATTTAGACTGACTGTTCTGAATAATAGAACATAATTTGAAGCGACTACCCAGGGTGCTGGAGCTGTCCGGTTACCGAGTCGGCGGCAACTTTAACTGCTGAGCAAATCTTTTTTATTCGCGCCTGATCAAGATTGATATTGGGTGCCGATACACCGATGGCGGCGATTGCCTCGCCATTGGGGAGAAATATTGTGGCGCCAAAGCTCAGTATCTGATCCCGATATTCACCGTGGTCGATGGCAAAACCGCGCTTGATGGTATCCTGCATGTCCTGGTCCAACCGACGTATAGAGGTAATCGTCTTGTCGGTATACCGTGTGAGGTTGTCCTTAAGCGCTTCTCGGTAAGCGCTATAGTTGGCGGCGAGTAGCGCTTTGCCGGTGCCGACGCAATGAATCGGGGCATTGCCGCCTTTTGGTGTAAAGGAACGAATGGGCTTTGTGCTCTCGATCTTGTCGATATAGGTCACATTCAGTCCATCCTGAACCGCCAGATAGATTGCTTCGCCGCTAATCTCAGACAGCATTCGCATCTGTGGTCTGGCCAGTTCGCCAAGATTCAGATTGTCAATCGTCTGTAATCCAACCTGCCACATTTTAAGCGTGGCCTTATAGGTTCTGTCGCGAGTGGTTTCTGCATAGCCCAGCTCGCACAGTGATCTCAGCAGGCGGAAGGTATTGGACTTGGTGAGATCGAGTTCGCGTGCCAGTTCACTGACACCGCGGTCGCGATCAGATTGCGCGAGAACTTCAAGAATTCGAAGCCCTTTTGAGAGTGTGGAGTCCACTCTCGCTGCTGAGTTTGTATTGGATGAATCAGGCATGGATCAGGACGTGATATTAAGCCAGAGGGGGGTTGAACGCAGTGACCGTATCAGGTGTGCCCTCGAATTTTACAACCTCAACCAGAGCACTTTGCGCCGCAGGACCTTGGGACAGCTGTGAAGTGCGATTGTCATGGGTGAGGACATTAGGATTGCCGTGTCGATCGAGACAATCTGTACGTGACCAGTCGGGGTCAAACCAGGCGCCGGTCCAAAGGAATATAACTCCGGTGCAAATCGCGTTCGTTACACGCGCGCCGGCAAGGCAGCGCCCGCGATCGTTGAATAACATGACTACGTCGCCGTCAGAGATGCCTCGTGCCCTCGCGTCATCGGGATGCATAGTGACAGGTTCGCGTCCTTCTACCTTACGACTCATGCTGAAATCGCCGCTGTCGTATTGGCTGTGGAGTCGCGTCTCAGGTTGTCCGGATATCAAATGCAGTGGGTATCGTTCGGCGAGAGGTGATCCCAGCCATTCATGTGGGGGTAACCAGCTCGCCTGTCCCGGGCAGTCCGGGTAGCTGAATCCATCAATGGTTTCAGAAAACAGCTCGATCAGACCACTGGGCGTAGGTAAGGGAGAATTCTGTGGATCCTTCCGGAACGCTGACAGGAATACTGCGTCGGGTTCCGGATCGGGAAACTCGATAATGTTCCCGCTGATGAATTCATTGAATTCCGGCAGAGATTCACCCTGGTCGATCGCTTTGTTCTGCATCTCCTGCCACATACTTTCGATCCACTGCTCAGCGGTGCGATCGAGGCTAAAGGACTTATCTGGCAAAAGGCGTCGTTCGAGATCGCAGTAAATCTCGTACTCAATTTTACTGTCGCCGACTGGATCGATTGACTGTGGCATGGGAACCAGCGCATTGTCCTGAGTTCCCGCACCAAAATCTGTCCGCTCCATAGCGGAGGCCACAGGCAGCACGATATCGGCATGACGGGCGGTTGCCGTCCAGGCGATTTCATTTACAACAACGGTATCCGGACTCTGAAAAGCTCGGCTGAGACGGTTCAGATCCTGATGGTGGTGGAAGGGGTTACCGCCCGCCCACCAGACAAGTCTCGCGTCCGGGTACCGCACTTTTTGTCCGTTGTAAGAATACTCGGCCAGCGGATTCAGCAGCATATCCGCCACACAGGCGACTGGAATATAGTTTTTAACCGGGTTTTCCTCCTGCGGAAAAAACGCCCAGTGCAGGGGCCGGTCCACGGTGCCGATGCTGGCGTCGGCACCGTAGCCAATCCCATAGCCGCCTCCCGGAAGGCCGATTTGTCCAAGCATGGCCGCCAGCGTCACCGTCATCCAGAGCGGTTGCTCACCAAATTCAGCGCGCTGCAAACTCACGGCAGTACAGATAAGTGTGCGACGACTTGCCATTTTTCTCGCCAGCGCCCGCAGCTGCTCGGCATCGACCCCGCTGAGTGCAGCCGCCCATTCGGCATCCTTGACCACACCGTCTGCCTCTCCGCAAAGATAGGCATTTACTCGACTGAAACCGACAGTGTACCGGTCGAGAAAAGACTGATCGTGCAAATCTTCTGCAACGAGGGTATGTGCTATGGCCATCATGATGGCGGTGTCCGAGCCCGGACGTGGAGGCATCCAGGTTGCATTAACGGATTCAAGAGCATCCGATCGCAGCGGACTGATGTTAATGAATTCGACGCCGGCTTGTGCGCAGGCGTTCAAATTGTCGCGCAGACGGTGTCTGGCGACGCCGCCACCGGAGACCTGCACATTGCGCAGCGGGATACCACCAAACATAACCACCAGTCTGCCGTCAGACGCGACCGTTGACCATCGCGTTGCTTCCTTAACATGCTGCCGAAAGTTACCCACTATGTGCGGCATCAACTCCAATGCGGCCTGATAGCTGTAGTTCCCCTCGGAGCGGACAAAGCCGCCGAAGCAATTCAAAAACCGTTTCAGCTGACTTTGTGCATGGTGAAAGCGGCCTGCACTGGCCCATCCATAAGAGCCTGCAAAGATGGCTTCATTTCCATGCGAGGACTTAATTCGCTTTAATTCATTTGCGAGCAGATCCAGCGCCGTGTCCCAGTCGACCTCTATAAACGGCTCCCGTCCACGCTGGTTTTGGGTCGGGCCCGGACCGCCCTCAAGATAGCTTTTTCGCACGGCCGGTCGCAGAACACGTGAAGCGTGGTACACACCGGTTGCGATGTTCTCATTGATTCTGGATGGGTCCGTATCAAGCGGGTGAGGCTCTACCGAAACAAGTCGGTCATCGTCGACAACCGCCATACCGGAACCCCAGTGGTGAGCGATCGGCGAGCGGCGAATCATTTTGGTCAGGCTTCAGTCAGTGGAGAATAAGTTCTATTATAAAAAACAATTTTTCCAAATAGTGAAACACGGTACAGTGCAAATGTTGAACAAAATCGATCACATCGCCATCGGAGCAGACAGCCTGGAACAAGGCGAATCATTCGTAAAAAGCAGACTCGGCGTTGAAATACCGCGAGGCAGCAAACATGATGCCATGAGCACGCATAACTGCGTTGTTCAGGCAGGTAATGAGAGTTTTCTTGAAGTCATCGCAATCGATCCGGAGGCTCCGGATCCTGGAAGAACGCGGTGGTTCACCCTGGATGATGCCGCCACACGCGCTCGACTGTCAGTTTCACCGGGCGCGCTGTGCTGGGTGGTGGGCACCGATAATCTGGACGCAGTTCTGGAGGCCAGTCCGATAGATCTGGGGCCGGTGGTCACGTTCACCCGCGGTAAGCGCTCTTGGCGACTCACGGTTCCCGACGACGGTTCGCTCCCTGAGAGCGGTTTAATTCCGGCATTTATCGAGTGGTCCCCGGGACCGCATCCCAGCAGTGGTATGCAGAATCTGGCTCTGACGCTGCAGGGCGTGCGACTGTTGCACCCGGAGCCCGAGTACATCCGTGCGATTCTGCACCAATTGAGTATTGATCATCTGGCGACTGTGGAAACTGCAAATTCTTCCAGTCTTGAGTTTCAGTTTCAGTCACCTCTGGGTGCTGTAAGCGTTGATAGTCGGTAAGTTTCGTCTTGCTAATTGTTCTGATATACGGAACAAGTATTCTGCTTGTTAGCACTTTTGGTGAAAAACATGTCACAATGTGACTTACTTGCGTCGTATGATTTCTCTATTCACCCGAGGAGTATGATAATGAATCAAAAAGTCTTCAAACAAATTGCGGGTCTGGCGGCAGGATCGCTGGTCGCAATGTCTACACTCACTTCACCAGCCTTTGCCGCCGCAGGTGACACGCTGAAAGCGATTCAGGAGCGTGACAGCCTGCTATGCCCCGGTCATAACGGCAGCTATCCGCCGTTCGCCATTGTCAGTGATGACAATAAATGGTCCGGTTATGATATCGACTACTGCAAAGCTCTGGCTGCAGCGGTTCTGGGCAGCAAAGACAAACTAACGGTAGTACCACTAAGCTGGGCACAGCGTTTTCCGTCGCTGCAGTCCGGTGATGTCGACGTTATCATTAAGGCGACAGGCTGGACTATGGGGCGCGATACCGAACTCGGTATCCAGTTTTCCCGACCTTATTTCGTCGGTGCGACTCAGGTCATGATGCCCAAGGAACTCGGCAGCACTGATCCCGAGGCACTCAATGGCGGATCGTTGTGTGCGAATGCCGGAACGTCAACCGAACGGCTTGCAGCCAACTTTTTCAAAAGTCGCAATATTGATATCGAAATGATTTCTTTTGAGAAGTCTGAAGAAACCCGCGCCGCTTATTTCGCCGGTCGCTGCGACAGCTTTGTCGGTTGGGGTCCTAACCTCGCCGTGGTTCGAAACAGTGCCGACAATCCGGATGAGCATGTGCTGATGAACGTCGCGCTTGCGCTGGAGCCGGAATCGGCTGCAATGCGTCAGGGTGATGACAACTGGGTCGACATTGTGAACTGGATGTTTGCGGCCACCTGGATTGCTGAGGCCAAAGGGGTGACCAGCGCCAACGTTGACGACATGAAAGCCAATCCACCTGATGACACGGTCGCCAAACTGCTGGGAGTAACGCCGGGAATCGGTGATCGACTGGGCCTGCCAAATGACTGGGCCTACAACGTCATAAAACAGGTCGGCAACTCGGCTGAAATATTCGACAACAATATTGGCGATAACTCGCCGTACAAACTCGAGCGCGGGCTCAACGGTCTGTGGAGCGACGGCGGTGTGATCGTACCGATGGTTCTCGACTGAGAATTGCGAAATCGCGCAGCTCCGCAATCTGCGGAGTCGGAGCTGTCCGACATTACCCGGCGATCGTTGTCTGCGATTGACCGGGTAATTTTTTTGTGTTTGCGTTAGTGTATTGGCGATGAAAGCGCTCAGAAATCGCAAGACACGAGAGATTGTATTTCAGGCGATCTCGGTGTCGGTTGTGGCCGCCGTGATTATTGCCATGATCATCAATACACGGGCTACGCTTGAGACTCAGGGACTGACCACCGGGTTCGGATTTCTTGAGCGATCAACCGGATGGGACTTTTCATTTTCGGTGTTGCCCTACAGCATCAGTGACACCTACGCCAAGACGCTGTGGATCGGCATTCTCAATACCTTGTTACTTGGTTTTCTCGGTATCTTCTTCGCCACTATTCTCGGCGTCATTATCGGATTGATCCGAACATCATCCAACTATCTGTTGTCACTTCTGGGAACGGTCTACGTTGAGATTTTTCGCAATATTCCATTAATTCTCCAGGGCATTTTCTGGTACGCGGTGCTTTCCAATCTGCCTCGTCCGCGTCAGGCACTGGCTTTCGGTGACAGCATTTTCTTAACCGGTCGTGGGCTGTATTTCCCGGTGTTTAATATCGAGCTGGTAGCGGGTATTGCGATGCTGCTGCTGATCATTGCGTGGTTGATTTTTTTGCCGTGGTTAAAGCGCCGACTCGATGGGTCGTCGAAGTACCACCGGATCAAAAAGGCGGGATGGATAATGTTGCCGATCCTGCTGTTCGTGATCGGATACTTTGCGCGCATCCCGGACACACCTGTTCTTAACGTGCCGGCTTTGAAGGGTCTGAACTTTCGTGGCGGTATGCGGATGCCGCCGGAATTGTCCGCACTGGTTATTGCCATTGCTTTGTATGGCGGCGCCTATATTGGTGAGGTGATGCGGGCCGGTCTGATGTCTGTGCCGAAAGGCCAGATCGAGGCGGGGTTCGTCAACGGACTCAATGGGTTCCAAAACTTCTGGTATGTCCGATTGCCGCTGGCTATTCGGGCAATCCTGCCGTCAATGACCAACCAGTACGTGCAGCTGATGAAAGCCACAACCATCGGAATCGCGGTGGGGTTTTCAGACTTTTTCATGATCGTATCGACATCAATCAATCAGGGTGGTCAGACCCTTGAATTGCTGGCGATTCTGATGGTTGGATTTCTGGCGATTAATCTGACTATTGCGTTTGTGATGAACACAATCAACAAGCGGATCGCAATCAAGGGCTATGAGGTGACCGGGTGAATACTGGCGGTAACTCACGGCCTCAAACTCCGGGGACTCTGGAAACAATACGGCAACGGTTGTTTGGTTCAGTGTCAGACAGCATTATTTCAGTAGTCTGCGGCGTTCTTTTGGTTTACCTGCTGGTGAATGCGGTGGACTGGGTGTTTTTATCCAGTATCTGGTCAGCAGAAGACGAGCCACTGTGTAAGGGCGCATCCGGAGCCTGCTGGTCGGTCATTGATGCGCGCTACCGAATAATCTTTTTCGGACTGTTTCCATACGAAGAGCATTGGCGATCTACGCTGGCATGCCTGATAATGGTGCTGACTATTGTGGCGTCCTGCTTTCCCTGGTTCTGGAGCGGTCTCAAACTGAGTTTGCTTTGGCTGGGAGGCTTTGGGGTGTTCTACCTGCTAATGCACGGCGGGGTTTTTGGGTTGTCAGTGGTCACTCCTGAACGCTGGGGTGGTCTTGCTCTAACCATTTTCATTTTTGCGGCGGTATCTATTATCGGCATGCCGCTGTCTATTTTGCTCGCACTCGGACGACGCTCCAAGTTGCCGGTGATTGCCCGACTGGTGGGTGTGTTCATCGATTTTTTCCGCTCGCTGCCTTTGTTGACCATACTGTTTACTGCAGCGGTAATCACGCCTTTTGTGCTGCCTGACTGGTTAAACGGTGACAAGCTGTACCGGGTGATCGTTGGTTTTGCCATATTTTTTGCCTGTTATCAGGCTGAAAATCTCCGCGCGGGACTACAGGCCATTCCGCCGGGTCAGGACGAGGCCGGTCTGACGCTGGGACTGAACTACTGGCAGCGAATTTCCCGGATACAGCTGCCCCAGGCATTTCGGAATTCGCTGCCCGCAATCGTCAACCAGTTTGTAATCACGTTCAAAGAAACGTCTATTGTAACGATTGTAGGTTTTTTCGAGATTCTGGCGTCCGCAGCTGCCGCATATGGCACCGGGCAATGGACGGTTTATTACATTGAGGTCTACGTGTTTGTAGGCATGATCTATTTTATTTTTGTTTTTTCACTGTCCAGATACGGCGCCTATCTGGAGAAGCGATTGAGGGTCGGACATGGTTGATCAGAAGTCGGAAAGCGCTGCTGCGGTTGTAATGTCGTCGGTCAACAAATGGTTCGACGATTTTCATGTGCTGAAGAATATTGATCTCGAAGTCAGCGATGGCGAGAAGATTGTAATTTGTGGACCGTCGGGATCCGGAAAGTCAACGCTGATTCGTTGCATCTGCAAACTCGAGGACCACCAAAACGGACTGATTCGAGTTTTGGGCACTGAGCTCAATGACGATGTAGCGAATATCGACGAGATTCGTCGAGAAGTTGGAATGGTCTTCCAGCAGTTCAATCTATTCCCGCACATGACCGTCATGGAAAACTGCACGCTGGCGCAGATGCTGGTGCGAAAAAAATCCCGCAAGGAGTCAGAGGAAGTTGCGATGGGGTTTCTGGAAAAAGTACGCATACCCGAACAAGCCGGCAAATACCCCGGTGAGCTTTCAGGTGGTCAGCAACAGCGAGTCGCGATTGCGCGTTCGCTGTGTATGAGCCCTCGGATCATGTTGTTCGATGAGCCCACCTCGGCACTCGATCCGGAAATGATATCCGAGGTGTTGGACGTCATGGTGTCATTGGCGGAGGAAGGCATGACGATGGTTTGTGTAACCCATGAAATGGGCTTTGCCCGTCAGGTGGCGGATAGAGTGATCTTTATGGATCAGGGTGAAATCGTCGAGGAAAACGATCCGGAGACGTTTTTCAATCATCCGGAGAACGAACGCACCCAGCTCTTTCTCAGTCAGATTCTTAAGCACTGAGACCATTCTATTTGTTAGAGCTCAGCACGAGCACTGAGATCACTTTACTCAAGGTACTCAGTACGAGCACTGAGACCATTCTATTTGTTAGAGCTCAGCACCAGCACTGAGATCATTAGTATTTTTAAGGTACTCAGTACAAGCACTTGATTCGGTATAGTTGTCACTGAGAAAAATTTGGAACCAATAGTGTGAAGGTATTTGATACAGCTGTCGTCGGTGCGGGGAGTGTCGGGGTCGCTGTTGCATACTATCTAAAACAATTTGCGCCGCAGATGAGTGTCGTCCTGCTGGATCCGCATCATCCGCTTTCCGGAACATCAGCGGCCTCCGGTGAAAACTATCGGAACTGGTGGCCACACCGCTGCATGAAGCAGTTTATTGATCGCTCTCTCGATCTGGTCGACGAGATTGAAAATAAATCAAATCTCGAAATTGTTGATACGCGTAACGGTTATTTACTCGTATCTCGCGCCGAGCTAACACCACATCTACTTCACGGACTGGAATCAACCTTTGAGCCAAACGAGATTAAGGTTTTTGATTCGTTGCAACCAGAAACCGGATTCAACGAAAGCAGGGGTAATGGTGCCGATATTTATTCTTCACGGTCCGCGCTGAACGCGCGTTTCCCCTATCTTGCGAACGACGTCAGTCACGCCGTTCACATTCGTCGTGGAGGACGACTGTCTACCGGAAACCTTGGTACTTTCATGCTGGATTCGTTCAGGAGTCAGGGCGGTGAGGTGCGTCGATTTGAAGTCGTGCACATCGACAACGCCGATGTGTTTTCACTGCACAGCAGTACGCGCGATGCCGACGGTGTAGTGAAGGCGCGTCGTATTGTTAACGCCGCAGGACCGGCTTTGAGGGTCCTGAGTGAAATGGTTGGCGTGGAACTTCCTGTATTTAACGTCTTGCAACAGAAAATCGCATTCAGTGACCGTCATCGGGTAATTTCCAGAGACATGCCGTTCACTATCGATCTGGATTCCCAGAAACTGGACTGGTCTGATGACGAGAGAGAATCCATTGCAAGCGATCCGGAGCTGGCGTTTCTCGCCCACAGTATGCCGGGGTCCATTCACTGCAGGCCGGATGGCGGTCCGGATGGTACCTGGATCAAACTGGGTTGGGCGTTCAATCAGACGCGAACAACCGCATTAACGGTGGCTGCGCTTGACGACTTTTTCCCTGAGGTGGTGCTAAGAGGTGCGGCTCGTCTTCACACCGGATTGAAACGGTACTACGGCAACTTCCCGCGAGAGTTTTCGCACTACGGCGGCTATTACACGATGACGGATGAAAACTGGCCGCTGGTGTCGAGAACACATGTAAATGATTTCATTATCGCGGGGGCAATGTCAGGATTTGGGAGTATGGCGGCATGTGCTGCTGGAGAATTGGCGGCTCGACTCGCATCCGAGCAGATTTTGCCGGATTTTGCGGAATCGATGTCGCTGCAGCGCTATGACGACAATGCTTTGATGGGCGAGCTTCGCGAGCTGCAGAGCAAGGGCATCTTGTAAACCGAAATCCGGATCGTATATTTGCCCAGACGGATACATACATATCCGTTCTGCATGATCCGAAGGAAATTTCATATTTTGGGTTGGCTAACCGTGTGGGAATCATGTAAGTTGACTATGAAGGGAATAACAGGTGATTACCCCATGCCACAATTCTTGCGTTCTTTTCGCATTCTGATTCTGATACCCATTGTCATGCTGATGACGGTTGCTCCGGCTACGCTGGCCGCGAAGCCGGTTCGAATCGGCGTGCTTGCGGATGGTCCCGCGCCAATTTTTCCAACTCTTTTGAATTTATTTCAGGGAGAAATACAGGCACTGACGCAGGGCGAGTTCGATCTCGACATAGCGCCCGGTGGAGTGATCGACGGAGCCTGGTCAATCGACGAAATCTCAAGGCAGCTCGATCGCATGCAAAACGATCCGGATACAGATCTGGTTCTGGCGCTCGGCTTTGTTTCCAGTCTGGTTGCAGCTCGCAGTGAAAACCTGCGCAAACCCACGTTTGCACCTTTGGTTCTGGACTCAAATCTCGTCAATTTACCCCGGGATGGAAATGCCAGTGGTGTCGACAATCTGAACTATCTGACCGAGGAAATCCGCTTCGAAGATGATGTCGCCACTTTTCGCGACATCGTGGCGTTCGAAAAACTGGCACTGATCGTCGACAAAACAATCTACGAATCGGTTCCGGAATTGGCCGCCAGTGGAATTGAATGGGCCAACGGTCTTGGTATTGAGCTGGAATATGTACTCAGTGAACGTCCGGACGAATCACTGGTTGCAAAAGTGCCGGATGATGTTCAGGCGGTGATGATTGCGGCTTTACCGCGTCTCGATGAGGCGGGACGCGAACGCCTGATCGCTGAACTCATAGAGGAAAAGCTGCCGAGCTACAGTCTTATTGGCACAACACCGGTTGAGATGGGGATGCTGGCGGCAACAGCGCCGGATTCAGACTGGCAGAGACTGGCGCGTCGCAATGCCCTCAACATCCAGGCAGTCTTGCTGGGTGAGAAAGCAGGTGTACAGCCCGTATCGTTTCGACACAAACGGCAGCTGACAATAAATATGGCGACGGCGAGAGCACTCGATATCTCGCCCCGGTTTGATGTTTTGAGTAATGCCCAGCTGTTGAATGAGGATTCGGCAAATTTCGCCCGTAACTGGGCGCTTGCCGATGTGGCGCGAGAATCACTGCAGACCAATCTGGACGTAGTGGCCAGTCGAGTTCAGCTTCAGTCAACAGCGGAACTTGAGACTCAGGCGCGCGCCGCACTAAAGCCACAATTCAATACCTCGCTGGGAATCGTACAGCTCGACAATGGCAATGCGGCGGTGGTCGCCGGACAGGCAGCAGATCGGACAACGACGGCGGCAATTTCGGGGAGTAAATTACTGTATTCTGAGCCTGCTATTGCAGCGATAAAAATACAGTCTCTCAGTCAGAGGGCGCGACAGGAAGAACACCGCAGCCTGGAGCTTGACGTGGTTCAGAATGCGACAGTGGGTTTTCTGAATATTCTGAAGTCGCAGACTCTGGTCAATATTCGACGACGAGGACTGAGTCTATCCAGAACGAATCTCGATCTTGCGAAAGACCGTGTTCAGTTAGGGACTTCGAATCTTTCGGATGTCTATCGATGGGAAAGTGATGTGGCGACGTCTCGGCAGTCGCTGTTGTCAGCACAGGCACAACTCGAACAGGCAATGGATGCGCTGAATGTATTGCTGAACAGGCCGATCAATGAGAGGTTTAGTACATCGCCGACCTCACTTGATGACCCCAGTTTACTGGTGAGTCGAGAGAGGCTGCGAAATGTGATTGACAATCAGCGCGCGTTTGATCGAATGGGAACGCTGTTTGTTCACAGTGGTATTTCCAATTCCCCTGAAATCAAAGGTATCGCTGCCCAGATTGCTGCATCGGAGCGGCAACTGCTGTCGAACGAGCGTAGTTTCTGGCGACCGGAGGTCAGCGTTTCCGGGCAGGTCAGCAATGTTATTGATGAATCGGACAATCTGCAAATTTCTCAGGAAGGGGAGACCGACTGGCAGGTGGCATTGAATCTTACGTTGCCGATTTACCAGGGCGGACAACGGCGTTCGAGAGTAGCGCAGGAATCCTATAATCTGCAGCAGTTGCAAATTCGGAAACGACGGCAGGACCAGGCAATCGAGCAATCGGTCCGGGCCAATCTTCACGCTGTGCAATCAAGCTTTCCGTCCATGGAACTGGCGGAGATTGCAGCCACCTCTGCGGAAAAAAATCTTGAACTTGTTCAGGACAGTTACAGCAAGGGCAGTGCGTCAATTATCGAGTTTCTTGATGCTCGGGACGCATCATTGGATGCGGATCAGAATGCGACCAACGCTGTGTATGATTTTCTGATTGATTTGATGAATCTGCAGCGCAGTACTGCGGAATTTGATTTCTTTCTCGACAGCGATGAGCTCGATGCGCTGGCCGAAAAAATTCTGTCGCGTGTGACAGCTGAGTGAGGTTGATATTGTGAGCAAGGTTGAAAGTTTGACTAAGTATTCGCTGGTTCTGTTGTTGCCTTTTGTTTTGCTGGCAGGTTGTACGGAGGAAGTTGAAGTCGGAGAAGCGCCGTTACGGTCTGTCCGCTTCACAGTAATTCCGGAAACCAATGAGCGCAGAGTCAGATCATTTACCGGAGTGTCCAGTTCAGCTCAGGAAGCGGCTCTGAGTTTCAAGGTCTCCGGTACAATGACAAGTCTTGATGTCGCGGTTGGTGATGCGGTCGAGGCCGGACAGCGGATTGCAACTCTGGAGACATCCACCTACGACCTGCAGCTGCAGCAATCCCAGGCCGAGCTGGCTCGGTCTCAGGCTGAAAAGCGCAATGCCGACGCAGTGTACAAGCGAACCAAGGGTTTGTATGAAAATCAAGTGGCTTCAAGGAGTGAGCTGGACAACAGCCGTGCGGCCGCCGAGTCTGCCGAAGCACTGGTTCGTGCGTCATCGCGAGCGGTTGAACTCGCTCGATTGAACTTGTCGTACACCCGCTTAAGTGCAAAAGACAGTTGTTCGGTTGCCTCAACCAGTGCCGACGAGGGTGAAAATGTAAATGCGGGCCAGGAAATTGTCCGCGTGAACTGTGGTGATTCGCTGAACGTCGATATCTCCATTCCCGAGAGCCAGATTGGCAATATTATTCAGGGCATGGAAGGTCGTGTCCGATTCGATTCTCTCGCTGGTCGTGAATTCGATGCTCAGGTTGTGGAAGTCGGTGTGTCCGCATCGGGAACGACATTTCCGGTCTCGCTCTCGGTCCGGGACAGTGAAGGTTTGCGTTCAGGCCTTGCGGCCGAAGTTGATTTTATTTTTCAAAACGTGGCGTCCTATCCGAATGTGCCCGCCTCGGCTGTATCAGAAGATCAGCAGGGTCGGTTCGTTTATCTGCTGAAGGAAACAGATACCGCTGGGCAAGGGCAGGTTTCGCGTCAGCAAGTTGAGGTAGGGGAACTAACCTCGAACGGTCTGGAAGTTCGACAGGGCATCGAAGCCGGCGATAAAGTTATCACGGCTGGTGTGTCGGTTGTTCGCGATGGCCTCATCGTTAAAACACAGTAGCGCCCGATGATGATCAATATTACAGGGCCTGCGACCAGAAACCGGGTGACGGTATATACCGTTGTAATGCTGGTTGCAATCTACGGCATCATTTCGTATTTCGGTCTGCCGAAAAAGCAGGATCCGGGATTCACTATCCGTGCGGCTGTCATTTCAACCCAGTTTCCGGGTGCCAGTCCCTCGCGAGTTGAGAATCTGGTGACCGACAAGATTGAGCAGGCGGTCAAGGAAATGCCCGAGCTGGACAATGTGGTCAGTGAATCAACGCCCGGCTTTTCGTTCGTCACCGCAAACTTCAAGGAAAGCTATACCGATATGCGGCCGATATTCGATAAGTTACGTCGCAAGATCGATGCGGTTCAGGGACTACCCGACGGTATCCGAGGACCCAATGTTAACGACGAGTATGGTGACGTATTTGGCAGTGTCTACGCGCTCACGGGAGAAGGATACAGTTTTGCGGAACTCAAGGATATCGCTGACGATATTCGCGACGAGCTACTCCGATTGAATGACGTGGCCAAGGTCGAAATCCAGGGTGTGCAGGATGAGGAGATTTTTGTCGAATACAACCACGCGAAACTGAGGGAGTTGGGGGTATCTCCGCAACAGCTTTCGCAGATTCTCGCTGGCGTCAATATTATTCAGGGCGGCGGCAGCATCCTGACAGGAACCGAACGTATTACGCTGGAGCCTTCGGGAAATTTTGAAAGCCTTACCGACCTCAAGCGAACTGTTATCCAGATTCCGGACAGCAATCGCATCGTCTATCTCGAAGATATCGCCAGCGTGTATCGGGATTATGTCGACCCACCGGACGGCTTTGCGTCCTATAAGGGAATCGATGCGCTGATTCTCGCAATTTCGCTGCGAGAAGGCGGTAACATTCTGGAATTGGGCACTACGCT
The DNA here is from genome assembly GCA_039029455.1 of Pseudomonadota bacterium. Lineage (GTDB taxonomy): Bacteria > Pseudomonadota > Gammaproteobacteria > Arenicellales > Poriferihabitantaceae > JBCCGE01. The sequence continues at coordinate 8,516 of JBCCGE010000023.1, read as the reverse complement.
TCAGTCCCTGATGCCCGATATTGAAGCCTCCTATCCGTACGGGATTGCACTGCATCCGGTTTATCTTGAGTCGCTGTTAGTGGACCGGGCAGTCAACAGCTTCATGAGCAATCTTCTGCAGGCCATCATTATCGTGGTTGCGGTGATGCTGGTATTTCTTGGTCTGCGTACGGGACTGATTGTCGGCATGCTGGTGCCGTTTACGATTTTCAGCGCTTTGATGGTGATGAATCTGCTAGGAATCACCATCAACCAGATCTCTCTTGCGGCGCTGATTATTTCTCTGGGCCTGCTGGTTGATAATGCGATTGTGATCGCAGAATCGATTCTGGTGAAACGGGAAGGTGGAGAAAATGCCGTTGACGCCGCGGTTGCAGCCGGCCGTGAAATGGCGATGCCTCTGCTGACGTCTTCATTGACTACCGCCGCGGCGTTTCTGCCTATTTTTCTGGCTGAGTCTGCGGTCGGTGAATACACCGCTGACATCTTTAAAGTCGTAAGCATTGCGTTGTTGTGCTCATGGTTTCTGGCACTTTCGTTTATTCCGCTGTTGACGATTACTTTCCTGAAAGTCAAGTCAGGTGCGAAAGCACCCACATACGATTCATTGTTGTATCGCGTCTATCAGGGCTTTCTAACCTTTGCAGTGCGCAATCGCACTATTTTTCTAGTGTTAACCGGCGCTATTTTCTACAGCGCCATCTGGGCGCTGCAATTTGTGCCGAGTGTGTTCATTCCACCGAAAACAGATCCCGTGATAACCGGCACATTAACAATGCCGCGTGGCACCGCAATTGAAACGACACGCGCCGTGGGCAAGGATATCGAGAACTTCATTCGGCTCGAAATGATGGCGGCTACGCACGATCATGTGGCTGGCGACAGTGATGTTACGCCTGAACCCGGAGTAGTTAGTTGGGCCATGTGGATCGGGGAAAGTGCGCCCCGGTATACCCTCGCGCTGGACCCAGGTGCCAACGAACCGGGATCAATATCGGTTTTAATGAACACTACAGATCATCTGGTGATTCCGGAGATGATTCGGCGTGTCAGGGGCTATGCCCGTCAGGTGCATCCTGATCTTGATATTCAGTTAAGTAAACTCGAAAACGGGACGCCAATTCCCTATCCGATCGAAGTCAGGGTGTCCGGAAAAGATATCGATGCGCTGTACGAAATTATTAACACGGTTAAAGACAAGCTGGTGCAGACCACCGGGATACTCTCGGTGACCGATGACTGGGGTCCGCGGAGTAAGAAGCTCTTGATTAACGTGGACCAGGACCGGGCGCGTCGTGCAGGTGTCTCTAACCAGGATATTGCGGTATCGCTCCAATCCGGTCTGTCCGGTATTGAACTTACTCAGTTTCGTGAAGGTGAAGATTTGATCCCGGTTACTATGCGATCGGTCGCGTCGGATCGGCAGGACGTGGAAAAGTTGTCGAGTCTAACCATCTACTCTCAGAGCAGTAATCAGGGTGTGCCGCTCAGTCAGGTGGCCGATCTCGAAATTGCATGGCAACCCGGGATCATCAAACGAAGAAACAGAAATCTGACGATAGCCGCCCAGGCGCAGCTTTTGCCGGGGGTGACTGCCACCGATGTTAATGAGAGCTTCCTGCCCTGGCTTGAGCAATACGCGGATACATGGCCAGATAAAATTTCCTATGAACTGGGCGGTGAGTCAGAGACATCGGGGGATGCCAACCAGGCAATTGCAGATAAGTTGCCAATCGCAGGCATGCTGATATTTCTGCTTCTTGTAACCCAGTTCAACAGCGTCCGCAGTCCGCTGCTTATATTGCTTACCATTCCATTGGGTCTGGTCGGTGTGACCTACGGTTTGCTTATCGCAAATTCAGTGTTTGGTTTTTTCACTATTCTTGGCATTATTTCTCTGTCAGGAATTGTTATAAACAATGCCATCGTTCTGCTGGATCGGATCAAGATAGAAATTGAAGAAAATGGTTTGTCACCACAGGAAGCGGTCTATTCGGCGTGTAAACAGAGATTGCGCCCAATTCTGCTGACCACAGCGACGACTATTGGCGGCATGTTGCCTCTATGGATCAGTCGCGACCCTATGTTCGAGACCATGGCGGTTACCATCATGTTCGGTCTGCTGTTTGCGACACTTCTGACGCTATTGTTTGTGCCGGTGCTTTATTCGCTGTTTTTCCGAGTTAAATTTTCGAAGTAGGTGGATTGGTTCCGTCTGACTGCAGTTTGATTCAGATCGGGTCAGACTTTTGTTTGCCATCGGCTGCGGGTTTTTCAACAATTGCGTCGGATGCTGCTCCGGCGATGGTTTTTTTCTCATCTTCGGTTAACTCGCGGCTGGGAGCTTCATCCAGTCGAACACGAACTTCTTTGCGCGCGAACTGCAGGCCGTTCTCATCAAATGCTTTTTGTACACGCTGATAGATCTCCTTGCGAAGCATAAACTGTTTGCCTGGCTTGGCCATAAATTTACCGCGCACCACAATACCGACATCATCCACTTCAAGTACTCCCTGAGATTTAAACGGCTGAATGAAATCGTCGGCGAACTCAGGAAATTCCATCATCTCGGCCCCGATCTGCTTAAAAATTTTCTTCACTTTGGTCAGATCGGTATCGAACGGAACCGTGAACCGTAACTTCATGATCACCCAGTCACGAGAGTAATTTGTGATTTTTGGAATCTGACCGTAGGGTATTGTGTGCACATGTCCACGGTGATGACGCAGCTGCATTGATCGAAGAGATATCTTTTCCACAGTGCCAACAGTACCTTCCACGTCCACGTACTCGCCTGCGCGAAAGGCATCGTCAATCAGAAAGAAAATTCCCGAAACAATATCGGTCACGAGTTTTTGCGCGCCAAAACCGATCGCGATACCGGCTATACCTGCACCGGCCAGAAGTGGCGTAATATTGATGCCGACATGACTAAGTGCAATCAGCACCGTCATGATGAAGATAATGACTTGAGACGTTATCCGGATCAGAGGCAGTATGGTCGACAGTCTGGAACTGCCTGCACCTCCACCTTCGCCTCCAATTTCTTCTTCCTGAAGATCGATGCCCGCTGCGGTCTGCTCATCTGCGAGCTTGCGATTTATCCAGAGCGTAATGATCTCGCCGAGAAGATAGCCGCCAGCGATGATGATCAGAAACTCGATGAACAGCGCGGCGGCCTGGACACCAAGTCCAGCACCGGCGAGATTGTCAAAATCAATATTCCACATGTCGGAGATGATTACGACAACAATAGCAAACGCGATTAGCCGACCAATACGAATGTAGCTCCGTTTGGTTGATTCATAAGCCCGTTCGGCAACCAGCCCCTCGCCCTCCATCGGCTTGACGAGGTGCCTGACCATTCCTCGGATTGCAGTATCAAAAACCGGCGCGTACGACAGAATGAGAATGGTCCAAAGGTGGATGAACCCTTCGATGATGTCGAATCGACCGTTGGCAACAATCATCTCAACAACAATCCACATAATAACGCTCAGCGCAATCAGGGATCCGGGGTACCAGCGGGCAATCCGCAATTCGCCTGGGGTGACATCCTGATCACGACCAATGAGCATTTGTGACAATCCGTCACGGGTCATCCACACGACGTAGATGAAATACAGATGGATTGACAGATTCAGCCAGAAACCGAGACGAGTATCACCCATTGGAATACCGTTGATTTCATTGAATGCCACAATACCAACGGTGAATCCCAGTAGGGCTATCAGCTGAATTTGGTGTCGATAGAGATACTTTGCCGAGTGATCGTCGGTATGAATCAGTCGAAGTTCTGGTCGATGTGGCGCGATCAGGAACCTCGAAATAGCACCAGTCGCACGCGGCAGCGTAACCAGATAGACCAGAATGATTTCCGCCCCTTGCAGTTTTATGCCATCGAAAAACTGTTCTAACAGTATTGAAGCGACGATAAAAAAGACGACAAGTCCTGAAATATCCAGAGTGAACCGCATTAGCAGCAGTTTGAGATTCTGTCCGAGTGTCTCGGGCGTTTCGTGGTTATTGATTTGCTGCCGCCAGCTGCGCGCCGCCGCGGTCGTTAACTTCTCTGCGGCGACTGCGAGCAAAATCGCAAGCAGAAAAAGACCGAAAAACTGCATGTATCCGGTCGGTGACTCCGATGCGCTAAAATTTGAGAAGCTTAGTAACTGCTTTTCACTCAGGGTCGGCAGTCGATTTACAGCGGTCTGCACCTGCCGGGAAATACCAGCAAACGAACTCGACAGAAATTGCAGAATATTCTGGTCCTCATTTGTGACGTCAGTGTCGGATTTGGACAAGAGGTAATCCAGTAAGAGACTGCGCACTTCTTTATCCGAAAGCCGCGCAACCATGTCGTTTACCGTTTCCGGACTGCTTGTCAGATCATGACTTTGTATCTTGGCTTCGTCACCGGTCAACTCGGGCAAGAGACCGGATTGCGCGAACAGCGGCATGCATAGAAGAACGCCTATTGAGAAGACAATGGTTTTGAATGCTTTCATATCGCGTAACGGTTACCGAGTCATGGATTGATCAAATCGAACGATAACGGATTTGCGGAGGGTGATACAGCAGAATATCGTTGCATGACTTAACGATTACATAACTCCCGGTTAGTTTTAAATTACGTCGGATACGACTGCTTGCGATGCGAAAGGTCAAATGTCACAGGCGCTGCTTTCATGGTGCGGAAGAGACTCGTGCCTGAGATGATACCGACGATAAAAGAGGCAAAATGCCAGCGTTCTCAATAACGCGTGATGGACAGTTTCGTTGACACCCTTTAGTGTCTGCGGCACTATTGTGTTATGGGGTCGCGAACACCCCGTGAGGCGCCAGCCCAAGTTTCGCATCCAATCAAACCTGTTTAACCTTTAACAAGGAGGATGCGATATGCCTGCACCAACCGAAATAACTTCCGCCCAACTTTACCGATTAGTCGGAACAGCCCATTGCCCGGCAATAGTTGATTTACGGATCGATGCGGATTTTGATGACGATCCCAGAGTCATTCCGTCATCACGTCGCTTTGGATTCAACGATATTGATGCGATGGTTTCTGAGTTCCCGGATCGCTCTGTTGTTGTCTATTGTCAAAAAGGCAAGAAAATCAGCCAGGGAGCGGCAGCGCTGCTGCGCGCACGGGGTGTCAAAGCGGAGACCCTGCTGGGTGGACATTTCGCCTGGCGTGACAGCGGTTACCCGATGATTCCATCAGGAAAACTGACTAGGGAAGGCAAACAGACGGGTCTTTGGGTCACAAGACACCGACCAAAGATTGATCGAATTGCATGTCCATGGTTAATCCGCAGGTTTGTGGACCCTGCTGCGACCTTTCTGTTTGTTCCACCGGCGGATGTCTTCGATGTCGCCGAACGTTTCGGAGCAGAACCGTTCGATATGGATCAAGGGTTCTGGACTCATCGTGTCGACAGATGCACTTTCGACACCATGATTGAGGAATTCAATCTGGAGTTTCCAGCATTGAAAGAGCTTGCGGTAGTTGTCAGAGGTGCGGACATCAACCAACATGACCTTTCCCCTCAATCGGCCGGTTTGCTCGCGGTCTCGCTCGGGATGTCGCGGATGTATCGTGACGATCTGGAGCAGCTGGACGCCTGCATGCCCATATACGATGCGCTGTATCGATGGTGTAGAGATGCGATGGACGAAAATCATGACTGGCCAGTGAAGGAGCGCAGCAAGTGATTGTTGGCGAAAGGCCATCTATGACCAGACTGTTGCGCGTATTTGGTCGCGTCGGATTACTCTCTTTTGGAGGCCCCGCTGCGCAAATGGCGTTGATGCATAGAGTGCTGGTCGATGAGGAGAAATGGCTTGACGAGCAGGATTACCTTAACGCACTCGGATTCTGCATGTTACTGCCCGGTCCGGAAGCGATGCAGCTGGCCACGTGGGCAGGATGGAGGATTCACGGAACGCCGGGCGGATTGATTGCTGGTTTATTGTTCGTTTTGCCAGGAGCCCTGGTAGTCGGAGTTCTGGCCTACCTGTACGCCACACTGGGCAATGTACCTTTGGTCACCGGATTATTTTTCGGTATCAAGACAGTTGTTCTGGCTGTTGTGCTGGAAGCTTTGTTGAAGATTTCAAATCGCATTCTCAATCGGTCACTGTACTGGTGGATAGCCGGAGCTGCATTTGTCAGCATATTTTTCATGGGGTTACCCTTTCCCTTGATTGTTGTTTTGGCGGCTCTGGCAGGATTTGTGAGTACTCAATCTGAACCGTCGGATCAGGTCGTCGCGGAGAACGTTGGGATATCGTTTGTAGCTTCGTTAAAGACAATTCTGATCTGGTGTGGTATCTGGGCTATACCCTTTGTGGTATTTGGACTGCTGATTCCCAATGAGTTGCTGATTTCGATCGCGCAGTTTTTTTCCAAACTTGCAGTGGTGACATTTGGCGGGGCCTACGCGGTTCTGGCCTATATGACGCAGACGGTCGTTAACGATTTTGGCTGGCTCACAACCGGAGAAATGATGGATGGTCTGGGTCTGGCCGAAACAACTCCGGGTCCGCTGATACTGGTAACCGAGTTTGTTGCATATCTTGCAGGACACCGGGCAGGGGGCGTTACTGTCGCCATACTCGCATCAGTCGTTGCTGTTTGGGTGACCTTTGTCCCGTGTTTTTTGTGGATTTTCGCGGGAGCGCCTTATATATCCTGGCTGAGTCATCAACCCAGATTAAAAGCTTCGATAAGTGCAATAACCGCAGCGGTTGTTGGCGTCATTCTGCATCTGTCGCTTTGGTTTGCCATGCACGTGCTGTTTGGACAGGTGGAGATCACCCGTTTCGGATTGATCTCACTTTGGCTGCCGCAACTCGGCACGATCAATTTTTTCGCTCTGGTATTTTCGCTAATTTCGGCATTACTTCTAATGGGTTTGCACTGGTCGGTTTTTCGCGTGCTCTTAATTGCGGCTCTATCGGGAGCAGGACTGAGTGCGCTCGGACCGATTTGATGAATCCTGATAGATGGCAAACTAAATGGTGCGCCCGCTGTGGACGAACCATTGAATGGCGCAAAAAGTGGGCGAGAGATTGGGTGTCAATTCAATACTGCTCAAAAACATGTAAGCGTACTGGACTGCAGAAGATTGATCACGAGATTGAAACTTCAATTATTGAGTTGCTTCAAAAACGATCGTTAGGCAGCACTATCTGTCCAAGTGAAGCTGCGCGTGCCGTTTTTCCCGATTCTGACTGGCGTTTCGAAATGGAACGTGTTCGACAGGCCGCTCGCCGGCTGTCACGTCAGAGCAGGATTCGAATAATGCAGAAAGGTCGGGGTGTAGACCCGGATCGGGCCAGAGGCCCGATAAGGCTGAAATTGAAGCAGAACTAAAAGTGATCTGTATGGTTTTAGTAGAGGGACAAAAAAAGCCCGTTGGATACCAACGGGCTTTTACAGTTAAAACCGCAATACCTAGCTTTGTTTAGCGCGCATACCGTCGCGGATTAATGCTTTGATTAGCGCAATGCCCATCAAAATCATCATAAAGGAGAAAGGTACTGCACCGACGATCATCGCAGCCTGTACCGCGCTTAGACCACCGGCGAGGAGGAGAGCAGCAATAACTGCCGTCAGAATCAGACCCCAGATTATGATGTGATGCCGACCTGCAGCACCTGATTCGCCACCGGCATTGATCGTGTTGACGACCAGAACAGCCGAGTCAGCTGATGTGACCAGATAAGTAAGAAGCAGTATCACGATCAACACCGACATCACAGTCGCGAGGCCGGACGACAACATGATGTTGATAACTTCGTACAGCTGTGCGGTCAGGCTCTGGGCATAAATTCGACCCTCAGCAACACCGCTGAGTTCGAGGTCGATTGCCGTTCCACCCAACAGGGTGAACCAGAGAAAACACATCAGTGAAGGAGCCACGATCGCACCGAGTACGAATTCTCTAATCGTGCGGTTGCGTGAAATACGCGCAAGGAAGATCCCGACAAACGGCGCGAATGCAATCCACCATGCCCAGTAGAAAATGGACCACCAGCCCTGCCATTCTCCCGGGCTGCCCGGACCTTCTGCCGGAAATACGGTGAAGGTGAGAGCGGGAAGATGAATGATGTAGTCCACCAGACCTTTGGCGAATATAGTGAATGCAAACAGTGTTGCGCCGAAGATCAGGAAGAACGCCAACAATCCGAAAGACAGGACCATGTTGAGATTACTCAGCCACTTAATGCCTTTGCCGACACCCGAAAGCGCAGAAAGGGTAGAGCAGACCATGACCACTGCAAGAGCGATCAGCAGTGCACCTGTCGTCGGTTCGCCCTCTGTAACCAGCCATTCGAATCCGGTAATGTTGTAGATTCCGGACGCAAAGGAAGTGAGTCCCAGACCGATGGTTTGCGATATCCCCAGAATAGTGGCGACCACCGCAGTTATATCGACGATGTGGCCCAGCGTGCCTTCAAGACTGCGACCGAACAGTGGCGTCAGGGTCGAGCGAATCGTCAGCGGCAAG
>JBCCGE010000022.1:0-41699 GCA_039029455.1 Pseudomonadota bacterium | reverse complement strand
GATCGACATTATCTGTCATTACAACAGTGCAGAGATATGCAGCCTGTTGTTCGCGCTCGCGCTGCTCGAGATAAGCCGCTTTGCCGTGAAAATCCGCCTCTTTCACCTTAGGACGGGCCAGACCCGCTTCGTAAAGGTTGTATTCGGTCAGTAAGTCCGCGTTTTGAAGTCGCAGGCTTTTTTCCATCCGACGGGTGTTGGCATAGGTTTCGACGCCAACCGGTGTCGGACCCTGTGCGTAGACCAGATCCCAAAGGGAGAGCCCGTAACTGAACGGTACGTGCAACTCCCAGCCCTGTTCGCCGACATAAGAAATGCGGAATGCCATAACCGGTATGCCCTGGAGCGTGATGTTCCTGGTGGTTGCGAACGGGAAATTCTCGGCTTCAAGTTCCTCCGGTTTATCGGCGATCGCCTGCAGCATTTTTCGGGCGTTCGGACCCCAGAGTCCGAGACAGGACATGTGGTCACTGCGATCTTCGATATACACCTGCCAGCCTTTGTCCTCCGCCATGCGTTTGAGCCAGACGTAGTCCCGGTGACCGGCGTCGGCGCCATCGATGACGCGGTATTTGTCTGTATCCATGCGAATCACAGTCAGGTCGGCCCGAACACCGGCGGCATGGTCCAGAAAATGGGTGTAAATGCCTTTTCCAATCGCAGTGGTGCCGCCCACTTTGGCCACACACACATACTCCATCAATGCCTCGGCGTCAGCACCGGTGACATCGTAAACCGCAAAATGCGACAGATTGATCATGCCCGCATTGTCGGACATAGCCAGATGTTCGGCGTTGGAGACGCGCCAGAAATGGCGGTTGTCCCATTCATTTTCGCGCACCGGTACCCGATCGCCGTATTTTTCGAACAGGTGCTCGTTGCTGGCGTAGCCGTGAGCACGTTCCCATCCGGCCAGTTCCATAAAGTATCCGCCGAGTTCCTGTTCGCGCGGCCAGAACGGGCTACGACGCAGTCCGCGGCCTTTGCTGTAGGGTTCGCGATTGTGAACAGCCGGGTTGTAGATCTTGAACGCGGACTCATAGCAGCGGTCGTGGATGTATGTCGGCGTTTTCTGAATCGGATAATGTCGCGTGACGTCCATACCGTGAATATCCACTTCGGTCAGACCGTCGGTCATCATATCGACGAGTACTTTGCCAACCCCGGGGCCGTCTTTAACCCAAACCGCCTCGGCGTACCATAGACCTCGCGTATCAGGGGATTCTCCAACGGACGAGCCGCCGTCTGTGGTCACCTGCAGCAAACCGTTGAACGAGCGTTTTTCATCCCAGCCCAGTTCCCCCAGAATCGGTGTGAGTTCCATCGCACGTTCCAGCGGTTCCATGACGTGGTCCACCTCGAGATCGCGCTGAGACGGCGACCAGTTGGATTCGCCTTTTTCAAGCAAATCTTTGGGATGGCAGAGGCGAGGATTACTCTCCTCATAATATCCCCATTCGATCATGCCGCCTTCAGGTGTGGTTGGATCACCGGTATCGCGCATGTAGGCCGAGTTGCCCTGATCGCGCAGCAGAGGGTAACCGATGTCTTTTCCAGTGCCTTCAAATTCAAGATAGGGGCCGAAAAAACACAAAGGATGATCAACCGGCATAATGGGCAGATCCTCACCGGCCATCTCCGCAATCAGTCGGCCCCAGAGACCGGCCGATACGACAACGTGTTTGGCTGAAATGTAGCCGCGGGTAGTTTCAACGCCTTTGATGTGTCCGTTTTCAATATCGAGTCCAGTGGCCGACGTATTGGCGAATGACTGAAGGTGTCCGGTAGCGACCGCCTGATCAACCAGCTCGCCCGCGACCGTTTGTGATCGGGGAGCAACCAGTCCGGCGTCCGGATCCCACATCGCGCCCTGAATCATGTCCTCTTCGATCAAAGGAAACAATTCTTTGGTCTCTGCTGCAGAAATCATACGAACATTTGTGCCAAACGATTTTCCGGAACTGACCTTGCGTTTCAGCTCCCCCATTCGCTCGTCATCGTCCTTGCGTGCCACCTCGAGTCCGCCCACGCGGCTGTAGCGACCCATCTTGTCGAAAAATTCGACGCTGTATTTGGTGGTGTAGCAGGTCAGATTATCGTGCGCGGTCATATAGACGAAATCCGATGCGTGGGAAGTCGAACCGATATCGGTCGGTATGGACGATTTGTCGATGCCGACAATATTGGACCAGCCTTTTTCGATCAGATGGTGCGCCACCGAGGCGCCGACGATGCCACCGAGGCCAATGATGACAACGTCTGCACTTTCTGGAAATGTAGCCATGAATATCCGCCTTTTTAGGGAATTTAATTGCTCAAGGTTAAATTATATGGGGGTTGGCCTGCACTCAGGAATGCGGAACCGACATGCATTTTTCCATTGCAGCCTCTGATGACTGACTGGACTGCAAGAATGTTGTCTCGCAAATGGCCTCGTGTCAGACTCCTGTGCATGTCCGACAAACGCGTCCAGTTCGATTTTTCCATTGCATTCACCAACGGTGGCGGCCTGCAGGGGCAGGGCTTTCGACTGGATATTGACGGCGATGACATCTCCGATGAGGCTCTGGCGTCCTACATCATCCAGGATTTGCGACTGTTGATGGTGGGTGAGGTGGTTATCCTGAATAAAACCATTATCGAGGAGCCGCACAAACGACAATCCGGTACAACAGATATGGAACTTACGGAAGGCGTCCTTGATTTGCGCAAGGTAAGTCAAAAAGTTGAAGACCTCCTGCAACTCGCCAATGGACGCACGCTGAGGGTGGTATCGAAAGCCGGCGAAAGTTATGTCATCAGGCGAGCTGCTGATTGATGCATCGCGTTCGCAGTTGAGTTTCTGATGCTAAATATCTCGACCATTGACTACTATCTGACTGCCGAACACAGCGACGAGCAGCTCTGGGGTTCGGTAAAGCCGCTGTTGTTTGTGCGAGTGGTTACAGATGATGGTGTTGAAGGCTGGGGTGAAGTCTTTTTCAGACCTGAACACAAGGACCATGTGCTGGCGTACGCTGAAGGGTTGGCGCAACAGGCGCTTGAAAAAAGAACGATGAGTCCGCAGTCGTTTGTTGCAGACGTCGCACGATTTTCCGCTGACGATACCGATTTTCACTGGCGCTGCGTTGCCTCGGGGCTCGAAGTCGCGCTGTGGGATTTGTGGGGCAAGTTGCTCGATCAACCTGTTTATCAGCTGCTGGGCGTTACGAGTGCACCGACCATACCGCTCTACGCGAACCTGTGGACGCACCGCGAATTGACCATCGATGAGCTGGTGGATGAGTGTTTACGCCTGCAGGGAGACGGATTCAATGCGTTTAAAGTGTATCCGCGACGTTTTGCCGATCGGGGTGAGTCTGTGCAGGTGATCGCTGAGCTCAGAGCTGCACTTGGTGCGGAAGCAAAATTGATGCTCGATCTATCCGTGGGTGATGATCTCAGGGACATCCTGAAACTGGGTACAGGTGTCGTGCCGTATGCACCGCATTGGTTTGAGGAGCCCTGGAGTGGTGACGATCCGGAAGTGCTCGCCCATATCAGGTCTAAAACCGGGCTGCGAATTGTCACGGGGGAGAAGCATTGTGGAATGCAGCACTTTCAGCGCATTCTGGATGCCGATGCGGCGGATGTGCTGAATCCGGATATCGTCGGTTGTGGGGGTATCTTGGAGACGCTATCGCTGGCAAAGCTGGCGGAAAACTGCAGTCGAACGATTTCACCCCATTGCTGGAACAGCATGACTGTGGCATTCATGTCCATGCTTCATGTCTGTGCGGCGGTACCGAGTTCGGAATATGCCGAGTACTTCCCCGCGCACGATCAGTGGTCTAGGACGTTTAGCCGAATTGATGCATCGATTGATGGCGGAGTTGCCACCTTAGGTAATATGCCCGGACTCGGAGTATGGATAGACCGGGAAAAGTTATGCGACTTTTCGACAAGGATTGCGATAAATTAGAGCTCCTGCTTCAAACCCCGGGAGGTAAACCATGACTCAGGCACAAACCGTACCGCTTCGATCCGTGTCGAAAGAAGAGTGGGATCTTCGCGTTGAGCTGGCCGCCTGCTATCGTTTGTTTGTTCGCTATGGCTGGACGGACGGAATTTTTACCCACCTCAGTGCTCGCGCTCCGGGCGTCGAAAATCAGTATCTGATGAATCCGTTCGGGCTGATGTTCAGCGAAATTACCGCATCGAACCTGATTAAAGTGGATTTTGACGGCAACGTAATCGCCGGTGACTATCCCTACAACGATGCCGGTCACGCGATTCACACGTCCGTATTAAAGGCTCGACCCGATGTCAATGTGGTGCTGCACAGCCATACTCGGGCCGGCATGGCGGTTTCCTGCATGAAAGAGGGGTTGCTGCCACTGTCTCAGCAGGCCGGTGAGATTGTCCATCTGGTGAGCTATCACAAATACGGTATTGCCGATGAGAGTAATCCTGAGGAGTGCGAAGCGTTGGCCAGAGATATGGATGACAAGTGGCTGATGGTGATGCATAACCACGGCCTGCTGTCTGCCGGGCGCAATGTTGCTGAGGCGTTTTATCTTCTGCTGACGCTCGAGAACGCATGCAAGGTGCAGGTGGATGTGATGGCGTCACGCGCAGAGATGATCTTTCCTGATCCTGAAATCGTGAAACAGCTCGGTTCGTGGTACGAGCCAAACAAAAGCGGAATTCCTGACAGCGTGTTGCGTTCCTGGGAGGCCAACGTGCGCATGCTGGATGCGCAGGATCAGTCTTACAAACAATAGTTTGTCGCTAAATTAATCCGTATTAACAGGCGCTGTGGCTGCGCAGCCATGACTGGCCAAATCCTGACCATGGCTTGTAGCTAAACCACTGGCGACAGGCTGATGTGTCGGTTCTGGCTCGTTCCAACAGAACGGTTGATGTTATCTCGAACCCAACGCCAGTCGATCGTTAACTCAGCTCACTGGCAAGAAAGTCGAATACCGTTTTAATTCGACGACTGGTCCTTAATTCACGATGCGTGACTAGCCAGATGTCCGCCTCAAAGGGTCCAAGCTCGGCCAGAACCTGAATCAGACCGGGATCCCGATCTCCAACCGATTCCGGAATCAGTCCGATACCCAGTCCCTGCTTTACAAATTCCATCTGCACCAAGCGATCCTCAGAGCTGACCGGGAAATTTGCGCTGGATAGATTCATGCCCTTCGAATTCAGCAGCTGCATGAAAAAGTCATTGTTTCCGAAACCGATGAAATTCGCCGTGTTAAATGCATCGATTGACTCCGGTTGACCCAACTCGGCGAAATACGATTTAGCGATGTAAAGGGGCGCGCCCACGGTGCACAATCTTTTTGCGATCAGGTCCGGTTGTTTTGGTCGGTAGGCGCGAATCGCGATATCCGCCTCCCTTCGCTTCAGATCGCTTTCCTCGTTCGAGGCCACCAGTTCAATTTCTATCCCGGGCGATGTTGACCGAAGTTTTCTGATGATTTCCGGCATCCGATGCGCGGCCAGAGTTTGCGACGCACTGATGCACACAGTGCCCTCAATGGCATCGGACTGTCCCGATGCAGTCAGCGCAAAATCATTGGCGGCCTCACCCATCTTTCGGACGTGCACGAGCAGCTCAGTTCCGCTTGATGTCAGCTCAAGGCCTTTCCCTGCCCGCTCGAACAGCGCGACCCTCAGCTCTTTTTCAAGCGCGCTCACCTGGCGGCTCAATGTCGGTTGTGTCATGCCCAGAGCGCGTGAGGCGCGGGAGAGCGATCCTTCTTCGGCGGTGACCAAAAAGGCCCGCGCACGATTCCAGTCAAATTTCAGTTTCTGCCAATCCATACATATACGTATAAATAATATACAAATATATATCTAGCATATAAAAAATGTAATTAATAGTATTCGCGCCCTAGCTGCACCGTCGTCGACAGATAAGCGGTGCGAGTATGTTAACCATTTATTGAATTTGACCATGAAAACATTTTTCATTATTGCAGTTGCTGTCCTGGTAACGGGTTGTTCGGGTTTGATCCAGACAGGAACAGTTTCTCGCGCTTACGAATCGTTTAGTGAAAAGGACTACACAACTGCACTGGAGATGATTTCTCTGGCGCAAAAAGTGCAGCAGATGACGCCTGAGCTCGAGGCCGAACTGAGCTTTCTGAAGGGCCGAACCTATGCCGCTCTGGGCGAGGATGAAAAGTCTGAGGAGATTTTTCGCGCACTTGTGGCAACGCATCAAAACACTGAGCACGGATATCTGGCGAGTGAGAGGCTGGCGCAAGCAGCTCAGGACGATTGAGTCAGAGGTCGTTCGGTCTGACATCAATCCAGAGCCATTTCAGCTACTGTCGGGTGTCCCCGCTGCGGGTCGGGTTACTCCGGGATTACCGGAGTGACCGGTTTATAGATGCTTATCGGATTTGGCGTCCTGTGAATTCGGGCGATTGCACACAGATTGATCGATAAAATCCATGGTGCAAATCTGTTATTGCGACGGTTTGGTTTATGGATCGCTGCTATTTTTGTCGTGTTGGCAAAAGATATCGAACCGGCCGGATTTACGACATCAGCTCTTCTTCAAACGGAAAGTGCGTCAGGAGTTCGTAGCCGTCGTCGGTCACTACAACCTGCTGTTCCAGTTTGACGCCGACAGATTCTCCATCGGCCCCCATATAACTTTCGATGCACAGGACCATTCCGGGTTGCACAACGTCGTCGTAAGGTAATGGTCCTCGGAACGACGGGTGGATGTTTGGGTATTCATCACACATGCCGACACCGTGCACGATACACGGATAGGCGTTCTTCTGGAATTCCTCACCTATAGGAATGGCACGAGTTTGCAACTCACTGAATTTCAGCCCCGGTTTGATCAGAGTCAGATTGTGCTCGACTTCGCGGTGTGCCAGTTGATAAATCTCGCGTTGCCGGGCCGTGGGTTTGCCAGGCCCACAGAAAAACGTTCGCGACAGATCCGCGAAGTAGCCCATCGGGCCTACCATATCGGTATCGAAGCCGACCAGATCGCCCGCTTCGACCTTGCGCTCCGAGGCTTCCTGCAACCATGGGTTGATGCGCGGCCCGGATGCCAGCATGCGGCCGTCGTGCCAGTCGCCATTGTTCGCCAGATTCGCGTAGTTCAACAATCCCCAGAGCTGCAGTTCAGAGACACCGGGTCGCAATGACTCTCTCATCTTCGCGGCACCATGTTCGGCCACCGCAATCGCCCAGCGTATGCAGTCAATTTCATCTTCGTTTTTGATCAGACGAGCGCGCTCGGTAATCAACACACCGTCAATAACCTCGATGTCCTGCTGCTCCAGTGCCTGTGTGATGCTCGGGTTAACGTACTCGAGAGCGACTCGGCGATTACTGAACCCGCATTCATCCAGAAACCGGCGCACTTCCCGGGCCAGTTCCTGAGCGAATTCCTTAAGATTCTCGCCACCGTACATGTACGCCAGCGGCTGACCACTCGCTTTATTGCGGTCGGGTATTTTGGGTTCGAACGCCCCGTGAACTCGAAATTCTCCCTCAATCGGATAAAACAAATAGGTACTCGGAATGTGCGACATGAACAGCGCATAGTTTCGATAATCGATGGCGTATCGAAGACTGATCGGACTGACCATAATGCACAGGCTGACCTGGTGCGCCTGCATCGCCTGTTTCAGCCGGGATTCTCGATAGGCATACAGGCGGTCGCGATCGATCCGGGGCATTTCCCGCACGCGCGATAGATCGCTCCAGTCGTCGTGGAGTACGAGGTGATCCGGCGATTGGGGCATTTCGACGTATCGCTTCAGCATAGCGATAATTTAATTCCGTTGACAGTCAATGTGAAGTCAATTGTCAAGTCTTTGGCGTTGGTCAGAGAATGCCGGACTTGCTGGTATTTTGATCAGAAGCTGGAATCCACGAGAATTGATATAGTTAGGCCCGAATCGTCAAATTGTGACTCATGAAACTCAGTGATTCCCAGCTATCAGCACTGAACCGGGACGGATTTATTATTCTTCCGGAGCGTTTTTCGGCGTCTGAAGTTGCCTTGTTTCGAGATCGACTGGCGGTACTTCTCGCTGAATCCCACGATGCAAATATTGTGGAAAAAGAATCAGGCGAGGTTCGCACCGCTATGGGTTTGCATCTGCGGGACGAGTGTTTTGCGAAGCTGGTGCAGGACCCTCGGCTGGTCGAACCCGCAAGACAGATTCACCCCGAGGCTCTGTATGTTCAGCAGGTTAAGATCAACGTAAAGGCCGCATTTTCAGGAGAGATCTGGCAGTGGCACTACGATTTTGCAACCCATCACAACGATGACGGCGTGCCGCGACCGCTGGCATTAAATCTGCACGTTTTTCTGGACGACGTCACCGAGCATAACGGTCCGCTGTATTTCATCCCGGGCTCTCACCGCTACGGTGCCCACGATGCGTTTCACGATACGGAGACAACATCGTATCCGCTGTGGGTTGTCGATCAGCCGGTGGTTGAAGAAATGATTGCGTCCGCACGGAAAATCGATCCCAATCGCGGCATTGTGTCAGCGACGGGGGCACGCGGAACCGCACTGATATTTTTTGACACACTGGTACACGGCTCACCAAATAATATGTCTCCGGATGACCGGGCCATTTTTTCCCTGATACTGAATCCGGTTTCCAACGCGTACACAAAAGATGAACGCCCGGACTATAAGCATCATCGGGATCTGACGGATGTGACTGAACGACCGGATTTGAAGTTGCACGCTGCGATTTAATCTCCCTGCGGCCGGCTGAAATGCCCAAACGGGGGCGCACTTTCTCCAGTTGACCCTGTACTTGATACAGGCTTTATCATCGCCACATACCTTTTAGTAAACGAGTGAGCGTCCATGACCACATTATCAGTTTCAGCGGTTCCCGGTTTCTGGCGGTGCAGACACACCTGGCGGCAGAGCGCTAAAAATACAGCTTGGTGTCTGCTGGGGTGCTCCATCGGTGACTTTGGCACCATCGCATTTTTCCAGTTTAGCGGAATACCCTGGCCGACGCTGGCCATCATGAGTCTCGCCATTGTGAATGGACTTTTGACCAGTATCGCGCTTGAAACCGTCATTCTCGCGCGTTCCGGGATGTCCTGGAGAGAATCCTTTAACGTAGCAATAGGCATGAGTCTGATTTCCATGATCAGTATGGAAGCGGCCATGAACGCCGTGGACTGGTTCATGACAGGTGGTGCCATTTTGACCTGGTGGGTTATTCCGCTGATGCTAATTGCAGGATTTATAACGCCCTGGCCCTATAACTACTGGCGCCTGAAGAAGTGGGGCAAGGCGTGTCACTAAGTCCGGCAAAGACAATCGAACAGAAACCGGAAGTCTGATGGACTGGCTTGATTCTGACAGATGCTGACGCGCGGAAAGCTCGCCAGTTCGACCGGCTGCAACGCCGAGACGATACGCTATTTTGAGCGAATAGGCCTGTTGCCCGAACCGGTTCGAAGCCAAGCCGGATATCGCCAATATGATGATTCGCACATAAGGCGACTCAGATTTATTCAGCGGGCGAAGTCTCTCGGATTTTCCACCCAACAGATCCGGGATTTGCTCGCACTGTCGGAAGAAGGTGGGCATACAAGAGCGGAAGTAAAACAGCTGACCGACACTCACATCGATGCCATCTCGGAAAAAATTCAGGATCTCAAAAAAATAAAGGACCGGTTGACCGCCATCTCATCGCATTGTGACGGCACCAGTCAGCCGGCGAATACGTGTCCGATTCTTGATACGTTGTTTGATGAACTCGATGCCTGATCAAGATACAGCCGAATAGTTTTTTCCATCAAATCCTTGCAGACGTTCACCGCCGGAGAGGAATCCGTCAATAATACTGATCATGGCGGTGCGATCCATGGATGATTGGTGGCCCGCGTGAACCGTGGATACCGGAATTTCTCGCAGCCGCTGTAAAGACTCGTTGTAGTGCCCGACATTGGAGTGCCAGGCATTGGCGATCAGGCCGCCGCGGTAAACGATGTCCCCGCTGAATAATATGCCGGTTCGGTTCTCATAAAGTGCAATTGAGCCCGGTGTATGACCGGGAAGATGCAGTACCCTGAAGACACGATCCCCCAGATCTACGACATCACCATCGTCAAGAAACCCGGTCAAAGGTGCCGGGGTTAACGTATACCGACTGAGTTCGAACCCGTCATAAGGCGATTTGACGATGGTCTCAACCGTGATAAAGGCATTGGCCAGTGTTCTTTCCAGAGTTGGATTTGCAAAAAGTTCTGCATCTGCTCGATGACCTAAATGACAATTGAATTCATGGGCACCGCCCATGTGGTCAAAGTGGGCATGGCTGGAGACCGCAACCACATCTTTTTCGCTGAGCTCGACGATGGTGGGTTTGAGGGGGGTCACGCCCATTCCGGAATCGATCAGAAGGTTACGATCTCGACCCAGCACCATCCAGATGTTGCACCTCAAATCGGGGTCTACACAGTTTTCCCTGATCTGATAGATGCCTTGATCCAGGCGTGTAACGGAAAACCAGTCCTGACTCATGACTCTATTTGCAAATGAAGCACCCGATTAAACCTCGAAAACAGTTTCACAACCAAATTTTTGCTGATTATTTTAGTGAGACTACGTCGTCATGGGTGTTAAAAAAGTTGTCGGCCGTATAATTGCGACGCAGGAACCCAGAACATAATGAGTCGGTCCACAAGGTGGCACCTTTGAATACCCCGTCAGATACAAGCGACGACGTCGACTTCGAACAGATCGTTGAATCGGCACTCACACGTCGTAGGTTTCTGCAAAGAACGTTTGTTCTTGGAAGCATTGCAGCGCTGTCCTCACAGGTGCCTGTGTCGATCGCACGCAGCGCCCCAAGTCGTTTTCCTTTCATCGGAGTTCCGTCCAACGTCAGGGACGATATCACGCTGCCAAAAGGATACAGCCACCAGGTTGTGGTTCGGTGGGGGGATCCGCTCTGGTCAGATGGTATGCAATTTGATCATGCAACGCGCGGTACCGCCTTTAGTCAGTCTCGCGCTCTGGGTGACAACGTTGACGGCATGGAATTGTTTGTGGTGAACGATCGCATGCTTCTGGTGGTTAACAATGAATACACCAACCGCACAATCATCTGGGGCAATCGCAGGAACGGTAAGTTTGTTTCAGATGATGATGTGCTGAAGGGCAAAATGGCGCACGGTATATCGATCGTTGAATTAAAACAAACCGGAAGGCAGTGGGAGATCATCAAAGACAGCCCGTATAACCGACGCATTACGCCGGATACCGAGATGATGCTGACGGGGCCAGCTGCAGGACACCCGTTATTGCAGACGGCAGCCGATCCAGGCGGTATGTTGTGTAAGGGTACGTGGAATAATTGTGGCAATGGCAGAACGCCCTGGGGGACCTATCTTGCCTGCGAGGAAAATTTCAACGGCTATTTTTCTGCGACAACAGGTGAGTACGCGATTCCTGAAGAGCTGATCCGATATGGTGTCAGGACAAAAGATCGTGGCTATGGCTGGGGAACGATTGACACTCGCTTTCTGGTGGACAGGCATCCAAACGAACCGAACCGTGCGGGTTATGTCGTTGAGATCGATCCATCTGAGCCTGACAGCACGCCGAAGAAGCGCACGGCACTGGGACGTTTTAAACATGAGAACGCGGAGCTGGTCGTAAACGGTGACGGGCGCGTGGTGGTGTATATGGGAGATGATGAACGGGGCGAGTTTCTCTACCGTTATGTATCGCATGACGCCTATAAGCCGGGTGAGCCTACAGATCATTTGCTGGACAACGGCAGGCTTTATGCCGCACGTTTTTACGAGAACGGCACGGGAGAGTGGCTTCTGCTCTCTCCCAAAACCACCGGACTGGCAAGTGCTGCCGAAGTTTGTATACATACCCGGCAAGCCGCTTCAGCAGTGGGCGCTACCACCATGGATCGACCTGAGTGGGTTGCTGCACACCCGCACGCTGCAGAAATTTACTGTGCGCTCACCAATAACAAGAACAGGGGAGTAAAGCCCAACGCGGGTGGCGATGAAACACCCGTAGGTGGACCGAACCCCAGAGCGCGCAATCGATACGGTCAGATTGTCCGCTGGCGGCCCATGGATTCCGACCACACCTCTTCCGCATTTACCTGGGACTTGTATGTGCTTGCAGGGAATCCTCTGGTGTACTCTGACGATCGAGCTGGTTCTGACAACATCAGTGTCGGGAATATGTTTAATTCGCCGGATGGTATTCGGTTCGACCAGACCGGGTTACTCTGGATTCAGACCGATGGTCAGTACAATAATCAGAATGAGTACGAAGGCCATGGCAACAATCAAATGCTGGTTGGCGATCCAGTGACCGGTGAAATCCGCAGATTCATGGTAGGCCCCAGAGAGTGCGAAATCACAGGAATGTGCTTCAGCCCGGATCGCCGGACGATTTTCGTCGGAATTCAACACCCGGGTGAGAGGGGTGGCAGTCACTGGCCTGAGGGTGGAGGTCGTGTGCCGAGATCTACGGTTATCGCGATTCGCCGAGATGACGGAGACATCATGGGCTAACCCCGGTGTGACGGGAAACTGAAGTCTGTTTGATAGTGTGCCAACGGTCCGTGCGATCTCTTAACCACATAAAGGGATAGAGTTTAATCGGGTGCCTGAGTCCTGTTTAACCGTATTGTCAACAGGCCCGCGACAGCTTGACCAGTTCTTTGCGAACCATCATCGGCGAATCAACCGGCTCCTCAAACCAGAAACGGTGCAAATGATCATCTGCCTTGATGGCGAATCCAGTCGCGTCAACACCCGCCATGGTGATGTGGGTGTTCGCATTGATCTCCACACCATCCCGGTTAAGGTACTTGTGCATGGAGTCAACATGATCATCGTTCATATGATCAATCATCGCGCTCTCATCTGAGAATGAAAACGGATTATCAGAAATCAGGGAGTCCGTCTTTATCCAGTGAATGGCGCCGAATCCACCGATAAAGCGTATTTTTTTTACCTGCATTTTGTAGAAACGAAAACTATGCGTCTTGTGATAATCCCTGGCCTCCGGAAAGTGGCGATAGTATCGAGTCATCGAATCTTCGCCGATATCGGTCGAATGCACGATGTCGCCGATTAACGTGATACGACCGCGTGCCTGAACATCACCTTGGAGTCCATCCATCATAATCAGCGATCCTCGGGGATCTGTGTCAAGATTACGCGTGTGCTCGGCAATGTCTGAAATAAGGATCAGTGGCAATCCGTCGTAGTCCAGACAATACGGTACGATGCTGCCAAAAGGATAGCCGTCGACTTTTTTCGATAGAGTGGATAGGACGCTCGAGCTGCATCCAAGCAGCAACCTGACCGCTTCTTCAACGTACGGTGCTTTCGAAGGTGTGGATTTGTCTGTTGAACGATTCGACATTGGGCAGTTTCGATTGGAGTGACGGGTTTTGGAGAAATCTAATTTTTTACGGGGTCGTCGTGTCTATGTAACGGCGTGACCACTGTGGCAGCAACTCGCTGCCGCATACAACGTTTAATCTCGTCGATCGGGGACTGGAGGGTTTATTCACGGAGATTGATCTCAGGTTCGGCTCCAATCTAATCGGTTCTCAGCGATCTGACAATATTGAAGCTATGTAAACGCATCATTGACCGGTGGGGCTTGTCTCCGCGGGGACGCCACGTGTATTTCTGCCAGATATCGGAGAGCTTGTCAGAAGCGCCGGGACGCCGGAGACCGGATGAGTGACCACCGTAAAGTTTGCGCTAAAAACGGTGTCAAGCAAATCAGTTTTCATCACATCCCAGGGTGCGCCAGCTGCGATTTGACGTCCCTGATCGACAATAATTATTTCATCGGCATAGGTTGCCGCCAGGTTCAGATCATGCAGTACCGCGAATACGGTTGAACCGTTATGAGTTCTACGACGCAAGAGATCCATTACCTGATGTTGATGCTCGATATCCAGACTCGACGTCGGCTCGTCCATAAAAAATATTCCGGTTGCGTCACTGACGCTGTCTGATTGCACCAGCACTCGGGCAATCTGAACCCTTTGCTGTTCACCCCCGGACAACTGATTACAGATTCTGTGTCTCAGAGCTCCGAGATCAAGTTCATCGATGATTTGCTCGACCATCTGCCAGTCAGAATGCGTTTCCGCTCCATGGGAGAAGGGACCGCGCCCCAGCATAATGACCTCTTCGACTGTGAAATCAAATGCGACGTTTGTGTGCTGCGAGAACACGGCCCGTCTGCGGGCCAATGCCTGCTTACCCCACTCATTGATGGGAATGGCATCGAGGGTGACCGAGCCGGACTGAATCGGAAGCTGGCCCGACAGAGCTTTTAACAGCGTTGATTTTCCCGCGCCGTTGGGTCCGATAGCGACTACCAGTTGTCCCGGTTGCAGAGCGAGACTGACGTTGGACAGGCGGACCTTGTTTCCACTACTGACGGAAATGTCGTCGGCTCGTATTGTCATGTCGCCAACCGTTTTCGGTTTCGAACCAGCAGCCAGAGAAAAAACGGTCCACCAAAGGCACTGGTCACGAGTCCTATGGGTAACTCTGCTGGCACCACGATCGTTCTTGACGTGAGGTCAGCCAGCAGCAGCAGGCAGCTCCCGAGCAGCGCGCTTTGCGGCAGCAGATGGCGGTGATTTACACCGCTGATCAACCGGATTAAATGAGGAACAATCAGACCAACGAAACCGATGATCCCTGAGATCGCAACTGCCGCGCCCACGCCAATGGCAACCGCAAGAATGATGAGATACGTCAGCGCGGTGACATTGACGCCAAGGTTTCCCGCGTCGTCCTCTCCAAGTGCCAGTGCATTCAAAGGTCCTGAAGCCCACTTAAGGATCAACAGTGGAATAACCAGCAATGGGATTGTTGGTAACAGCAGCGACCAGCTGACGCCGCCCAGGCTTCCCAGTTGCCAGAACACAACATCCCGCAACTGTTCGTCGTCGCTCAGATACGTCAATGTGCCGATCATTGAGAGCGCTATGGCATTTATAGCGATGCCGGCCAAAAGCATCGTGGCGACATTGGTGTGACCGTCTCTTTTTGAAATTCTGTAGATCAGTAAAGTGCATAAGAAGCCGCCCAGGAACGCCGCAACGGGTAACACGTACTGCATCTTGTCGATGACAATCCATTTCGAAAGTTCATGGGCAAAAACGATGGTTGCGACTGCAGCCAAAGCGGCGCCCGCAGACACACCGACCAGGCCCGGGTCCGCGAGAGGATTCCTGAACAGTCCCTGGAGCATGGCACCGGTAATCGCGAGACTGGCACCCACCAGCATTGCGGCCAGAGCCCTCGGCAAGCGGATATGATTAACAACCAGGGTGAATCTGTCCGGAGCGTCGTGATCGACGAAATTGCTCATCAGTGCCGAGATCACATCAGAAAAAGGAATCGCGACGCCACCAAAAGCCAAATTTGCGATCAGCGCAAGTACGAGCGCACTAACCAGAGCAAGATAACGAAACTGGATGGCCAGCGGTCGTCTGGTAGGTTGCTGTTGCTGACGTTCGGAAACCGTGTCTTCCATGGTGTCTGTAAGCACGCCGGATGCGGTCGGGATCTATTCGGAGAGATTGTCGTGCAATTGCGAAGCCAGTTCCATAATGGCGGTATCAATTCGCGGTCCAAAGCCAAGTAGCAACAGACCATCCATAACAATAATATTGCCTTGCTTACCGGCCTCGGTAATGGCTATTTCCGGGCGCGACAGAATTTCTTCGGCCCCGCCAAGAAATCCTGCTGTTCGACGGGTGACCAGAATAAATTCCGGGTCAGCCGCAATAATTGCTTCAGGGGAGGCGGGTTTATAACTCTCGAAACCTAACAACGGGTTTGTGCCGCCTGCCAGTTCGATAATCGATGTTGCAGAGGTATCCCGGCCCGCAGCCAGCGGTGCGCCCTGTCCGATACTGAGCAGGAAAATGACCCGCGGACTTTTCGGCTGCGCTTTGACGCGCTCGAGTACGTCCGCAACCGATTGCGATAGCTTGGCGATAAGTGCGTCGGCCTCGGCATCGCGATCGAGCGCGGTTCCCACAGTTTTGATTTTCTTGAGGACGCCCTCTACGGAAATGTCGTCGTTAACTTTGATGATTTCGACACCCGCACTGGAAATCTGATCGAGAGCAGTTTGCGGACCTGCATCAGGTTCGACCAAAAGCAGTGAAGGATTGACCGATAGAATAGGCTCAGCCGACAAACGCCGGACGTAACCTATATTTTCAAGTTGAAGCGCTTCGGGAGGATGAAGACTGGTGCGATCCACGGCAACAAGATGTTCTTCTGCCTCTAGCGCATAGACCACTTCGGTAATTGAACCGCCAGCGACCACAGTTCTTGAGTAATCGGATGCCTGAATTGCGAGTGGCGCTGTGATCAGCGCAATTGCAACAATCCATTTCTCGAGTAAGTGCGTCAAACAGCGTAGAATGGGAAGCAGTCTTAATGAGAAGTGATGATGGTGATCCGCTTTCATCTGCTGTCAGGAGGGAGTCCGAAAAATCGCTGGCAATCATCTTGCTGAAATTGAGCCCCGAAGCACAAGATGACTGCCAGGATTCCCGGTAATAGTTAACCTCAAGCGAGGAAAACCTTCTGGTCCGAAGAACAGGTTCACAATAGTATTCTTCATCCAGAACGTAAATGATAATCGTTCTCATAATCAATTGCAACAACTAATTTCTATTTTTCGTGATTTTTTTTCAAACCGGATTGGGTACTGTGAGGCGCTTTCAAAAATTGAGCTTGGAAAGTCTTTAACTGTTTGAAAAAAAAGGAATAAAAAACGTATGAATCACGATGTGTCATTAAACGCGGCGATTCTCGGTTTCGGCAGATGGGGTATGAACCTTCACAAAGCCAGTTTGAAATCGAAAAAAATCAAGATTTCTCATGCCTGCACCCGGTCGCCAGAGAAGGTGAAGACGTACTGTGACGAACACCAGATTGAGCTGACCTCGGACTACGCAAAAGTGCTCGAGTCTGAGCATATCGGCGCGATTATTGTGGCGACACCACATACCCAACATTTCGATCAGATTATGCAGGCGGCTGATTCGCGTAAACATGTTTTTGCTGAGAAACCGTTCACGTTGTCAGCGCAGCAGGCGCGCACTGCACTTGCAACGTTATCCGATAAAGGGTTGAAGGTTGCCATCGGACACAACCGACGATTTGCCGGCAACACACTCGCGCTCAAGAATTTGCTGGAACAGCGTGCCCTCGGTGAGCTGCTTCATGTTGAGGGAACATTCAGTGCATCGATGAGTGGTGCCCGGGGTCGCTGGCGAGACAGTCGTGAGGAGAGTCCCGCAGGCGGAATGACGTCACTTGGAATCCACGTGCTCGACATGTTTTTGAATCTGGCCGGTCCGATGCGATCGGTTTCTGCGACAAGTGAACGTATTCGAACAACCTGCGATTTTGATGACAGCACAATTGTCCAAATTGAATTCGAAAACGGTGCTCGGGGTGTGCTGACGACGCTGACAAGCACATCGATGCAATGGCGCATCACGGTTTATGGCACGAAGGGATGGGCCGAGATCAGGGAGCAGGATGAACTCTGGATACAGCTCGACGGCGAGGACATGACACGACAAACGTTTGAAGGCTTCGACTATCCGGCTTTACGAAGTATTCAGGGGGGCCTTGACGCTTTTGCTGACGATGTTGCCGGACGACAACCGTTTCCTATAAGCCCGGCTGACATACTGCACACTACAACCGCGCTCGATTCGGTATTCCAATCTGCTGTAGCCGGTGGGCAAAAGATTTTGCTGACGTGAATCAGTGGCTGTACTCGATCGGACGCTCGAACGGTCTTATCTGAAGTTACTGTTGAAATAATCGATATGGCAACACGGAAACGCAAAAGCTCGAGCCAGACGAAACGGCAAGACAGCGAGGCGGAGAAAAGTGTAATCGCATACTCACGCGGTTCATCTCTGCATGGAATCTATCAGCCATTGACCGAGACAGAGGTCGCACGTATCCATTCATCGGCATTGGAACTTCTGGAGACTGTTGGAATGTCGGGCGCAACCCCAAGGGTTCTCGAAGTTGCGTTGCAATCGGGTTGCTCGGTGTCGAAAAGCGGTCGTCTGCTTTTTCCAGCCGCATTGGTGGAGCACTGTATCGATCGCGCGGCAAAGCGTTTTATAGTGCACGCCCGGGATCCCGCACTCGACTTTGAAGCCACTAATGATCGGGTCAACTTTTGCACCGGCGGTGCGGCTGTCAGAATGCTGGATCCCGAAAACCGGTCGTATCGACCAAGCACTCTAACCGACCTTTACGATCTGGCTCGTCTCTGCGACACGCTGGAGAACATTCAATGGTTTACCCGACCGGTTGTTATTAACGATGTGACCGACAGTTTTGAGTTTGACGTCAACACGGTCTACGCCTGCGCCGCGGGAACTAAAAAGCATATCGCGACGAGCATCACCCGGGGCGATCACCTTTTTCGAATGATGCCCATGCTGGACACTCTGTCGGGACAAAGTGCAGGTTTTCGATCGAGACCCTTTTGCACCGTGCATGCGACCACGGTAGTTTCACCAATGACGTTCGCACCCGATAGCCTTGATGTAGCTTGCGCAGCTACCGATCTAGGTGTACCGATTCATCTACAGACGGGCCCGCAGTCCGGCGCGACCGCGCCAGCTGCTCTGGCGGGCACCCTGGTCCAGGTTTGCGCTGAGACACTGGCCTCGTTGACGGTGATCAACATGTTGCAACCGGGACATCCTGTGGTGCTCGGTATGTGGGTCATGGTGTCGGATCTGCGCACCGGTGCGTTTAGTGGCGGTGGCGGTGAGCAGGCTCTGTTAGGTGCAGCGGCGGGACAGATGTGTCGCTTCTACGGCGTGCCCGGCGGTATGGGTGCCGGGATGACAGACTCAAAAGTCCCGGATAATCAGGCCGGTTTTGAAAAGGGACTCAGTGTCGCGCTGGCTGCGTTGTCCGGTTGCGGATTTGTGCTGGAGTCCGCCGGTATGTTGGGGAGTCTTTTGGGGTGTTCCCATGCGGCAATGGTGATAGATAACGATATGTTGTCATCCATTCGTCGAATTGGCAGGGGAATCGATGTGAGCGATGAATCATTGTCCGTCAATGTCATTCGCAATGTCGTCGACGGACCGGGTCATTTTCTTGGAGAATCGCAGACCATGGCGCTGATGAAAAGCGAATACGTTTACCCGAGACAATCGGACCGCATGTCGCCGGAGGACTGGTATGAAAGTGGTGCTTGGGATATGTGGCAGCGGGCGGAACAGTATGCTCAGCATGTATTGCAAAAGCACAGACCTCGGCATATTGGTGACAATGAGGACTCGTTAATCCGCGATGGATTCCCAATCCATTTGACAAGGTCATGGTAGCGGGACTGATTTGCGCCGAGGTTCGTTGTCGCAGACAAGTATTGCGCAAGATCAATCTAACTAATCGTGAATGCGCTGTCGCGCTAACGATTGTTGTCGAGCACTTCTCTGAGGTGTTTCAGGGCAGGTGCTGCATTTAGTACCAGCTCTATGTCGAGATCACCACTGATGGCTTCTACCATAGGTTGCAGCGAATTGATGGCATGTTCTCGAAAGGTACGACCCTTACGGGTCAGATAGACCAGTTTGCTGCGTCGATCTTCTGGATTGGGTTTGATGTCAATGAACTTGCGCTTTTGAAGTTCATTGAGCGTGTGGGTCATGGTGCCTTTGGTAATCTGAAACGCATCGGCGAGTTGTACAGGTGTTTTGCCGTCGCCCAGGCGAAACAGATGATTGAGTACTGAAAAGTGGGCGACGTGTATGCCTTCCGGCAGAACCCGATTAAACGCTGCGGTGCTGAGCTGGGAAATTATGCCGATCTCATTGAACAAAGCGAATAGGGAAGTCAGCCTCTGAGTTGATTTCAGGGGAGTCGATTTCAGGTTTTTACCAGTTTCTTTTCGAGTGGCCATCGCGGGCTGGGATCTACAGTCGTACCGTATCCAATTCTGGCCAGCATCTGTACGGTTCCGCCGTTCGGTGCAAGCTCAGCGTGTATTGTACGATAGCGTGTCGACATTTCAGGATACTCCTGCAATGCCTGGCTCAATGGATGCATGCTGAGCCCCGCCGCAGTTGTCGCAAGATTGATTCGCAACCAGTCCCGGCCGGTTTTAATCTGGTCGACTCGCTCGTTCTGTTCGGTTACCAGCCAAAGATGTCCCATCGCGGTACCAATAGTGTCCAGTATGGCTTTTTCACTTTGCGCATAGGCGGTGGTCGACTGATCCAGTGCCTGCTCCTGACTAAACATACCGAACGTCTTCAGCAGTTCAAACATGGGGCCACCAAGATCGATACCGTCCGGGCTGGCATCAATTTCCTCGGCACCGATACGAAAAAGATCCACGCTTTCTTTATACGTTCGCGGTGTAGACAGCTCAATTCGCATTGCGTCTACCGTGAGTTGTCGAAGAAAGTCCACGCGTTCAGGTGTGACGTCAACGCCAAAACCCGTGCCAAACCGCACTGCGCTGTCCAGATCGGCTAAATCAGCATCAGCGATCGGACGATCTGTATCAAAGGGTTCTTTGTTGGATCGACGTGCAAGCGCATATCTGAATAACGGATCGGGAGAAATCGACGTGTCGGCCACAAGACGGGCGTGCATCACCGGAATGGAGGGATTGCTATAGATATCCGAACCCTGCGGAAACAGTTCAATGTCCGCCCTATAGCCTTGTGATTGTGCGGCCAGATCAAAGAGTTCAATGAAGCACCCAAGTCCAATTGTGATCTGTCGGGAGTAAGGGTCTGTATGCGGAAGCAGCTGAACCGGATTAATAAACAGGGCGACTTCACCCGGGACAGAGATATCAACCAGCCAGGGTTGAATGTTATGCGGATTGGGTGCCAGCAGGGCATATCGGAGAGCGTTGACGACGGGGTTGTCCGCTGTGTGCTGTGCATATGTCCATGGAGCCGTCGCAGTCGCCGGTTTCCGGCTTGCAACCACACCCATTGAAGTACCCGCTGCAGCGATGACACCTCCGCTGGCGATAAAAAGGAAGTTTCTTCGTCTCATTGCGGTTTTGAATATAGTTTGATGTAAAACTATTATAGTATGACATCAAACTAATATCAATAACCTCGGTATCCACGGTTCTGATTTTATTGTTGGTATGATCCATGCTCATTTTTAAGGAGCAAACGTGTGGCGGTTTCTCACTGGTCTTATATTATTTTGATGTTTATCGCCGGCATGGCAGTTCCTGTGATGGCGGGAATGAATGCGGGATTTGGGCTTAAACTGCAAAGTCCGATGGGGGCGGTTGCGGTGCTTTGTTTCGCGGCGTTCTGTTTCGCGCTCGCCGTGCTGGTGTTTTCACAAAAACCAAACTGGGCCGGCGCGGCAGAAATTCCAAAGGCGTTTTATCTTGGGGGAGGATTGTTCGTTTTTTATATTGCGTCCATTACGCTGGCAGCGCCCAGAATTGGTTTGGGTAATGCAATTTTTCTGGTGCTGTTGGGACAGATTGTCAGTGCTGTCCTCATCGATCACTTCGGATTGTTCGGCATGACCGAGACAAAAGTTAGTGTGTCGCGAGTCGGGGGTATCGTCCTGATGGTCGCTGGAATATATCTGGCCAGACGGGGCGCCTAGCCCGGGCTCACGTGAGCAGGCTTAATTTCCGGCCGCCTGCATGCCACCTTTGGCGGCACGTTCCTCGATCACCCTGTCCATCCAGTCAGGATCCATCTCCGGAACAGAAGATAATAAAAGCTCAGTGTAATCGTGATGCGGTGGGTTGAAAATCTCGTCTTTTGGCCCCTGCTCCACGATGCGTCCCTGGAGCATTACAATGACTTCGTCAGCAATCGCGTTGACAGTCGCCAGATCGTGCGTAATAAACATGTAAGCGAGATTGAGTTCCCGCTGAAGTCGATCAAGCAGTTTAAGTATTCCCTCGGCAACCAGTTGATCCAGCGCTGACGTGACTTCGTCGCAGATGATGAACGCAGGTTCAGCGGCCAGCGCCTTGGCGATACAGATACGTTGCTTTTGACCACCCGACAGTTCGGAAGGCAGCCGATCCAGATAGATGTCCGGATCCATCTCGATCATTTCCATAAGTTCGCGCAGACGATCTTCTTTAGCGGAACCTTCCATACCGAGGTAGAACGACAGTGGACGCCCGACAATATCGCGGATTTTGTGTCGCGGATTAATTGCGGTGTCGGCCATCTGGTAGATCATTTGAGCCTGACGCAACTGATCCTTGCTTCGCCGACGGTAATCCGCTGGCAGGGCTTTACCATCAAATTCAACGCTGCCGATTTGCGGTGGCAGCAGGCCGGTAATCACTCGTGCGGTCGTGCTCTTCCCACTGCCGGACTCTCCGACTACAGCAACGGTATGGCCGCGATGAATTTCGAAGTCGACTTCTTTCAGCACGGGTTCGAGCCCACTGGCATAGGTTGCGGTCACCGTATTAACTTTCACCAGAGGAACCGGTTCCGGCGCAGGTGCATCGACCGATTTTCGAAACGATCGGACAGCCCAGAGCGACTTTGTATAGTCTTCCTCCGGGTTAGAGAGCATTTTCTTGGTTTCTGCGTCTTCAACCGTCTTGCCGTGCAGTAAGACCTTTATTTTGTCAGCCATTTGGGCCACCACCGCCAGATCGTGTGTGATGTAGATTGCTGCGGTATTAAACTGATCCACAATATCCCGAATGGTGACCAGAACTTCAATTTGAGTGGTCACATCCAGTGCTGTGGTCGGCTCATCAAAAATGATCAGGTCGGGACGACAGGACAGAGCCATGGCTGTCATTGCGCGTTGCAGCTGGCCTCCTGATACCTGATGCGGATAACGAAAACCGATCATGTCCGGATCCGGCATCCGAATGCGTTCATACAGATTCTTCGCGTCTTTGTAAGCCTGCTCGCGCGTGCCCAGTTTGTGTTCGACTACGGTTTCGCTAAACTGATCGATGAGCTTGTGGGCGGGATTAAATGAAGCGGCTGCACTCTGGGCGACGTAAGCAATACGGGAGCCGCGCAACCTGCGCTTTTCCTCTTCACTGGCTGTGGTGAGCTCAATGCCATCGAACAGGATCCTGCCGCCATTGATTCGACAACCCGGTTTGGCAAACCCCATAGCCGCGATTCCGATGGTTGATTTACCCGCTCCCGACTCGCCGATCAGGCCAAGGACCTCACCGCGATTGAGCGTAAGATCAACGCCTTTGACGATTTGATGCCATTGTTCGTCACTGTAACCCTCAATCTGAAGGTTATGCATCTCAAGTAATGGCTTCTCGCTATCAGTGCTCATCTTTAAGGCCGCTTGTTTTGTGCAGGAACCAGTCGACAACGAAGTTGACGGCGACTGTGAGAAGCGCGATCGCAGCTGCAGGAATCAACGGGGTGTAGTCATTAAATGTGATCAGATCCGCAGTGTCACGAACCATCGAACCCCAGTCCGCGGTCGGCGGCTGTATGCCAAGACCGAGGAAACTCAGTGCACTGATCGTCAGGAATACGAAGCAGAATCGCAACCCGAATTCTGCGACCAGCGGTGCGGTGATGTTAGGCAAAACTTCTCGGATCGCAATCCAGAAAATTCCCTCGCCCCTGAGTCGTGCCGATTCAATGTAATCCATAACAACGACATTGAGACTGACCGCGCGAGAAATACGAAATACTCGGGTCGAATCCAGAACACCGATAATGATGATCATATTGACGATTGCTGTACCAAAAATCGTCAGCAGCAGCATGGCAAATATCAGTACCGGGATAGCCATCAACACATCGACGATTCGGCTCATCACCTGATCGATCCAACCACCGAGCACGGCGGCCAGAATTCCGCAGATTCCGCCGAGCAGAAATGCGAATACGGTCGTTACCAGCGCGATTCCTACTGTGTTGCGGGCTCCATAAATTATCCGCGTCAGCATGTCTCGACCGAGATTATCGGTACCGAGTAAAAACTGTTCGCTCCACAGCTCAAACTGGCCGCCCACAATCTCGGCTTCACCATAAGGCGCCAGCCAGGGTGCGAATATGGCAACCAGGATGTATCCAATGATGACAACCAAGCCGAATTTCGCACTGAAAGGTGCCCGTTTGAGTTCACGCCAGGCTACAGCGCTCTTGCTCATGTTGAGTTTGTCAGCAGGCGCGTTCATTTTGGATGCAGTAATCTTGGATTTGTCAGAATCGAGAGAATGTCTGCAACCAGATTGAGCAGGACATAGGTTGCGGCAAATACCAGGCAGCAGGCCTGCACTACGGGCAAATCGCGGCGCTGTACAGAGTCCACCAGAAGCTGACCCAGTCCGGGGTAGACAAATACGACCTCAACCACCACCACACCAACAACCAGATAAGCCAGATTGATTACGATCACATTGACAATCGGCGCCCATGCATTCGGCAATGCATGATGAGTAATCACGCGCTGTCGGGTCATGCCCTTTAAACGCGCCATTTCAATATACGGGCTGGCCAGCAAATTGATAATTGCCGCACGAGTCATTCGCATCATATGCGCGAGCACCACCAGCGTCAGTGTGATCGCAGGAAGGAATGTTTTGTACATCCTTTCCAGAAACGGTGTGTCGATAGAAACATTCGCCAGACTTGGAAACCATCCGGCTTTTACAGAAACAAGCAACACCAGGATGTATGCGACAAAAAACTCCGGAGTCGAAATCGAGGAAAGTGTGACGACATTAACCGTGCGATCGTAGAGACTGTTTCGATACAGAGCGGCCAGAATGCCCAGAATCAATGCAAGAGGAATCGCGATGCATGCCGCATAGAGGGCGAGAAACAGTGTATTAGCAAATCGGCTGCCGATTAGATCCGAAATTTCCCGTTTGGATGCGATCGAAGTTCCAAAATCACCTTGAAGAATTCCGCCCAGCCACTCGATGTAACGAATGTGGGGTGGCAGGTCCAGCCCCATTTCTTTTCGCAGGGCAGCAACGGTTTCGGGCGTGGCCGCCTGACCAAGCATAGCCTGAGCCGCGTCACCGGGCAGCAGGCTAACGCCCAGGAAGATAATCAGTGATACCACAAACAGGGTAAGCAACCCCAGAGACAGTCGCTGTGCCAGCATGCGGACAATATCTCTCATTGCTTATAGAGGCTCCGGATTAAATCGTTTGGAAAAACAGGTCAGCATTTACGTCGTGCGAGAACCCAATCCCGCTGAATTCACCTATGGTTACAATTTAACTGCTTATTATGTGTACCGGGAGACGCACGCGAAGCAATCGACTGCCGGGAGCACACGTCTTAATTGATGCAAGTATTGCAGATTCTGCAAAGTTTGCAAATCTGACACGCAAATATCGCGCTCCTGCAGGATATCTATCTAAAAAAAGCGTAATAGACGGCAAGTTTCCGTGCGCAGACGTCATTCACGGTATATAGTTACGCCAAGGCCACCTAAACGAATCGGTCGAAACACGGCGGCGCCGTGAAAAATATAACGACAGCACTACTTAATTGGAGATCACTATGCTTCGAAAATTTAACCTGTTTAATCGAATTGACCTCTCAGCGGATATCAGGGATCGCGAGAAAGCCGAGAAAGTAAAACACCTGCAACAGACCTTTGAAAGCGGTGGCATCAGTCGCCGTGGATTCATGACCTATGCCATGGCGCTTGGCGTGTCCATGACAGCTGCGTCCTCACTGCTAAGCCGGGCTGAAGCCGCCGCACCAAAGAAGGGTGGCCGACTTCGCGTTGGATTAACCGGCGGTGCAACCAGTGACACCCTTGATCCGGGTCAGATCCTTGATCTGTATATGCTTAACCTGCAGTTCGGGCAGCTGCGTAACGGATTAACCGAAGTTGCCGCCGACGGCAGTTTGATCCCGGAGCTTGCTGAGAGCTGGGAAGCATCGCCGGATGCAAAAGTATGGACATTTAAAATTCGTCAGGGCGTTGAGTTTCACAACGGCAAGACCATGGATGCAACCGATGTGGTCGATTCGCTGAATCATCATTTAGGTGAAGCGTCGACCTCTGCAGCGAAAGGAATTCTAAGCGGTATTGAGTCTGTAAAACGGGATGGCGATATGGTCGTTGTGTCACTGAGTGGTGGCGATGCAGACTTCCCATTCCTGATGAGTGACTATCACCTGAACATCTGCCCGTCAAAAGGTGACGGAACCATTGAGTGGGAGAATGGTGTTGGTACCGGTGGCTTTATGCTGGTTGAGCACGATCCGGGTGTACGGTCTTTCACCAAGCGCAACCCAAATTACTGGAAAGAGGGTATGGCGCATTTTGATGAAGTTGAGATTCTTCAGATCGCCGATCCAAGCGCTCGAAGCAATGCGTTGCGCACCGATGAAATCGACTGCATGAACAACGTGGAAGTCAAAACCATCGAGCGCATGAAACGTATTCCGGGAATCAACATCAAAGCAACCACAGGCAACAAGCAAATCACGTTGCCGATGAGAACCGATACGGCACCTTTTGACAATAATGATTTCCGTACCGCGATCAAGTACATCGTTGATCGACAACAGTGGCTTGAAAAAGTGGTCAACGGATACGGTGAAATCGGTAACGACAATCCGATCGGTCCGGCTAATATTTATCGCGCCAACACCGACGAGTTGCCGCAGCGTGAATACGATGTAGACAAAGCCAAGTTCCACCTTAAAAAAGCCGGAATGGAAAATGTGACGGTTCAGTTCCATGCTGCGGATACGGGTTTTGGCGGTGCGGTTGATGCGGCGCAGTTGATGCGTGAGTCAGCCAAACCGGCGGGCATCAATATCGAGGTTGTTCGTGAACCGGATGACGGTTATTGGTCGAATGTCTGGATGCAGAAAGCGTGGTGTGCGTGCTACTGGAGTGGTCGTCCGACGGAAAACTGGATGTTCTCTCAGGTTTATGCAGCGGACGCCAGCTGGAACGACACGTTCTGGAAGCACGACCGCTTCAATGAATTGCTGGTGCAGGGTCGTGCGGAACTCGATGCCGCCAAGCGTCGCGATATTTACGTGGAAATGCAGCAGATCGTTCACAATGACGGTGGACTTTGTCTTCCGCTGTTTCAGAGTGATGTTATGGCATACAACGACAAACTGGCCGTTCCCGATGTGGTTGGAAACAACTGGGAGCTCGACGGCGGTAAAAACGCCGAGCGCTGGTGGTTTGCCTAAGCTTTCTGAGCAGCATGGAAAAGGCCGGTTCTGCCGGCCTTTTCTTTTGGTATACCGAAAACACCCTGAATTTTAATCAAGTCTCTCTTTCTGATATTCCGCGATGAATGTTGTTCTCACACTCACGACCATTCCAACTCGACTTTCCAACGTCGATGCTGATGGGATAAGGAGCTGTGTCGCCTCACTAACTAACCAGACATTTGAGGAATACGAAATCCATTTTAATATTCCCGAGGTATGTCTGAACACCGACGAAAGGTATGAACTGCCCGAATGGATTCTCGATTATGATCCCCGACTTAAAATATTCAGAACTCGCGACCTCGGATCCATTACAAAACTCGTTCCCACACTTGAACGAGTTTCCGATCCTGAGACGATCATTATTTTGTGCGACGATGACCTGGTCTACGACCGCAAAATGGTTGAGGAACAGGTTCAGAATCAATCCAGATTCTTCGGTGCTGCTGTAGGGTATGACGGTATGCGGGTTAAAGAACCGGTGTTTCACGATCCACGTGACCACTACTTTACCTCGCATCGGTGCAATGCAGAGGTCTACATACTGCAGGGATATAAAACCGTCTCGTTTCGCAGAGAATATTTTGGTCAGAACTTTTTCGATGATTTCGTTGGACGTTCCTGGTCGGATGATCTGGTTATCTCAGCATATCTGGCTTCGAAGCAGATTCCGCGCATTGTTACTTACCACGAAAGTGATCCGGTACTCGACTCACTGGAAGACTGGCAGCAACGGGGCGGTGTTGAAACTTTCCCGGTGATTCGGCATACCGTGCACGAGCAGTGGGAAGGGTGCAATCTTTACCGGCACGAGGGTGTCGACGAAAACGATCCGTGGCTTTGGGAACATCTCGATAGAAATTAGATCTCCCGGTCTTTTGATAAAAAGCGTTCGCAATGAGAATGGCAGATGGGCTTGCTAACTGAAATCGACTTTCGCAGGCTATGGCTCGTTAATCGAGTTGTTGCGGCTGAGATTTTACCGATCCGAAGATGACCAGTGCTGATCCAATCGCATAGATGATGAGCCCGGTCAGCGTGGCATCGGAGTACGCCACGCGTCCCTCAATAAGCTGCAGCACAAAGATGACAAACGGTCCCAGTGTGATCAGTGCACTGATAGCTGCGGTCGACACATAGGCAATGGATTTTTGCAGGGCGAACAGGTGGGGCACTGTGAGCAGCAGTCCCAAAAGCAGAATGATCAGCAGTTCATTCAAGGACGGAACCGGAATCGGATCGAAACCGGAAAACATCACCATACCGCTGAGAAGGACAAATATGGGAAACCTGAGCCCGAACACCACATTGGGGCTGACACCGGCATGATCAAGGTTTTCGCTGTAAACCAACATCCAGGTAAACAGGACGCCGTCCGCAATCGCCAGAGCCACACCCCAGTGAGCAAGATTCGCGCCTTCGCGCACGAAACCGGACGCTCCCTGAATCGTAATCACTGACAGAAATACGATTGAGGCAAACAAAAAGAGCATTCCCGCCAACTCGAGCCCATTGACCGACCGCTTCTTTGCGCTGATTCCGAGAACCTGGGATAGCCAGGCGGCAATCGGCATGACGCCGGCTGAGATGGTGTAGACGATCGCCGGTTCGATAAACCCTACCGAGAGAAGGTAAGCCAGAAAAGTTAGTGCGGTGACAACATTCAGCCCCAGAAGGTCTTTTTTGTTACGCAGTGCGATCTTGATCTGGTTCGGTGTCGATATCCGGGAATGGGTGATAAAGGCCAGAGAGATGACACCAAAGACCATAAAGCCAAACAGATACGTGCTGACCGATTGAAACAACGATCCAAAATAGACGAATTGGACCGATTCAATCAGGATAAATGCGATTGCCCACAGCAGTCCGATCCGCAGTGTTTGCATGGCTGGTTTCCCTCAGAGTCAGTGCGTGTCCGGAGTTGTTGTGTGAATATCCAAACAATTCTCCGCTTGCAGCGCTATGATTACGTCAGTCCGATTTTTGCTCTGGCCTCATCCGGTCCAAGCACACGAGCACCCATGCGCTCGATAATTTCTTTCGCCCTTTCGACCAGCATGGCGTTTGATGCAAGCACTCCGCGATCAAGGTAGATATTGTCCTCGAGACCGACGCGGACATTGCCGCCAAGCAGCACAGCCTGGGCGACCATCGGCATTTGCATTCGAGATATTCCAAATCCCGCCCACACTGCGTCGTGTGGCAGCGCCTGTTTCATCGCCGCCATTGTTTCTGTGTCGGCCCCCGCGCCCCAGGGTATGCCAAGACAGATCTGAAACATCGGGGGAGCATCGACCAGGCCCTCGTCAATCAACGATTGCGCCAGTCGGATTTGTCCGAGATCGAACACTTCGAGTTCCGGCTTCACACCCAATTCCTGCACCATACCGGCCATGGTTCTTAGATACGGTGCGGTGTTGATATACGTGTAATTGCCACCGAAATTCATGGTCCCGCAATCCAGTGAACAAATGTCCGGCTTGCACTCCACCACATGCCGAAGTCGCTCTTCCGGTCCGACCATGTCGGTTCCCGGTCCCGGCAGAGAGGGATCCACTTCACTGGGTACCCAGTCACCACCCATTCCAGCGGTCAGATTAATAATGGCGTCGGTGCCGCTGTCGCGAACCTGTTGCACTGTGTCTTTGAACAAATCAACGTCCCGACTGCCCTGACCGGTCTCCGGATCGCGCACATGGAGGTGGACAACCGCCGCACCGGCTTTAACGGCCTCCAGACTGGATTGTGCAATCTGTTCCGGCGTAACCGGTACGTGCTCACTGCGACTGGTGGTGTCACCTGCGCCGGTGACCGCGCATGTGATAATAACTTCTGTATTCATGCTCATGGTAATTCACTCCGGGGTTTGATTTTCTTTTTTCAGTTTCGCAATTTTGACCAGACCTGCGTTCATTTTCTGACTCAGTGAGGAGAAATTGGCGCCGCGGGTCATTTCAACACAGCCGTCCACCATCGCGTTGCGCAGTTCATCGGTAAGTTCAGGTGCCTCCAATCGCGTCCAGGGCAATTTCAGGGCGGGACCAAATTGATCGAGACAATAGGCCATTCCACCTTCACCTCCTCCGACGTGGAAGATCTCGCAGGGTCCCATCAACGCCCATCGCGGTCCGGGACCGTTTACAACGGCCTGATCGATCTGTTCCACGGTGGCCTCACCGTTGGCAACCATATGCAGGGCCTCGCGCCAGATGGCTTCCTGCAGTCGAGTTGCAATAAACCCCGGAATCTCTTTTTTCATTACCAGTGGCGATTTTCCCGCGACACGAAAAAATTCAGCGGCCCACTCAATGGTCTCGGGCGACGTGCTCTCGCCGCCGATCATTTCAACCAGAGGGAGCAAGTAAGGTGGGTTGAACGGATGAGCAACGACGGTTCTTTCAGGAGTGGCACACCGGGTCTGAATGTCCGTCATTGATAGTCCGGAGGTGCTGGAGGCGATCACAACGTCAGGCGATACCAGCGACCCGAGTTTTTCATAAAGATCCTGTTTTAGCGCAATCACCTCGGGGATGCTTTCCTGAATGAACTCAGCACCTTCGACGGCTTCACCAAGATTTGTGGTCCAGTTGAAGCGATCCAGCGAAGCATCGGATTGCAGGCCGATTTCCTCGAGGCTCTGCCATGCCGTATTCATCAGTCGCTGCAGCGCATCGACCTCTGATTCGTCATGCAGATAGCTGGTGACGTTGTATCCGCGCGAGAGAAAATACGCCGCCCAGCCGCCGCCGATCGGTCCCGCTCCTATGCAGGCAATTCGTTTTACGTCTTCCGGTTTTTGTGAAAGCATGATCAGGACCCTTTGAACTTGGCATCGCGTTTTTCTACATATGCGCTGATGCCCTCCTCGGCATCATCGGATTTCAGCACAGCCCGATAGAGCGGAAGGTCGTCATTGCGCATTTTGTGAAATGCGCCCTCCAGCGGTTCGCATTCGATAGCTCGAAGCACCTCCTTGATGGACTGCAGCGCCAGCGGCGCGACCGGTGTCAGTTTCTTCGCCCACTCGCGTGCGGTATGCATGAGCTGATCGCCGGAGACCACTTTATTGACCAGTCCATAGTGCGCTGCTTCGTCCGCCTTCATGCGTCGACCTAGGTAGAGCATCTCCAGCGCGATGTTATACGGCAGACGTCGTGGGAGTCGCTGCAGCGCGCCGGCGTCGGGAACGATACCCAAGGGCAATTCGGGGAGAGAAAATTCGACGTTGTCCGAAGCAATAATCAGATCGCACGCCATGGCAATTTCAAACCCACCACCAATCGTCAGACCGTTCAGCGCTGCGATGACCGGCTTGTTCAGATTCCACATTTCCGTAATCCCTGCAAATCCGCCCAGGCTGGCGTCTTCCATTTCCCACCAGTTGTCGAGCATTGCTTCCCCGGATTCCAGTGCTTTCAAATCCCAGCCCGCGGAGAAGATTCTGTCTCCGGTACCGGTAATAATTGCTACTCGCAGATCGTTGTGGTCGCGAAAATGTGCCAATGCTTCGCCCATTTTTCGACTGGTTGCCAGATCGATCGCGTTCACCTTCGGACGATCGATGGTGATCTCCATGATGGCGCCGTCGATGCTGACGCGCACTTCGGTATCATTTGAATCCATGATCAGACTGCAGTGTGGAATGCGTGCAAGTGTATGCGAGGTTCAGCACCATTGGTATAAGATTCAGACATTCATCCACACGGTCAGTGCGTTGCCGACGCCTGTGATATGTGCCCTATGGCTGCCAGTGAAAAAGTAAAACAAAACCTGGAAAGACTGTTGCGACCGCGACACATTGCGTTTGTTGGTGGCAGCGATGCGGCGTTTGCTGCGCAACAATGCGCTGAATTGTTTGATGGTCCGGTATGGGGCGTCAATCCAAAGCGGTCATCGATGGGTAACGTCCCCTGCTACCCGGACGTAGAGTCGCTGCCGGAAGCACCGGATGCTGTATTCCTTGCAACTCCCAAATCAAGTGCGGAGGGGATTGTGAAGGCCCTCGCTGAGATGGGTGCCGGAGGCGTGGCCTGTTTTACGGCGGGTTATGGAGAATTGGGTAAGTCAAGCGAAGACGAGGAGCGTCGTCTGGTCAGCGCAGCCGGTGATATGGCGCTGATGGGTCCCAACTGTTATGGCCTGATTAACTACACCATCGGCGCAACGCTATGGCCATTTGGAACAGGTTCGTCACACTGTGATCGAGGATTTGCACTGGTAATGCAAAGTGGAATGCTGCCCGCAAATATAACGATGAACGATCGCTCAGCGCCGATTTCCTATGTGATTTCAGCGGGCAATCAGTCGATGCTGGCGATCGAGGACTATGTCGATGTTCTGATCGATGATACTGCTGTAAGTGCAATTGGCATTTACGCCGAAGGCATACGTGATTTGAATCAGTTTTGTCAGGTCGGATTTAGAGCCTTGCAACTCGGCAAACCCGTTGTCATTCTGAAAGCCGGCAGCTCTCGAATTGCCGCAGAACTTTCTGTGAGTCATACCGGGTCCATGTCGGGGCCAGACGATGCGTTCAATGCATTGTTTGAGCGTCTGGGTATGATTCGGGTTAGCGCTCCGGTTCAAATGCTGGAAACCCTTAAATTTCTGTCCATTTCCGGGCCATTGAAGGGTGACAAAATTGCTGCATTCACTTGTTCGGGGGGAGACGCAGCCATGGTTGCGGACCTGGCGGAGCATGAGGGCTTGGTGCTTGAGCCGCCAGGGGAAGAAGTCTCAGCTCTGTTGAAAGAGAAGTTGCCACCGATCGCAACGGTTTCAAATCCTTTGGATTACACTACGCCGCTGTGGGGCAACCGCGAAGTGATGCCGGAACTCTTTGCAGCGATGAGCGCCGATAATTACGACGGAGCGATGCTGGTTCAGGACTTCCCGCCCGCACATATACACTCCGATAATTCCCTCTATCGAAACGACGCCCAATCGTTCATCGAAGCCTGTCAGAGCGCTGGTGTTCCGGGAGCAATATGCAGTGATTTACCGGAAAACATGGACGCAGACACTCGCCAAATTATTCTTCGGGGTGGCGTTACGCCATTGCAGGGACTGGACTCTGGCCTGCGCGCGATATCAGATTCGGTTCGCTATGGCCGGATGCGCGATAACGTACTGAGCATGCAAGATCCGCTGCCTGAGTTTAGTTCGACCGTTCCTTTTGCGGCTGCAAAGAGTTTTGTCTGGAATGAGTTTGACAGCAAAACGGCATTGCGCAATTACGGTGTGCCTGTACCGGCGGGGTTGTCGTGCGAGAGGGGCGACCTCAACAGGGCGGTAGCCGAATTACAATTTCCACTGGCGTTAAAGGTCATCGATCCGGTGCTTCCGCATAAGACCGATGCCGGAGCCGTTCGTCTCAATTTGCAAAGCGAGGCGGAAGTCATCCGTGCTGCGGCCGAACTGGAAAAGTCGGTTAAGCAGTTTGATCCGACACTGGTGCCACGTCGTTTTCTGGTTGAGGAAATGGCAGCAGATGCCATCGCCGAATTGATTGTGGGAATCCGGACCGACTGTCAGTTTGGTCAGCTGCTGGTGCTGGGTAGCGGCGGTACGTTAACCGAGCTTGTTCATGACTCGGTCACAGGTTTTGTCGATGACAGCGCAATAGCTATTCGATCCCAGCTCGAGAAACTCACCGCCAGTAGACTGGTAGAGGGCTATCGGGGACAAAAAAGTGGGAATGTGGATGAGGTGGTTGCGGCTATTATCCGCATATGCAACTGGGCTCGTGACCACACGCTCACG
Organism: Pseudomonadota bacterium; assembly: GCA_039029455.1. Lineage (GTDB taxonomy): Bacteria > Pseudomonadota > Gammaproteobacteria > Arenicellales > Poriferihabitantaceae > JBCCGE01. The sequence continues at coordinate 7,686 of JBCCGE010000022.1, read as the reverse complement.
ATGATTGAAATGGAGGTCAATCCACTGATTGTTACCGAATTGGGACCGGTTGCGGTTGATGCCTTGATTCGTACAGTGCCGGAAGCCCGCATTGCGTGATTCGTTGAAAGTTGATCTTTTCCTCGAGGGACCGCTTGGTCTCTGGGTGCTTGATTATTGTGAAGACGAGCACATTGGGGGGGTCTATTCCCATTCAGACGGCCTGGTAAAAAGAGCCCGGGCCCGTTCACTGGCTGCAGCAACGTTCAAAGACGAGTTGCCTGAACCTATCGGGGATATTCTGGTAAACGTGCATGCAACGCGTATTTTTCCTGGCGACTATTTAGACCGCTATAAAAAAGCGTACAACCTGCATCCCGGGTATCTGCCATGGGGAAAAGGCACCAATTCCGCTTTCTGGGCCATGTGGAATGACGAACCCGCCGGTGCGACATTGCATGAAATGGATGAAAATATTGATACCGGCCCGGTGGTCGCAAGAACGCAGATTGAATACGACTCTGAATCGATCCTCGGCGAACTGCAGCAGGCAATAGAGGCGGCAGAGCGCGCGCTGTTTGCTGACTATTGGGAAGCCATTCGCACCGGCACAGCGGCAGGTGCGAATGATCTGACCCTAGATGTGGAATCGGGGTCGACTTACACCACGTCGGACTACAGCTCACTCATTCGCCAGCTGAGAGAAAACTGGCGTGATTTATCGAGCGAAAAACTGGTCAAGCTGCTCCGATGCGTGCACTCGTTCCCGTTTTACCTGGACTCGAGACTGGTGACCCTGAGTATCCAGTCTCAGCCCAGAAAACGCTGAACGACAAACCGTGTGTTGTTGAACGGAGCGCCGTTAGGGCACTTCGGTCTCACAGATGAATCTGAAATTACACGGATCTTCGGGAATCACCGTCGAGAAGCTGTTCTTTCCTAATACGACGTTAACGCTAACCCCAGCAGAGCTGGGCGCCGGTGTATCTCTTACTTCAAGGAATGCCGAGGGCACCGCGCCGTCTACTTTGCACTGAAGGTCCATGAGGGCAAGCGCGTCTCCGACAGTTCCCTCGAGGACGTAAAACACCTCAAATTCACCAATAAACTTTGCGATCTCTTGCTCCTCCAACCCGCCGCCACTATGGAGCACAACGGGCACCTGGAGAGCGGCACTAAACTGATCACCGGTTACGGTAATGCAGATATGGGTTTCTGTTGCGTTGGCATGGGCATCGCTGATCAGCCAGGACATGGGACCGCTCTCGGATTGTGCAATCAGTGCTTTGTCAGTAAGCACATCGCCGGGGCCGTTGATCGAGGTTGTCGACAGTACGCCGTCCACATCGCCAAAGAAGACTCCTGAAAAAGGTTCCGGTGTGGTGGTGCCGCCCGTGCCGTCGCCACCACTGTCTGTAGTTTGTGCGTGAGAGGGCAGCAGTACGGTGTCAATGACAGGCTTTTGCCATGCCGCAGGCGCCGCGAGCCCGGCGCCGCCAATGCCGAGAGTTTTTATGGCCTTACGACGTGCTGAAGGTATTTGGGTATCGGATATTTTTTTGCTCACTTTGGGGTGCCTTGAGAATCGTTGAGGATGTCATTATAGCCTTGCAATGAGGCAGTCGATATTGTGAATATTCACGCAATTTACGTGAGTAATCAACTGTTCGATACTGCTTATCCACGCAGGAATTTCATGCTGTCTTTCGCTGGAGAGGTAGCGAGTTGGGTTATTGATATAGTGTTCTTCTGCCGCCCCAAAACTAAAAAGGCCCGAAAGTTAGTATCAACTTCGGGCCTTTTAGCGATGATCAAATCCTATGCTGAACCACAACCAAAACGATGGGTGCACGGTCCGTTGTCGATGATTTTTGTCGTGCTGTTTTTCATGCTCTGGTAGGCGAACGTGATACTGAGCCCGGCCATGCTTGGAGCCGGAGGAGAATTAACGCTGAGATAGGCGGAATAGGCGTTGTCACAGCTGTCGGTCATTTGCTGAATCGGAGCACCGACAGTGCCGTTTAGCGTGTAGTACTGATAAATGACGAGAGAAACACCTTCAGACTTGGGAATGTCATCTTCGGATACCAATTCATCTCCCATATGAACCGTAATTTCATCACGTATTTCAATTTGAGCCGAAAAGCTCGATCCATTTACGTCAATGCAGACATGGGTGGGTTCCTGGCCATTGGCTTTGGCATCCGATATCAGCCAGGTTAACGGTGAAGCTTCAGATCGGGCAATCAGTTCCTGGTCGCTGAGCGGGTCATTGGGGGACTGCAGGCTGGTCGTCAGCACTTCGTTTACGTTTCCAAAGAAGTTGCCAGAAAATGGCGCTTCGGTTGTGGGGGCCATTGTGGTGCCGCCCGTGCCGTCGCCGCCGCTGGCCGTTGTATTGGCGTGGGCGGGCAGGACAACCGAATCGACCACCGGCTTCTGCCACGCAGCAGGTGCTGCAATGCCGGCACCGATTCCGCCCAGGGCAAGTGCTTTAAGGGTCTTTCGTTTGCCGGAAGGGTCTTTGACCTTATCGTCTGTCTCTTTCATTGAACTCGCCTCGTTGTTGCTCTAGTGGATACATCATATTGGAATTGCTTAATTATAACCGCAGTGAAGTTTTCGATCAGGGGTTAGACCGCGTTGACCAGAATGAATCTTCTGCGCTGTTGGGTTGAGCGTATTTGGCAGTAGCAGGTAGCCGAGCCCGTGCAGGGGTAGGAGCGGACGATTTTTTCCTGAACACCGTTCTAATCGGCTGATCAATGGCCAGTTCCTCGATGCGCTCGATGTCCTCATTCCGTTTAAGATATTCAATCAAAGAGCGAACGCTGACAAACGGATAGTGTCCGGATCGGCGCGTGCGCGCATCGTGATCGTCGAAACTTATGTTTTTTACGGTCACTGATGCCGCGATTTTTTTGAAGAAACCGACTTTGACAGTGTCCGGTAAATACCCCTGTTCCTTTGCAAGAAACAGTGCGTTGCGCCGAGAACCCTCAGGAAGGTAAATCGACTTCGCCACCGCGATCATTTCGAGTATCCACTGATTCGAGTTCTGGTACTGATCGCTGAACGGATTGGCCAATGCGCTGTATTCAATGCCATGCAGATTGCGGCTGTTGCGAATCAACAGCAGTCTTTGCAGCTCTGATTGAATTGCCCTGTCGGGTATTACCAGAATAGCCTCGTATTTGTGCGGTGTATCAGAGAAAAAAGGGATGATGCCTTCGTCAAAAAGTTCGGAATGCCTCGTTGCGCATCGGTTCAGCAAATGCGTGAACACCCACTTGCCTTTGGGATGATCGCGAAAAACCAGGCCGGCGTGGCTGTACTTGATGCCGTATTTTTCGAGATCTGACCCCACTCTACCCACCAGCGCGACCTGAGGCTGCAGTGCTTCCAGACGCTCAAGCAGCTGCAGCCCAATCGCCGTGCTTTTTTCGAAATCGGCCACCGACAAATGGGTTTGTCTGCACTCGGCATGACTATGCACTGACCACACCAGCAGAATAAACGCCAAACAAAACTCCCGTAAGATTGGTCCACCTGCTTGCATCATTACTAGTGTCGGGATTGTTCCATCAGCGATTTGCCGATTTCATTTGGGATGAACGCGACAACTTCACCCGCTTTCGTCAATACAATGCCCGCAACGTGGGTAACAGCCTGAATGGATTGACCGGCGGCCAGCGATGCCGCGCCGACCACCGAACCGGTTACTTTGATACTGGTCTCGATGGAATCCGGTATCGATTTCAGTACGACGTAGGTGCTTTCCCCAACTGTGCTCACCGAATCAACAACCAGTTGACTGCTCACTGCAGGGAGCACACCGCTGACGACAATTGCGGTCGCCTGAGACAGCAGGAGCGAAGACGATGCACTGCTGCCCGCGAAAGCGGTTGGCGGAGTGAGCCATGACGCAATCAGCAGTCCGCTGGCGAATATGAATTTGACAAGTGTTTTTTTCATGATACCTCAATGAGTTTAAGTGAGTGTGAATTGACCGGAGCGGTTTTTCGATAGCGATAGGCTCGTCCCAGGACTGAGCCAAAAGCGCCACCGACAGCACCTCCAATATGTGCAAGCGGCACTGTCTGCCACTGGGAGTCTGTGAATAGCGCGGAGTGGTGAATCCATTCGATGGACAATTTCGCAGCAAATAAAGTGGCAACAACCAAAACCATTGCGCGCTGGGTTCGCTGTGTCCACATTTGATATAAAACAATAACCGCCCATCCATTCAGAACTCCGGAAAAACCGCAGTAACGATAAAGGGAGTGATCAAACGCAATTCCGGCATTTACACCGATTACACAGAACAGAGTCAGAGCAACACCGCTTTCTATTCGATGGCGAATGAAAAGCAACGCGAGCGCAGTTGCAGCGATTGTGTTCCAGAACAAATGCTCGAGGTCGGCGTGGGCGAAGTGGGCTGTGAGCCATCGCCACGGCTGTTCGAACTGCCGCCAGTCCCGGATCAGAATAATGTCGTGATGGGCCGGACCGAGGAGCCAGTGCAGCACCGGCAGTGCTGCACTGGCAATCAAAGGCAACAGCATCACTGAGCGTTTTGCCGCCATGATCGAGATTACGATTCAGCGCGCTTTCTCAGACCCGATATCAGAAGCAAGGGCAGTAACAGCATCAACCACATCAGATCTGATGAGCCGCCACCACTGTAGCTGGGTCTGGAATTCTGGAACATGGGTTCAGATGCGGGTTTGGCTGCTGCTGACGAGCCCGCGTTACCTGTGACTGCAACAGCTCGCTGAGCAACAGGCTTCTGAGTGCGGGCAGATTGCGCAGCAATTTCCTTTTCGACCCGTTTCTGGTTTCGCCTTTGAATGTCATACGCCGCAAACTGCTCCTCGCGCATAACTACCATCGAGGTGTTTCCCGACACAATGCTGTGCTCGACCGCCAGGTCGGTGATCGCCTGTGCGCGATCCTCACTTCGACCCAGCAACTCTTGCTGATCTTCCAGATCGCGGATTTTTGCGTAGGCCCAGAGCCGTTCAAGTTCCGGAATCCCCGTACTGGTCTCCGGCAGCTGAAATCGAGTCGTGTAATTCACTTTCTGACCGGAAATTTTCGCGTCCAGATCAACGATGACTTCACCGCCTTCCCAGTATTGACCCATCACAATCAGTTGCTCACCGCGATAGAGTGAACGGATACTTTTCGGTGTGATATTTGTGGTTCTGACGCCACTTATCGAGACTGACACGTCGTGCATGGCCTGGTGCTGAATCTTTGACGTTGCTTCGAGCAACTTGCCCACGATGTCATCGCTGTTCGATATGTTGATGGCGAATCCGTTGGAGTGTTTGGCCAGTGCTTTAAGCAGAGGTCGATTGGCTTCGTTGCCAAGAATGAATGTAAACAATCGAATGTCGTAACGCTCAAGCAGCTTCAGAAATCCGCGTCGCTGGGTTTCACCAACATTTGCGACGCCATCAGAAACCAGTACGATGCCGGCCGTTCGGTCCTTGTCCAATGCGCGAACCGCTTTCTCGAGACCTGCATAGAGGTTGGTGCCCCCACCCGGCTGTACACTCGAAACCACACTGCTGAACTCCTGCACGCTGGATTCACTGAAACCAACCCATCCAGGCGTCAGTTCGCGGGCATTGTTGTTAAATGTGATCAGTCGAAACCGGTCTCCCGGTCGCATTTTGGTCATCGCACGACGCACGCCGTCAGCCAGAGTGGCGTATTTACCGCCCATAGATCCGGATACATCAAGAACAAAAACCCAGTCTCTACCCTCTTCAATGTGGGCCAGATCGTCACCGGGTGACATGACCATCATGAACGTGCCTTTTGATTTTCCCGGTTCTCGATACGCCGTCATTTCCAATGAACCCGGAGTGTTTGGTGCAAGACGCCAGTAAACCACCAGGTCACGGGTCAAATCGGACACGCTGTTCCCTTGAGTTGGGGTGGGCGGAAGAATGTTCTCTTCTGTCTCCAAACCAAGTCCCTCGGTCAATTCCTGCACGACAGTGTGTTCGTCTGATTCCGACCCTGATGGAGTTGAAATTTGGGATACACCGCCGCGCCTCTCGATCAGCACTGTCCACTCGCGATCAGACACCTGGGAAACAACCGCGTCCGCAATACCCGGCAGTCGAACGGCGTCCACCGGAAATCCGGATCTCAGAGTAAGTTCAAAGCGGAACAGCTCCTGCACAGATTCGGTGGCGGTCCAGAACGAAAGTTTGTTTTCGTCGGTTCCCCCTTCTTCGAGTGGATACACATAACGACCGATGCCGGTATCCAGTCTGGCGGGCTGCAGGTACTGAATTTTTACGCGCGTGTTGCTGTTCGCTCTGACTGGTGAAACTGATGTTTCGAATCGTCGGAATCCCTTTTGCTCGGTGATTCCGGCGTCTCGTCCAGCCTGCCTTTCCTGTTCATAGATTTCTCGGGCGCGCTGCTTTTCAACAACTTCGCCGGTGATCGGCTGACCGTCTATCCACACCATCAGATTGGAGACCGCAGCCTGATCAGGAATCGGAAAGCTGTAGACTGCCTCCAGATCGACTGGGTTGGGATTGGTGAAAACCTGATCTACATTGGTGATCACGAAGCCGTCCTGAATAGTCACATCGACCAGATGATCTCTGATTTCGAGACTCTTGTACGACGCGTCTACTGGCGTCAGTAAACCGGCGGCATGACTGATATTAAGCAGACCCGCAAATACGAAGACGAGTGCGGATTTCAGTAAATTTTTGAGAGCGAGCGTTGAGTGCCTCATTGGAGAGCTCCTTTGTGGAAGATGTTAAGGAGCCGCGAATATCCAAAAAGGGATTGATTAGTGCAACCAAAAATAAAATAGTACACTTAATTTGAAAATAAAGTATCAAATATTAATACTAATGGCCACTACACGAGACCTGCTTAAATTTCTGCAGAATCAGCTGCGAAAACAGAAAAAGACGTATGCGGACATTGCACGGGAACTGGGATTGTCTGAATCCAGTATCAAGCGATCTTTTTCCAAAGGGGATATGACCCTGAGTCGACTGCAGCAGATTTGCGAGGTCATCGGTCTGGATCTTGCCGATCTGGCCACAGAGGCGGTTGAGGCGCGGCGAAATCTGACCAAGCTGACGGAGGAACAGGAGCAGACCATTATCGAGGAGCCAAAATTCCTCTTGTTTGCCTATCTGGTAACGATGGGATGGACTGTTGAGGAAATTCTGGACAAATATTTATTCGAGCCGGCGGAGGCAACACGAATGCTGGTGAAGCTGGACAAAATGAAGTTGATAGAGCTGCTGCCGGAAAACCGCCTCCGTCTGAGAATAGCCCGAGACTTCAATTGGCGGGAAAACGGGCCGATCAGTCGGTATTTCGAGCAGCAGGTGCAACGGGAGTTTTTTAAGGCAGATTTCACCAAAGGTCGGTCGTTAAAGCTGGCTGTAAATGGATATATTTCCCAAACCAGTATGAGCGCATTGCACAAACGCATGGAATCTCTGCATCGAGAGTTCAGCGATCTGACTCTGCGAGATGGACAGTTGCGAAAAGACAAGCTATTGCCGGTGACCATGGTGACTGCGGTTCGCCCCTGGGTGTTTTCCACGTTTCACCAATTCGCTCGGGATCCTGAAGATGTCTCAAAATCGCTTGAGTAATATATCTATCAGTAGGTAGAATTAAGTTTTAAAGAACACAGTCCGAGGCTCTGAT
>JBCCGE010000021.1:0-42604 GCA_039029455.1 Pseudomonadota bacterium | reverse complement strand
CTCTCCGCACTGATCCGGAATCCGACTCACCGCCAGGGATTGTGGTTCGAATTACTATTCGACCGTCGTTTAGGCATTCAATGCAACAATTGTTGCGCCCTTGAGATCTTTGTCTAGGTGCACTCGTGCGTGTGCCCAAGAATGAAATCAAATTCAGCGGGCGTGATGTCTGTTTCGGATTCAGGAAACCGGATTGTCTGATCCGCGCGTTTCTCAACTGGAATAGAGTTGTAGAGATAGTCAGTGCCGTTTCTCGGTTCCCCTGACAAATAAATCTGAGTCGTCATCGGTTCGATCCCCTTTGCATAGACTCTGGCATGAATATGCGGTGTGCGGCCGGGATAGGCGACCGGTCGCACGGTACGAAACCGATACCGTCCGGTACCGTCGACGGTTGCTTTACCGAATCCCTGAAACTGAGCTTCGGCTCGTCCTCCACGATCTCTCGGATGATGGTAGAAACCAAAAGCATCGGTCTGCCAGATTTCGACTCGAGCCGACGGGATTACATTGCCGGTAGCGTCGAGAACCCGACCGGTCAGGTTGGTGACGATTCCGCTGGCAATTCGATCCTGCCCCTGGACCCAGGCCAGATCAGCGTCCGAATCCAGTGGTTCTTCCAAAGGATAGAACGGGCCGGACGTCTGAGGTTGCGTTGCTTCGAGACATTCCTGCGCATCTGAATGGGTGGACAGCAGGACCAGTCCGGACGCACCGGTCAGTTTCAGGAAGCGTCTTCGTTCCATAGTGGGCTCAGTGTTGATTCCCGGATTTTGACTGGAATGAGCAATTGCGGTTCCCTGACTTTACGATTTGTTACCGGTTGGTTGTTGAGGGTACTCAAAGCATTTTTGTTTTCGGGCGCTTTTTCGAGAATTCCGCGGTCGCTGCGCTCCTCGCAATCGCGGCAGAGGGGTTGTGCGGATAAGGTTTGGGGTGTTGGTGGTTGTATGCAGTAGACCGAGGAATTTCAGATTCCAGATGGGTTGTAGCTGGAAATAAAAAACCCGGCACTTGCCGGGTTTCCTGGGGATACTGACAGAATGCCTATTTGATTTTGCCTTCTTTGTAGATCACGTGTTTACGGACCACTGGATCGTATTTTTTGATCTCCATTTTTTCGGTCATGGTGCGCTTGTTTTTGGTCGTGGTGTAAAAGTGACCGGTGCCGGCGCTGGAGTTCAGTCTGATTTTATCTCGCATGGTAGTTCTCCTCTTAGACGGTCTCGCCGCGAGCACGGATGTCGCTCAGGACCTGATCGATGCCTTTTTTGTCAATAACGCGTAGGCCCGAAGTAGAAACCCGAAGTCGAACCCAGCGGTTTTCGCTCTCGACCCAGAAACGACGGCTGTGAAGATTAGGCAGGAATTTACGCCGCGTTTTGTTGTGCGCGTGGGACACGTTGTTTCCGGTGATCGTTTTCTTACCGGTGACCTGACAGACTCTGGACATGATCTCGTCTTGACTTCAAATTTTGTAAATATTTGAAAAGCCAGCAAAATCTGGCTTTCTCCTGCTCTCACGACGGAAGTGGCGGTGATCTATACTGCGCCAATCCTCGCGGGGGCGCGATTTATACCAGAAATACCCGTAAATGTGTAGTCTCATGGCGATACCGGGAACTACAACGACTTGAAATGTAACAGCTATTTACGAGCCTCACCGTCATCGCCTGACGTTCCGATAAAGCCAGCCGCCCCAATATGTTGCATAGTGAAACCGGTGCCGCCAAAAGCCTCCTGAATAGCCCGCGGACGCCCAGACGAACGCACAAACTGAGTGGCGATTTTGCCTATTCAACCCGGGATTCGTCGGCAGTAAAGAATGACCGAGCCCGGATTAGTCTCGAAATCATTGCGCAAAGGCGATACCCTGATAGACATCATGTCAAAAACGTTCTCGGGCACTTATCGGAAATTTGTCAGTCTATGGATCAGAGTGTCCTGGACACCCGAGAGGAATACCGAGTTTTCCGATCCAAAAATCAAATCGTCGCGAGCGGCTGGAAATTCCATGCAGTCGTTTCAATCGGGTTCGATGGGCGGAACTTTACGGTGTTGAGTTAACAAACCAGTGAGCCTCAAGAATACGTCGACCCGTTACGGTCTGGTGAGCGTCATGCTTCACTGGATAATTGCGCTTACGGTCATCGGCCAGTTTTCTGTGGGTTGGTATATGGTGCAATTGAATTACTACTCCCCGCTGTATCAGGTTTTGCCAGCTGTGCACAAATCCATCGGGATTTTGTTTGCGTGTGCGCTGGTGTTTCGCATCATCTGGTCCGCTTGCAGCACAAAACCTGCGCCTGCCGAGGGTATTTCAAGGTGGAACCATATCGCTGCGAAATCGGCGCAACATCTGATGAACATCCTGTTGCTGATCATCGTTCTGCTGGGTTATCTCATTTCAACGGCTGAGGGCGACCCGATCGACGTGTTCGGCTGGTTTGAAGTTCCGGCAACGATAACCTCAATCAAAAACCAGGAAGACGTGGCCGGTTTCTGGCACTACTGGGTCGCTGTCGGCCTGATGACTCTCGCCGGAATCCACGCACTCGCCGCTCTAAAGCACCACTACTTTGACAAAGACGCGACCCTGGTTCGTATGCTGGGCCGGGATCATCGATCACACTGAACACTTTTCGCACCCATCTAAGGAGAAATACATGACATTAAATTCCATCCAAAAAAAGCTGATTGGTTTCGGCGCTTCGCTATTGCTGGCCGGCGCTGTCAGTTCCGCGCACGCCGCAAACTACATCGTCGATACCAAAGGGCAGCACGCCTTTGTGCAATTCAAAGTCAATCATCTCGGCTACAGTTTTGTGCTGGGTGATTTTCCGGATTTCACCGGTGAGTTCACCTACGATGCCGAAAAGCCGAACGACGCAACCATCAGAATCGATATCGACACGACCACGGCCGACACCCGTCATGCCGAACGCAATAAGCACATTCGGGGATCGGACTTTCTGGACGTGGGCAAATATCCGACCGCCAGTTTTGTCAGCACCAGCTACGATGAGGGCGCCGACGGCAAGGGCATGTTGGTCGGGGACCTGACTCTGCATGGCGTTACCAAATCGGTCACTATCGACATCACGAAAGTCGGAGAGGGCAAGGATCCCTGGGGCGGCTACCGGGTAGGTTTTGAGGGTCGAACCACGATTACCATGGCGGATTTTGGAATTGACTACAATCTCGGCCCGGCCTCACGAGACGCTGAAATCTATCTCGTTATCGAAGGCATTCGACAATAAAGTCGTCGATAAGAACAAGAAACCCGGCTCGCGCTATGCCAGCCGGGTTTTTTATTGAGTCGATCAAATCTCCAGCGGAAACTCCGCCATAAACGCAGTCTGGTCTTTCATCTCGAAAGCCTTCCACATGACTGCGAAGGTCTCTCCGGTCATCGGATACGTCAGCTCTGGATAAAGATCGGACAAAGGCTTCAGGACATAGGCGTACTTTTCTATTTCGTCACGCGGAATGTTTCGATCCGGACGAAAGTTTTCCGTGCCATACAGGATCACGTCGATATCCAGAATTCGGCTGTCGAATGACTTCGGTCCGCGTACCCGCCCTGCTACCGTCTCAATCTGCTGGAGTGACCCAATGATGTCTTCGACCGGATCACTCGACTGCATGCCGACCACCAGATTAAAAAATGATGGCCCATCGAAACCAACCGACGAAGTTTCGTAGATTGGTGAAACTTCAATATCACCGTATTGATCGCGAATCTCCTGCAAAGCAAAACGAATGTTCTTTTCGCGGTCGATATTGCTGCCAAGGCTCAGAACAACGTGCATCAGGATTTCTCGCCGCGCTCGATAATGACACCCACATCGCCAGCACCGCGAACGGCGCCAAATTTGTTTATTTTGACGCGGCACCAGGTGAGGTTGAACTCGGTCAGCAGGATGTCGGCGATCTTTTCAATCAAAGTCTCCACAAGTTCGAATCGGGATTCGGAGACAAAGTCTTCCACACGCTTGGACACATCTTTGTAACTTAAGGTGTCCTCGAGCGCATCACTGGCCGCTGCCTTGCGAATGTCGAATCCCATATCGAGATCGATGGTCAGGGTCTGTTTGATCTGCTTTTCCCAGTCCCAGCAGCCAATTACACAGTCGACTTTGAGGCCGTGAAGATAAATAATATCCATTGACAGCGCATATGAATCTAAAACGCGAACTCTAATGCATCACTCTGCCAACATCCAATGATTATCCTGCTGCCGGTTCTGGCCTACCTGTTCGGATCGATCTCATCTGCCGTAGTCGTCAGCAAGCTGATGGGACTTCCCGATCCACGCACGGCGGGATCGAATAATCCCGGGGCCACCAATGTATTGCGGCTGGGGGGCAAAAAAGCGGCCGTCATCACCCTGATCGGCGATGTTCTTAAAGGACTGATTCCAATGTTGATTGCGAGAATGCTGAGCGACAGCAGCCTGACACTGGCACTGGTCGGACTTGCGGCCTTTCTCGGTCATCTCTATCCGGTATTTTTTGGATTCAAGGGCGGCAAAGGCGTCGCCACTGCAGCCGGGGTGTTTATCGGACTGAGTTCCTTTCTGGTGCTTATTTTGCTGGCGGTCTGGCTGGTGATTGCTGTCACCACCCGCTATTCGTCACTGGCTGCGCTGGTTGCCGCAGCGGCGGCCCCATTTCTCGTACTCGCTGTGCTCCCGGGATTGCCTCTGTTTCTGATGGCCCTGATCATCGCCGTGATGCTGTTTTGGCGACATCGGGAAAACATTTCCCGACTGCTGTCCGGAAATGAAAGCCGAATCAATCTGAAAAGTCGCAGCTAGCTCGCTGAGCTTCGCAGTTCCTCCAGCGACCAGCGAGGTCTGACCTGAAATCCGGAGTCACTGGTGCCGCCTTGCAGTGCGTAACGCACCCATCCCGCGTAGGCAATCATCGCGCCGTTGTCTGTGCAGAATTCGAGGCGCGGATAAAAGACCTGCCCGCCTATTGCCTCAAGCGACTCTTTGAGCTGGGCGCGCAGCTGCAGATTCGCGCCAACTCCGCCTGAAATAATCAGCTGGCTGTATCCGGTTTGCTCGAGTGCGCGCATGCATTTGATTTTCAGGGTTTCAACGACCGCGTCTTCAAACGCTCGCGCAATGTCGCAGATCGTCTGCTCATCAAGCTCGTGTTTTTCTGAAGTGGTCAGCGCAAACGTTTTTAGACCGCTGAAACTAAAGTCCAGTCCCGGTCGATTGGTCATCGGACGCGGAAAATGAAACCGGTCCGGATCGCCATTAACTGCAGCCCGGGCAATGGCAGGACCACCTGGGTATCCCAGATTCAGCAGCTTTGCAGTCTTGTCGAAGGCTTCTCCGGCGGCGTCGTCAAGTGTCGTTCCGAGAATCGTGTACTCACCAATTTTGGCAACATCGACAAGCAGGCAATGCCCGCCTGAAACCAGAAGTGCTACAAATGGCGGCTCCGGAGATTCGGCCTCGAGCATCGGCGCGAGCAGGTGTCCCTCCATGTGATGCACCGCAATCGCGGGCACGCCCCACGCGGCGGCCAGACTGCGCCCAACCGATGCGCCCACCAGCAAAGCGCCTGCCAATCCGGGACCGGCAGTGTAGGCCACTGCATCCATTTTCGCGGAACCGTTCTCCGGTGACTCAATCACGGCATCGATTAGTGGCAGCAGCGTTCGAATGTGGTCTCGCGCGGCCAGTTCCGGGACCACACCGCCATACTGGTTGTGCAGTTCAATCTGTGACGCCAGTTTATGGACAATCAAACCGTCTTCACCATCGTATATGGCGGCACCGGTATCATCGCAGGACGTTTCGATTCCAAGTATTCTCATGCGCGCGATTTTACATTAACCGCAATCGGCGTTATTTTCGATTTATGTCGACGATCAACCAACTTCTGCAGGCCGATGTTGAGCCGTTTCCGCCGCTTGAGGCGGCGACGCCGGAGGGGCTTATTGCCATTGGCGGGGATCTGAGCCCGCAACGCCTGATCCACGCCTACAGTCGCGGCATTTTTCCGTGGTACAGCCCGGGTGAGCCCATACTGTGGTGGAGTCCGGATCCACGCTGCATTATTGCGGTGGATTCATTTAAACCGAAGCGCAGTCTGGCAAAAAACATTCGGAATCGACCGCATGAATTCAAAATGGACTGCGCATTTGAAGCGGTGATTCACGAGTGCGCAGCGCCACGTGATCGTGAGAGCGGCACGTGGATTTCCGCTGACATGCAAAAGGCCTATATCCGGCTGAATCAGATGGGTGTCGCACATTCGGCCGAAATATGGCATGAAGATGAACTGGTTGGGGGACTCTACGGCGTCGCGATTGGCAGCGTATTTTTTGGAGAGAGCATGTTCAGCCGAGTGCAGGACGGATCGAAAATGGCGCTGGTGCATCTGATCGCGTATCTGCAGCAATGGGGATTTACACTGGTAGACTGTCAGGTGACGTCAAATCACATGCTTTCGCTCGGAGCGTTCGAAATTCCTCGCGCAGAATTTTCAGACCATTTAGAATGGGCGATCCGGCAACCCGGAAAACCCGGTCGCTGGACGAGGGTATCTGCCCATTGCTGATCATTGAAAGATCGATCGTTTCGAGTTTTACGACATCGCAATCAAGTGAGTATCCAAAGCGCACAACCTAAGCTGTATCTGTCGGCGCCCCACCCCTGCCCGTACATCGAGCCCGAGACGGCCTCAACGGTATTACTCGACCCGGACTATGAGGTCGACAATGCCCTGTTCAGCATTCTGCTGAAGGCCGGGTTTCGACGCAGCGGCGAGACCATTTACAGACCGCATTGCCGTAACTGCAATGCGTGTGTTTCTGTGCGCCTGCCCGCCCAGGAATTTCGACCCAACCGTGCACAGCGACGAACCTATAAGCGCAACTCGGACCTGACCACCACGCTGGTGCCGGCAAGTTTCAAGCAGGAGCATTTTGAGCTGTACTGCCGTTACCAGTCGTGGCGCCACACTGGCGATATCATGGATCACGACGACCCTGAGCGTTATCGAGAATTCATGGTCGATTCGAGCATTGACACTGTGTTTCTTGAGTTCCGCCTGAACAACAAACTGGTGGCCCTTTCCGTTTGCGACCTCCCTGACGACGGACTGTCAGCGGTGTACACTTTTTTTGATCCCGATTTAAAGGAACGCAGTCTGGGTACTTTCGCTATCTTGCGTCAGCTGGACTATGTGCGAGATATGGAACTGGAATGGCTCTACCTCGGCTACTGGATCGACGGTTGTAAAAAAATGTCCTACAAATCCAGCTTCCGGCCCATGTTCGGCTTTATCAATAAGGAATGGATGCTGATTGACAAATAGCGGATGGGATTGCCGCAGCCGCTGCGCTCCTTCGCAATGGCGACATTTGGGTCTGCCCGCACTTCAACCTACACCGTCGTTGCGAGCGCAGCGAAGCAATCTCGTAAAGGACGCTCCCAAACATAATAAACATCGACCACCGGATTGCCGCAGTGGCTGTGCTCCTTCGAAATGACGACAATTGACTGCTTCGTGATGAAGCTGGAGCTTAGAAAAATCCTGAGGTGATCGGGTAACGGCGGTCGCGGCCGAATGCGCGGGAGGTGATGCGGACGCCGGGGGCGGACTGTCGTCTTTTGTATTCGTTGCGGACAACCATTCGAATAATCCGGTGCACCGTCTCCGGATCGAATCCCATTTCAATGATCTCTTCCGCTGATTTATCCTGTTCAACAAAGGCTTCGAGAATTGGATCGAGAACATCATATGGAGGAAGACTGTCCTCATCGATCTGATCCGGCGCCAGTTCGGCAGACGGCGGCCGGGTGATGACTCGTTCTGGAATGACCTCCCCGAGCGTGTTCCGATACCGCGCCAGTTCGTAGACCATGGTTTTCGGCACATCCTTGATTGCGGAAAAACCGCCGACCATATCGCCGTACAGCGTTGCGTACCCCACCGCCATTTCGCTTTTGTTTCCGGTCGTCAGAACCATGTAACCGAGCTTGTTCGAAACAGCCATAAGCAACATACCGCGAGAGCGCGCCTGAATGTTTTCTTCCGTAGTATCTGCAGGCAGTCCCTCAAACATGGGAGCCAGTTGCTGCACAGCGGCATCGAATATGGGACCGATTGGAATGATCTCGTAGCGAACACCAAGGGCCTCCGCCTCCGCCTTGGCGTCTTCAAGACTCATGTCGCTGGTATACCGCGACGGCATCATTATCGCCGCCACTCGATCCTTGCCGATGGCGTCTACCGCAATAGTCAGACTGATAGCGGAATCGATACCGCCCGACAGGCCCAGAACGATGCCCCGAAAGCCGTTTTTTTCGATGTAATCCCGAACGCCGGTCACCACGGCTTTGTAAACCAGTTCTGAACCGTGCAATCTGGGTGCTATTTCGGCAGTATCGAAACGCCTGCCGTCGAAGCACACGGGGGTCATCGCAGTCTCGAATGCAGGCAAACGACACGCGACTTCACCATCCGCGTTGACAACAATAGACGAGCCATCAAAAACCAGCTCGTCCTGTCCACTCATCTGATTCACGTACACAATAGGAATCGATGAGTCTTTTGCGTGCTTGCAGACGATCTGCTCCTCACGAATGTAACTTTGCTGATTGTGGAAGGGCGAGGCATTAATAGAGATCAGCAAATCAGCGCCGAGCGCCGCTGAATCTTCCACCGGACCCGGCTGCCAGATGTCCTCACAGACAGTAAGCCCCAGTTTATGACCGCGAAAGTCGATCACGCATGCCTCAGTCCCTGCCGTGAAATAACGCTTTTCATCGAATACGGTGTAATTGGGCAGGTGTCTTTTATGATACTGGGCCACAAGCTCGCCACCATCAATCACCGACAGCGCATTGAACAGCCCTTGCTGCGTTTTCACGGGATGACCGATGATGGCCGCAATGCCTGTTACGCGAGCGACTAGCGCTCGCACTGTCTCATCCGATTGAGACAGAAAATCATCGCGCAGCAAAAGATCCTCGGGAGGATAACCGGTGATGCACAGTTCTGGAAAAACCACGAGATCGCAACCGAGCTCATCGCGGGCGCGAGTACTGTGTTCAACAATCTGTTCGAGATTTCCCTGCAGGTTCCCAACCGTGGGATTTATCTGAGCCAGGGCAATCTGCAGGTTTTTGTTCATGTTTGAATCGAATCAGGTCACACAAACCACCGCAGATGCCCACAGGGTTCATCCCTCTGTTTCGAGCGCCACCTGAAGTGCCTTGAGCTGGCTAACATACCAAAACGGTGCCTGACGGAGAACCCTGTCACCGCGATTGATCGCAGATATGGCCTGTTTGCGCATGTCCGGGTCGTTTAGATGTTGTGCCAGCATCAACGTATACTGCGCCAGAATGCCGGAAGGTGAAGCGCTGGAACCGTCGGCAATCATATCAGTGGGTGTTGGTGGCGCCAGCAGCGAGCCATCCTCTTCATACCAGCCGTTGTCCCGATAAAACAATGCCCAGCCTTTCCGCACGACCTCTTCCATACGATCGTAGTCCGCCTGATCTCCGGTCAACTGTGCCAGAGACCACATCCCCCGAGCCACATACGCATAGTCCTCGATCGAAGCGCTGCCCAAGACGTTGCCTTTGACCCGCGAGCGGATCAATCGCCCGTCCTGCCAGAGCTCGCGAAAAATGTAATCACGCAACGCCAGTGCATCGCGGCGGTAGTCATCACGATTCAGTGATCGCGCGGCCTCCGCATAGCTGAACAAAGCCAGCCCGTTCCAGCCCGCAAGCAGTTTGTCGTCGACCGGGAGCGGTCTGGAGTCGCGCGCACGGATCATCTTCTCCAGCATACTGGCATAACGTGCGTCAACCTCACTTTCGTCAAGGCTTCGAGCGCGTGCGTACTCCGGGACCGTATAAATCTTTCGCGGCTGGTTGCCGGCAGGCAATTCATTCTGTTCCCGCAAGCCGAAGAGAAAAACCGCCATTTCAAACTCGTCCTCACTCAAAATTGCGCGCAGCTCCTCATTCGTCCATAGATAGTTTCCGCCCTCTTCGCCGGCCTCATCGACTGCTGAAAACGCGGAAACGAGTGCGCCCTCTTCGTGCCACATCCTCTGTTTCATGAAGTCCAGCGTGTCGGTGGATACTTTCAGGTAGGCAGAATTGTTCAGGACATCAGCCGCGCGCCGATACAAATTCGCCAGATTTGCATTGTCGTAGAGCATTTTTTCAAAGTGCGGCGTTTCCCAGTTGACGTCCACCGTATAGCGGAAAAAGCCGCCAACAAGATGATCCTGCATACCCAGGTTGGCCATCGAATCCAGCGTTGTGCGAAGAAAGTCTTCAAGGTCCGGCGAGGGATTCTCCGCATAAACGTCCAGCAGGTACTCCATCTGTGGCGCAGACGGAAATTTGTTGTTCTGGCCAAAACCACCCGCCAGTGTGTCGGCCCTCGAAAGTATGCCCGGTGCTGCGGTTTGCAGCAGAGCAGCAATGGCCGTCGGGTTAAGTTCTGATGACGGCGCAGAGAACTCAACCTGATTTTCAGCACGGATCAAACCCAGAACACGGTCTCGATCATTTTCCCAGACCGACTGCAGACGTGTGAGCGTCTGCAGAAATTCGGGCTGCCGCATATAGAGCAATGCGTATATGGGTTGACCGTCAGGGGTTAAAAACACATTGAGTGGCCAGCCCCCTCGTCCCAGGGTCCGCTGAGCAAAATTCATCAGACGTTTGTCGAGCGCGGCCTCAAGCTCCCGATCAATTTTTACCGATACAAAATGTTCGTTCAGAAAATCGGCAACGTCGTCATTCTGGTAGCTCTCCCGCTGCATAACGTGGCACCAGTGACATGAAAAGTAGCCGACTGAAAGGTAGAGAATTTTGCCGCTATCCCGCGACATGTCTACGGTATCGGCATTCCATTTTTGCCAGGCGACCGGATCGTCACCGTGAAGCGCCAGATAGGGTGCGGGATGATTCAGCAGCTCGTTTTTAATCTGCTGGCCAGAAGCGGGCAGCGTAACCAGAGTCAGGACAAGCCAGGAAGACAGGAATAACAATCGGCGCATGGCGCTCTCCAAAGGTGTCAACAATGAGTCTTTTAGAGAGGGCTAAGGGCGAGTGGTTCCCGTTAAAACCTCAGGGTCCTGATTGGTCCTCCAGACGCTCCAAACTCTCATCGTCAGATTCTTCTTCGTCATCGTTTTCCGGGGTCTTCATCATGTATTTGGATGCAATCAACCCGGCTTCAAACAACAACCAGACCGGAATTGCCAGAAGAGTCTGCGAAAATATATCCGGCGGCGTCAGCAGCATGCCGACCACAAACGCCGCAATAATAATATAGGGGCGTTTTTCAGCGAGTGACTCGCGTGTCGTAATCCCCATTCTGATCATCAGCATGGTGGCAACCGGAACTTCAAAGGCCACACCAAATGCGAAAAACAGCTTCACAACGAAGCCGAGATACGCATTGATGTCCGTCATTACTGCAACCCCTTCAGGTGCAGTATTGGCAAAAAAGTTGAAGATAATCGGGAATACCGCATAGTAGGCAAACAAGATGCCAAGATAAAACAACAGACTGCTGGAGAGCAGCAGCGGCATAACCAGACGTTTTTCGTGCTGGTAAAGCCCCGGGGCGACGAACGCCCATAACTGGTAAAGAAGATAAGGTACGGCGAGAGCAAATGCACAGGCGAACGCAAATTTGAACGGAACGAAAAACGGTCCGTGCGGCTCGGTCGAGATCATGCTGTTGCCTTCCGGCAACGCAGACATCAGCGGATCGGCAAGAATCTCGTACAGATTGTTTGCGCCCGGGAATATATTCAGCAGTATAAAAAACACCAGCACCGACCCAATACCTCGCAATAATCGATCACGAAGCTCGATTAAATGGGAAATCAGGGTGCCTTCAGTTGGGTCGATGTCCGCACTCATAGTTAAACCGTGTAGTCACCGGACGCTTTTTTTGCCGTCACCGACTTCTTTGCAGCGGATTTTTTTCGAGCAGTTGATTTTTTCGCCACTGCTTTTTTTGCTGCGACTTTTTTTGCCTTCGTTTTTTTAGCGGCAGTCTTTGTCACCTCTTTCTTTTTTGGGGCCTTTTTCGTGCCTGAGGATTGTCCGGCTTTCTTCTTTTTTGAGGCTTTCTTTTTTGCGGTTTTTTTCTTTGTCGATTTTTTGCCGCCAGCAGCCGTACCCGATAGCGATGATGTGGTCACATCATTGAGTGTCTCCAGCTCCTTTGATGTATCTTCAAGCGACGACTTCAGTTCACTGGCGCCAATGTCATCGCTGACCTGATCCTTAACCTGATTGACGGAATCTTTGAGATCGGAAGCGGCCTCGTTGAAGCCCTTGCGAATTTCCGCGACATCCGCAATTTCATTCTCCTTGAGCTCACGTTTTACGTCCGCCTTGACGTCGTTGATCATACGACGCGCCTTACCGACATAGGCGCCAACCGTTCGAGCGAGCCCGGGAAGTCGCTCCGGTCCTACAATGACCAGTGCCACCACTCCGATGACCGCGAACTCCCAGAATCCGACATCAAACACGGCTTACACCCTTAAAAACGGTGTCAGTTCGAGACCGGATTAGCTGGATTTCTTATCGTCAACAGCTTCTTTGGCCGCGTCCACAACCTCTTCTGCAGCGTCCTTGGCGTCGTCGGTGACTTCTTTCACCTCGTCAGCAGCGTCCTCAGCAGCTTCCGCCACTTCTTCGGACTCTTCTTTAACGGCTTTCTTGAAGCCTTTTATGGCGCCACCCAGATCGCCGCCCAGATTACGCAGCTTTTTCGTGCCGAATAGCAGCAACACAATGACCAGAATAATCAACAGTTGCCAGATACCAATGCCGCCAACACCCATAATAAATCTCCGCTTTAAGTTAGTTCTGTGACATTTAAGTCGTTTTGGATGGGCTGAAGAACCCCGGCTTTGCGCCGTAAGACCCTGCTGGTGCAATCTGTACCATGGATCAGATAACGACGTTATCGTGGCTCACTCAACCATCAAGAATTAGTTATGGGGACGAAATCCCCCTTTTCACCGGAATTTTACAGTTTTCCTGTAAATGCCGACGGGGCCTCATCCACTTCGCCGCCGATTCTAGCCGGATTCCGTCGTACTGCGAAGCGATTTTTCATCCAGACCCGAAACACCGAACCGGGTTTCGAGTTCTTCCCACACCGCCGAAACGGGTATTCCGTGCCATCGTAGCAGCACAAGCCAGTGAAAAATCAGGTCAGCTGCTTCATGGACTATTGATGCCTGATCTCCGGCTGCGGAAGCCGCAGCCAGCTCAGACGATTCTTCGTCAACCTTGGCTCGCACAACATCTGCGGCCCCCTGCAAAAGACCGGCCACATAGGAATACTCGGGTTGGCTGTCTTTGCGGGAATCGACGACCCCATCAAGCCGATCCAGGATGTGTGACTCAGTTGGATGAGGTGCCATAAATCTCACTCGCGTCCTTCAGTATCGGTTCGACGTCGTGAAATTCGCCGTCGGAGAATTTCTTGTAAAAGCAGTGGTGTCTCCCGGTGTGACAGGCGATACCGCCAATCTGATCAACCTGCATCAGTACGACATCGCTATCGCAGTCGATTCTGAGCTCTTTCAATTCCTGCACATGGCCGGATTCTTCACCTTTTCGCCAGAGTTTCTGTCGCGAACGCGAGTAATAAATTGCCCGCCCCTCCTGAAGGGTCAGCTCCAGCGCCTCCCGGTTCATCCACGCAACCATCAATACCTGACCGCTGTCGTGTTGCTGCGCAATCGCAGGAATTAAACCGGCCTCGTTCCATTTGATCTCTTTTAGATAATCGTTTGTTTCGCTCATTTTTAATGCTCTGTTTGCAGCGCTCAGAGTCGCACTGTAATACCGTCCGCCGCCATCTGCTGCTTGGCCTGCTGAACCGTAAACTCACCGTAGTGAAAAATACTGGCTGCCAGAACAGCATCCGCACCGCCCTGCAGCACGCCTTCTGAAAGATGCTGCAATGACCCCACGCCCCCTGACGCAATGACCGGCACCTCGACCGCTGCGGTAATCGCCCGCATTAACGCGAGATCAAACCCGTCTTTGGTGCCGTCGCGATCCATACTGGTAACCAGTAACTCGCCCGCACCAAGCTCTGTCATTTTCTGCGACCACTCAACGGCATCAAGCCCGGTTGCATTTCGCCCGCCGTGGGTAAAAATTTCCCAGCGAGAATTGCCTTCGTTACTCACCCGTTTTGCGTCGATAGCAACCACGATGCACTGATTGCCAAAATGACTGCTGGCCTCGCGGATGAACTGGGGATTTTTAACCGCGGTTGTGTTGATGGAAACCTTATCAGCACCTGCGTTCAGCATCGTGTGAATGTCTTTTAGCTCGCGGATTCCGCCGCCGACTGTCAACGGGATAAATACCTGCCGTGCCACCTCCTCGACCACATTGACCATTGTGGCCCGATCATCGGAACTGGCCGTAATATCGAGAAAGGTGATTTCGTCTGCGCCCTGCTGATCGTAACGTCGGGCAACTTCAACCGGATCTCCGGCGTCACGAATATCAACGAACTGCACGCCCTTAACAACACGCCCGTCGTGCACATCCAGACATGGAATGATTCGTTTCGCGAGCATCAGGCAGCGTTGGTGGTCGAGCGCAACAATTAGAGCCCGAAGGTCTGGCCCCCTGCGATTTCATCGCAGGCTTTCTGACCTTCGGCGAAGTCCAGCGTACCCTCATAAATTGCACGACCCGTGATCGCGCCCACGATGCCTGAGTCGGACACTTCAGCGAGCTTTTTGAGGTTGTCGATATTGTGAATTCCACCCGACGCGATTACCGGAATATTGATCGCTTCGGCAAGCTTGACCGTGGCTTCAATATTGACGCCCTGCATCATGCCGTCGCGGGCAATGTCGGTATAGATGATGGACTCAACGCCATCTTCTTCAAATCGACCAGCCATATCAATGGCATCGTGTTTCGACAGTTTCGACCAACCCTCCGTAGCAACCTTGCCATCCCGGGCATCCAGGCCAACGATAACGTGGGTCGGAAATTCAGCGCAGAGATCACTGATAAAGTGCGGCTCATTAACCGCCTGTGTACCGATAATGACATAGCGAACACCCGCCTGAATATATACATCGACAGTATCTTCATTCCGTATTCCGCCACCCACCTGAATCGGAACATCGGGGTAAGTGTCCGCAATATCGTGAATAACATCGGCGTTTACCGGCTCGCCTTTGAAGGCGCCGTCCAGGTCAACAATATGAATTCTGCGCGCCCCCTGGTCTACCCATTTGCCCGCAACTTCGACAGGGTTGTCGGAAAACACCGTGGTCTCTTGCATGTCGCCCTGTTTCAAACGGACGCAATTGCCTTCTTTGAGATCAATCGCCGGGATTAACAACATCAGACTGTGCCATTCCAGTTAACAAAGTTATTCAATAGTTGCAGTCCGGCCCGGTGACTTTTTTCCGGATGGAACTGCGTCGCAAATATATTATCCTGAGCAGCGGCGGCCGTGAACGACACCCCGTATTCACAACTGCCCACAGTATACGACTCCTGCCCGCCATCTACATAGTAACTGTGGACGAAATAAAACCGACTGCGATCCTCGATTTTCAACCATAACGGGTGGTCTGCGGACTGCCGCACCTGATTCCAGCCCATGTGCGGTACTTTCATGCGGACACTGTCCGCATCGCACATTCCGCCTTCGAATCGTCTCACCCGCGCGCCAAAAATACCGAAACCATCAACCCCGCCGTCCTCATCGCTGTGCTGGCAAAGAGCCTGCAGTCCCAGACAAATTCCAAGAACCGGTCCGCTTTTCAGGCGATTCCGGATCGCCTCTTCCAGCTCCGGGTTTTGACCCAGCTGACGCATCCAGGTCCCGATAGCTCCCTGGCCCGGCAGTATCAGGTGCTGCGCCTGCAGAATGCGGTCCGGCTCATCACTGATACAAATTCTCGAAGATTCCGTGACTTTTGCGCAGGCATTAAACACCGAACGCAGATTCCCGGTTCCAAGATTTGCAATGACCAGTTCAGACATATCAGTTGATAATGTTCATTCAGAAACAGGGGACTCTGCAGACATCAACCGCAAAAGATCAGTCAAATCAAAGACTGCCCTTTGTCGAGGGAATACCGGTCATTCGTGGATCGGGCTCAACTGCCATTCGCAGCGCACGCCCAAACGCCTTGAAAATCGTCTCGGCGACATGGTGGGAATTGGCCCCGCGCAAATTATCGATATGCATAGTCGCATGGGCATGATTGACGAACCCCTGAAAGAACTCGTGGACAAGTGCTGCCGAAAAGCGACCAATGGTGGCTTGCGGATAGGTCACATCACCAAACAGCCCGGGACGACCGGAAAAATCAATCACTACCCGGCTCAGCGATTCATCCAGCGGCACGTAGGCGTGGCCATAACGTCGAATGCCCTTTTTATCGCCGAGCGCTTTCGCAACAGCCTGACCAAGAGTTATCCCAATGTCTTCGACGGTGTGGTGATCATCGATTTCCAGGTCGCCCCTGGCGACAATGTCCAGATCAATTACGCCGTGTCGGGCGATCTGATCCATCATGTGCTCGAGAAAGGGTACGCCCGTCTCGAATTTCGCCTGGCCGGAGCCGTCCAGATTGACGGTGAGATCGATCTGGGTCTCTGCAGTGTTGCGGGATAATGTGGCAGTTCGGTTATTCATTTAAACAAGAGCAGCGCCCGTTCCGGTATGGCTTTGACTATAGCGGTATATCCTGAATTGGGCTGGAAAAAAACGGATTGGATCAATTGGGGCGGCTTCGATCGATGCGATCTTTGGCAGGCTGGTATGGTTTAAAGGACCGGCAAGATTCTCAAACCGTATTCAGCAGTGCGGTGTCCTCAACAGAGAGTTTGGAAGTTCAAGTCTATGATTTTACAGACCTTGGTAGCAGCTGACCAGAATTCTGCATCGATGGGAATGGCGATTTCTTTAATTCTTTCTTGATCATAGACGAGAAAGCTAAAATAATCATACAATTACACTCTTATTTAAACAATTCTAATTATGAGGGGCGTGATTTTGCTAACTAAACGGACCATGATGTCATCAAAGGGGGTGTCATCGGTGATCAAGGCCTTGTTTTTGGCATTGGCGATGACATTGTCACCCGCTGGTATTACCAGCGACGATTCTCCGCTCAAACCCGACGCACCCGATCGCTATGTGGTCAAAAAGGGCGATACGCTCTGGGGGCTGGCGAATCGGTTTCTGAAAGATCCGTGGCGATGGCCACTGATATGGATTAACAACGATCAGATCGAAAACCCGCATTTGATCTTTCCCGGTGACCTGCTGGTCGTTACCGGGGCGAATAACATTAAGGTCGTGCGTCTGAAGCCAAAGGTTCGGCGCGAGGCGCTTGACGATGCGATTCCCACAATTCCGCCCAATGTAATTCAACCCTTCCTGACAAACCCTCTGATCGTTGATGAAGGCGAGTTGGAGGCCGCGGGTCATGTGGTGATCGGCGTCGAGGACGAACTGGTGCTCGGCAAACTCAATCAGTTCTACGCTCGCAATCTGAGCGACATCACTGCGAACAACTACAGAATTTTCAGCATTGGTGACACTCTGCGGCATCCTGAGTCCAATGAATTGCTTGGTATAGAAGCTGTCCATCTCGGCGACGCCCGTATGGTGCGCGCGGACGAGGACGTTTCCAAACTTCTGGTTATCAGCTCGAATCAGGAGATCGCACCCGGTGATCGTATGGTGCCGGTGTACGATGAACCGCCGCTGCCGTTTTTTCAACCACGGGTTGCCGAAACGCCGATTGACGGCTGGATCCTGCATGCGCCCAAAGGTGTGCGAGAAGTCGGCCGGTATGATGTTGTCATTCTGTCAGCCGGAGCCCGGGAGGGCGTTAAGGAAGGACACGTATTTAACGCTATGTACCACCGTGGCGTTCGAAGTGATCCTGTAGACGGCAGCTCGTACAAGTTACCCGATGAAATATCGGGAGTCATGATGGTGTTTCGCGTCTTCGATAAACTCAGCTACGCGCTGGTTATGGAGGCTACGCGCGCGATCTCAGTGGGTGATCGCTTCGAGACACCTGAATAGTGAATACGTTCGGCCGGTATTGCAGCGCTTGAGACCGAGCTGGCACAATTGACCCAGGCTGACCGGGACGGTCGGCAATTCATGATTTTGGCCGTTACAATGGAGTGTATATGTCAACAACCCAACCTCCCTTACCGGATCTGAACCCATCCGGCAGTCGTGACTGGCTGCGTCTGGTGCGCCTGACCGGTCTCGGCACCAATGACAAGCGAGCTCTGGTTTCCAATCTCGGATCACCCGGCGCAATTTTCGAGATGGACCGGACTGACGCAGCGCAGATTCTTCGCCGGGATATTGCCGACACACGAACTAAACTGGACCTCGACGACGCTCGTATAGACGAAGACGAGCGGATTCTGCAAAAGCTTGGAGCGAGATTTCTGCCCTATACGGATCCAGGGTTTCCATCACGACTCAACGCGATCAGTGCGGCCCCACTGGGTCTTTTCGTGCGCGGCGACGTCAGCGTTCTATCAGCACCTCAACTGGCCATTGTTGGCAGTCGCCAGCCGACGCCGGCCGGTGCCAAAACAGCCGAGCAGTTCGCCGAGGCACTGGCGAACTCGGGACTTACAATCACCAGCGGAATGGCACTTGGCATCGACACCGCAGCCCATCGCGGCGCACTTTCGGGCAGTGGACACACTGTGGCTGTTGTGGCCACCGGAATTGACCGGGTCTATCCGCGCCAGAACGTCAGCCTGCACGAACAGATTCTGTTGTCTGGCGCCGTGGTGAGCGAGTTTCCGCCCGGAAGTCAGCCCTTGCGGTCCCATTTTCCGCAGCGAAATCGTCTGATCAGTGGACTTGCCATGGGAACTTTGGTCGTTGAGGCCGGTCTTCGCAGCGGCAGTCTCATTACAGCACGTAACGCCGGTGAACAGGGACGTGAAGTTTTTGCAATCCCGGGTTCTATCCACGTACCTACCAGCCGGGGATGCCATTTCCTGATCCGCAACGGCGCTAAACTGGTTGAGTCAACAACGGATATCCTCGACGAGATCGGGCATCAGTTCGTATCAACTGCCGCCATTGAGAAAACTACCAAATCTGCGGAGGACAATGTCGATGAAGACGTATTTGAGCTCTTTACCCGAATTGATTTCACGCCCACGCCGATTGAACAATTAATTGAGCAAAGTGGATTGACGCCGGAAGAAGTTTCATACATTCTCATGACGTTAGAGATGAAGGGGCTGATTGCCTCGTCTCCGGCCGGCTACCAGCGATTGCCGAACTAGTAAACAAGAACTATATCTGACTGGATGAGAACCCTGTTTCAAACGCGTCGAAAGTGTCAATCGCCGCAAATCTGTCACGAATTATTGCTTTTGGAGACCGAGACAGTATGAAAGAGAACGTCCTCGACGTGCTGATCTATCTGTTTGAGAACTACATGTTCGAGGATGAAGGCTATGAACCTGATCAGGAAACTCTGATACTGGAACTCAGTCAGGCCGGTTTTGACCACGGCATGATCGATCAGGCATTTGACTGGCTGGAGAATCTGGCGCAGCTCTGCGAGGAAAATGCGTTCGAACCGGCCGTTGCCGAGGACTACGCTATCCGGCACTACAGTCAGGCTGAATGCGATGCACTGGGCGTCGAAGCTCGCGGATTGATTCTGTCGCTGGAACATTGTGGTGTATTGAACGCAGTATCGCGTGAAATGGTCATCGATCAGCTGATGGCACTGGGCGTCGAGAGTATCGAGCTGGATCACCTCAAATGGGTTATCCTGATGGTGCTGAGCAACTACTGCGACGGAGAGGGTGTCTCCGAGCAAACTGAAGCGCTGGTGCTGGAGGGGCTGCACACCTGCATCCACTGATTTTTTTGCGGATTCCGACCGGACTTTGAATCCTGATGTAAATTAAACCAAGGGACCTCTCAATTAAAAGATGGGTAAACCACTAATCATTGTTGAATCACCGGCGAAAGCCCGGTCAATGTCAAAGTACCTGGGAAATGACTTTCAGGCGCTGGCCTCGTACGGTCACGTTAGGGATTTGCTGCCGAAAAAAGGCGCTGTGAATCCCGACGACGATTTTGAAATGCGATACGAAATTATCGAACGCAATAAAAAACACGTCGATGCGATTGTCAAAGCCATGAAGTCGGCAGAGTCTCTCTACCTAGCGACCGACCCTGACCGAGAGGGTGAAGCGATTTCCTGGCATCTTTACGAGCTTCTGAAAGAACGCAATGCCATTGGTGACAAACCGGTTTATCGTGTGGAGTTTCACGAAATCACCAAAGCGGCGATTCGAAAAGCGGTCGAGAATCCTCGTGAACTCGCGCACAGCCTGATCGATGCACAGCAGGCACGTCGGGCTCTCGACTATCTGGTGGGCTTCAACCTTTCTCCACTGTTGTGGAAGAAGGTGAGACAGGGTCTGTCCGCAGGGCGCGTGCAGAGCCCCGCGCTGCGCCTGATTTGCGAGCGCGAGGAGCTGATTGAAAAGTTTGTGCCGAGAGAATACTGGTCGGTTGAGGCCGATCTTGAAACCGACAAGAACCCGTTTACCGGCAGATTGACTCAGTTTGAAGGTGAAAAGCTCGAACAGTTTTCTATTACCAATGAATCTCGTGCCACTGAAGTTCACCAGTCTTTAATGTCCGCCGCAAACGGCACATTGACAGTACAGAAGGTTGAAAAAAAGCAGCGCAAGCGAAACCCGACCGCACCTTTTACGACGTCCACTCTGCAACAGGAAGCCTCCCGAAAGCTGGGCTTCACTGCACGTCGAACCATGCAAACCGCTCAACAGCTGTATGAGGGAATTGATATCGAGGGTGGTGCTGTCGGTCTGATTACCTATATGCGTACGGACTCGGTTGTGCTCGCTGCAGAGGCGATCGACGAGATACGCCAGTTAATCAGTGAACGCTACGGTGCGGATTCAGTGCCGGAAGAACCTCGACAGTTCAAGAGTAAATCAAAAAATGCACAGGAAGCACACGAAGCGGTCCGGCCGACTTCCGCAAAACGGCTGCCGGAATCGCTCAGGTCTCAACTCAGTGACGATCAATTCCGCCTTTACGACCTGATCTGGAAACGAACGATAGCGTGCCAGATGATTCACGCCACCATCGACACCGTTTCAGTTGATATGGCAGCAGGTGACAAAGGTATCTTCAGGGCCACGGGCTCAACGATTCGCATTCCCGGGTTCATGAGCGTGTATCGGGAAGGCGTCGACGACAAAAAGGAAAAAGACGACAAAGACGTCATTCTGCCCGCTATGGAGGAAGGCGATCAAATCACACTGCACGAGATTCGTCCCGAGCAGCATTTTACCGAGCCGCCACCCCGTTATAACGAGGCCACGCTGGTAAAAACGCTCGAGGAGTACGGAATTGGACGCCCGTCAACCTACGCCACAATAATCAGCACGCTGCAGAACCGCGAGTACGTCACGCTCGAGAAACGTCGCTTCGAACCCACGGATATTGGCAAAATCGTAAATCGCTTTTTATCGAAACACTTTACCCAGTACGTGGATTACGAATTCACGGCGAGAATGGAAGACTCTCTCGATGAAATTTCTCGCGGCGAAAAGAAGTGGATACCGCTGATGCGCGAATTCTGGGATGAGTTTTCCAAACAGGTTGAACACAAGGAAGAAACGGTGACACGTGAAGAGGTGATTCAGGCACGTGTGCTTGGTACTGACCCCAAAAGCGGTAAGCCACTGTCGGTAAGAATGGGCCGCTACGGTCCCTATGCGCAGATTGGCACCCGGGACGACGAGGAAAAGCCCACGTTTGCCAGCCTTCGCCCGGGCCAAAAGCTTGATTCGATCACTTTCGACGAGGCCATCGAATTGTTTAAATTGCCGCGGTCGCTGGGTGAGACTCCTGAAGGAGAAAAACTCACCGTGGCAATTGGTCGATTCGGACCTTATGTCAAGTATGGTGATAAGTATGTCTCTCTGGGAAAGGACCATGATCCATACACTGTTGAGAAAGACGTGGCGTTGCAACTTGTTGCCGAGAAAAAAGAACGCGATGCCAATCGCCTGATACTGGACTTTACTGAGGCCGGGATTCAGGTACTGAACGGACGGTATGGCCCTTACGTCACAGATGGTGAAAAAAACGCCCGGGTACCCAAAGAGATCGAGGAGCCCAAAACCCTGACGCTGGAAGACTGTGAAGAGCTGCTGAAAAACGCAAAACCCTCACGCCGAAAGAAGGTCGCCAAGAAAAAGGTCGCGAAAAAGAAAGTTGCCAAAAAGAAGGCGTCCAAGAAAAAGACATCGAAGAAAAAAGCGAGCAAAAAGAAGGTGACCAGGAAAAAATCAAAAGCATCTGCAGCCAGTGATGAGCAGGAGCCTCCGTTTTAAGACTTAAGCGGAAGGTCTGCTGTGGCTTAGTTCACCCTGAACACGCGAATATCTTCTGCTTGCCAAATCAGACTCAGGCGCGCTGGCCTGGAGTCGATGTAGCTCAGTAGATTATCCGAGTAAAAATCCGACACACGCAACACATGTTGCGGCCAGTGACGTGCTCGTTCACCGGTCACGCTGTGACCCCCGTTTCGCAGATTGATTACCAGCAGTCGCCCGGTGTATTTTTTTAGCGGGTCATCGGCATAGCTGTCAAATTCGAAGCGATTATTGTGATACTGACTGTCCCGAAGAAATTTATGGCGGAAGGTTTTGTGTGGAGTCAGCGCAGAGATAACATACCCTGTTACCGGATCCACCAGAATGATTTCCTTTGCAGAAAGTTCATTAAGGTAGTCGACGAGATCAAGCCAATGATGGTGTGAGTTCTGTTCCGGAATCGCCGCCAGTGTGGTGCGGGCGTAGGGATTGATTTCCACATTGCCCAGACTGGGTAGCAACAAAAGCATACTGAATACACAAACCACGACACCGTAGGCTTTTTTCAACAGTGAACCCGATCGGAGATCGCCGCAGATCTTCACCAGAAGATACGCTGCTACAAAATGAATCGGCACCAGATAGCAGAGACGCCATAATGTCGACGAATTGTCTGCTCTCAAAAACAAATCCACGAACACCGGGTTGAACACGGTAAAGAGTGGAGAGACCATTCCAACCAGCAAAAAAGGCTTGGTTAGAAACTGGCGAATATGGATCAGAAATAACGCGTATATAAAGAACCCCCAGTACGTTAGGACATGGGTAAACTGATAACCGGGTTTGAGAATCAGAGGCTCAGTCAGGATAGGCAGAGCCCAGGGCAGATACATCAGCCGACTGCCCAGCGGCGGTCTGAATTCCAGCCTGTGATGGAGAACCCAGAACGCGGCGCCGATGCAGATCACTACGATGGCCAGAAACACCAGTTGAATCCAGAATGCTCCTAATCCGCGAGTAAAGTGGGTCACGATATGGCGGCCTGGCAACCACAGAGCCAGAAGCAATGCAATGACCCAGATGAACATCGCTTCCTGAGTGTGAATCAGCGCTGCGACTACAGTACAGCCAAGCAGGAGAATGAGGTTGATAAACCATCTTCGCTCCCGATCAACGATTGCCAGCAGACAGACGATGCCGCCGAAATAGCACAAAAAGTTCAGCATTGATGGCGCCAGACTGTAGTACCGCAGATAGGAAAAAGCGTGGATTCCCATATGCACAGCGGTAAAAAAGACCGCCAGAAACGATGCGGTCACAAGAGAAACTTCTGGCAGGCTGTAGCGCTCAAAAAGATAACGCGAAAAAGACAACAAACCGAGGCAGAAGAGCAGTCCATTCAACCACATCGCTGCACTAAAAAACCCTGTTGCGCTCTCACCGCTCAAATAGGCATTCAGCGCCACAAGGGTGTACCAGTATTTTCCAGCCTGGTGCAGCAACAGTTTTTCGACTGCCCGCGGATTACCGAGGCCTCCAGACTCGATGTTGACAAATTCCCGTTTGACAAATTCAAGATGACGATACAGATCAGCGGGAATTTCTGCATAAACACCGGCAAGAATCTGGTACACCACATACATCGCAACAATCGCCAGGGTAACCACACGCCAACTCACCGATCCGAATGCATACTGAATCCAGACCGTCTCCGAGTGCCTGACCCTGCGACGGGCAAACAGTGCAGCGCCGACAAGACAAACGACGATGGCGCCCCATAAAAGCAGCAGATAGTCCGGATTGACTTCAAGCCGTCGACCGATAAAGACAGCGGCAATAAAAACCAGATATGAAAACATCACCACAAAGAGCAGTCGGGCTCGATGGACCTGCAGCAACGATGTGATCAACCAACCCGGAACCAGCAGCATGGCGGACTGCAATGCCAGGAATGGCAGACTCATCTAACGTCCTCGCCCACGCAACATCACCATAAGAGTCTTTATAGCAATCGCAAGATCCAGTTGGATAGAGTGGTTTTTAATGTAGTAAAGATCATATTCCAGCTTCCGCCTTGCATCCTCCACATTCGCTCCGTATGGATACATAACCTGCGCCCAACCGGTAATTCCAGGCGGCACCAGGTGGCGAACATCGTAATAGGGAATTTGCTTTTCAAGCTGCTCGATGAACTCGGGTCGTT
Organism: Pseudomonadota bacterium; assembly: GCA_039029455.1. GTDB lineage: Bacteria > Pseudomonadota > Gammaproteobacteria > Arenicellales > Poriferihabitantaceae > JBCCGE01. Next base: position 17,945 of record JBCCGE010000021.1, on the reverse strand, counting down.
CAGGCCTTGGACCAATCAGGCTCATCTCACCGCGAATCAGATTCCATAGCTGAGGCAGTTCATCAATTCGACTGGCGCGCAAAAACCGGCCTACTCCCGTGATTCGCGGGTCGTTCTTTTGCGCCCACTGCGCGCCCATTGACTCCGCATCGTCTACCATAGTCCGAAATTTGTAGAGCTTAAACACACGGCCGTTCAAACCGACCCTGTGCTGCTTGAACAACGCGTCACCTTTTGATGTCAGTCTGATCAAAAGCGACACCATAAGCAAAAATGGTGACAACACGATCACCCCCACCACTCCGACCACAAAATCCACCAGTCGCTTTAGGCGAACACCGATATGATCGTGCAAAAGATTGAAACCGCGGCTGTGGATAAACCACCCGTCCTGCAAATCAATCAGAGGTAACTTTAACCAGTATTGTTCATAAAACTCATTGACGGTAAGAATAGGGACCCCGGAGAAGCGCAGTTCCATCATCTGACTTGCCAACTCGCCGGTCAGTGACTGGTTGTTCTGGAACACGATTCCAGACTGATCCGGATTTGAGCTGACCCAATCTTTCAACACCGACAAATCATCGGTTGGTTTCATTGAAGAACAGTGCATTTGCTCAAATTTGTTCTGCACATCGGCAGAGAAGCTCGCGTACAAATCCGTGTCTGCGACGACAAGCCAGTGCTTGATCATCACCCTTTCCTGTCGCATACGGGTCAACATCCAACGGCAAAACGGCGCCCATATTGCAAACAGAAGCATCGTGAACGGAAGCACGCCGCGACCAAAAATTGGCACGAACTCCGCGATTCCTATGGTATAGACGAAAACAATACATCCGAGCGCAACCACCAGAACAGCCGTAAACGTCTTTAGTGGCAACTGACTTCTCGTCTCCGGATACTCGACACGATAGACATCCATCACATAGAGCGTCATTACAGCAATCAGAATCAACACCCATAGCGGTGCTGAAGTCAGCGGTATCCAGCTGCCCAATCTGATCTGGTGTGTAATATTGTAGAAGCAGATCAACCCCACCAGGTCCAGCATAAGCAGAACCAGTGCTTCCCTTGAGGTTGATCTATTCATGCCGGAGTTCGATCTGTGATTTCGTTAATTCCCGTGATCAGGCGACGTCGAGCACCGCGTTGATAATTCTGTCCTGGTCAGTCTCAGTCAGATAGGGGTGCATCGGTAAACTGAAAACTTCCGCACTCAGTAGCTCGGACACGGGCATCGATACGCCGGCTCCATCTGCGTCGGCAAATGCAGGCTGTTGATGCAGTGAACACGGATAGTAAACCGCCGTCGGTATTCCTAAGGACTGCAGATGATCCCGAATGTGGTCGCGCTTTGCTGAGCGCACCGTGTATTGCGCCCACGCCGTTCGCATACCCTGCGGAATTTCCGGAGTCCGCATCGCAGACTGCAGAGCTTCCGTATATCGACTGGCGACGCGCTCTCTGGCATCGAGCTCCTCGCGGAAAACGGTAAGTTTGCATTTCAGCACCGCCGCCTGCAGGGTATCGAGTCGACCGGTAATGCCGGTGCGGACATTGTCGTATTGATTTTTGCCTTTGCCGTGAAAGCGAATGGACTGCAAAAGATCGGCGAGCTCCGCATCGTCAGTGAACACCGCACCACCATCGCCGTAACATCCGAGAGGCTTGGCGGGGAAAAAGCTGGTCGCCGCAATGTCTCCTATCGATCCGGCCATCTGATCTCCATGCCGGGCACCGAAGCTCTGTGCGCAGTCCGCCAGAACAAACAGGTCGTGCTTTGACGCAATGGGGCAAATGCGCGAATAGTCGGCGGGCAGACCGAAAAGATCGACAGGAATAATTCCCTTGAGATTGTAACGCCCCTCCGATTTCACCCTCTCAATGGTCTGCTCAAGTTTGTCCGGATCCATATTGAATGTCGATTCATCGACATCGCTGAAGACGACGTGCGCATTCAACAGCTGTACGACCTCGGCTGTGGCCACAAAAGTAAACGGCGGCACGATCACAGCATCACCCGGCCCCACTTTATAAGCCATCAGGGCCATCAGCAGAGCATCGGTTCCGCTGGCCGTCGCTATCACATGTTTTGAACCGCAAAAGGCCGCCAGCTCTGACTCAAGCTCTGCAACCTCAGGCCCCATGATGAACTGACCGTGAGCCAGAACCTTGTCCATTGCAGCCCGGACATCTTCTTCAATAGCGCCGAATTGCGCCTTTAAATCAACGAATTGCATTTTTAATTGTGAATCTCAGCATGGCACAGGAAAGAGACTTGATTGTATCCGAGTTACCGGCTTCCATTGCTTACCCTTTGGAAACATAACGGCGGCGGCGCCCGCATGCGGCAAACCGATTTGAATGCCGGACACAGCGTTCAGGTGGTGATTTGACTCAAACAGACCCCGGACTTCCGTAAGAAACTGATCGCTTTGCAAATTACAAAAAAGGGGTACCTGATTCAGATGATAGCGAATACCGACACCGAGCAATTTTCCGTAAGCCTCCTTCCGCGTCCAGCAGGCGAGCATTGCATCGTTTTTAAGCCCATCCGAAACAGAGTCCCAGGCCGATTGTTCCCGGGGATGCAGCCTGGTGCGAGCCATGGCACCGGCGTTGACTTTTCTCGGAAACATCTCCAGATCGACACCAAGCTCATGGCCGGGGCTTACTGCATACAGACCAAAACGCTGCGACAGCGTGTAATTAAAATGCAGCGCCGGAGAACCGCTCTCGGTGAGCAGTGTCGGTTTACCACGAGGGCCATAAACGAATTCCAGATCACGGGGTGAAACCGCCAGGACTTTTGCAAGAATTTTACGCAGAGCAAGACGGCCAGCCAGATAAAGTAATCGTTTTCCTGTATCCCGGATACGCTCACTGCGGCGATGTTCCAGATCGGTCAGTTCACTAAGACTGTGTGTTTCGAGCAACCGATCAAAATCCACGAACACAATGTGAACGTCAGCAGTAGTGACCAGGGTGTCGAGTGAATCAGCCCAGCCCAGTGATCTTGCCGCGTAACCCGACTCACTGTGAGCCGTTTGAGCCGGCATTAAATGCCCGCACCGAGATTATTGATATGCCGCAACGCCATCTGCTCGCACTGCGTGTCCAGTCCCGATTGCTGACGCTGCAGAATTCGATACTGAAGGCCCTGCTTATCGTACATCACGGTCTTGCCCTCCTGATGCAGTTCAACCACCACCTCCTCCCCGGGAATCCGATAGATACCTCCCATCGATACCGGTGCGGTTGATAGCATGCTTACCGTATCTGTCATGACCGAAAGTCAGAAACCGATCAGGCCAAAAACAAACGGTGGACCGGATTGTCCGTTTCATCGGTATGCTGATAGCCCAGCTTGCGGAGAAACTTCCGGAACTCCCGCTGACGGCCTGGTGCGACCTGCATGCCGCAGAGTACTCGCCCAAAATCCGAGCCGTGATTGCGATAGTGAAACAACGTGATATTCCAGTCGGTTCCCACCTGATCGAGGAAGTTCTTCAGCGCTCCCGGACGTTCGGGAAATTCAAAACTGATCAGACGCTCATCCTTCACGTCGGGCGCACGACCGCCAACGAGATGTCGAATGTGGACCTTGGCAATCTCGTTGTCGGTCAGATCCGTAGTCTGGTACCCCTGCTTCTGCAGCCGTCTCACCAGGGATTCAATTTCCCGAGTTCGGTTAATCTGTACCCCAAGGAATATGTGGGCTTCGCTTTCATTTGCATATCGATAATTAAACTCTGAGACGTTGCGGTCACCGAGGATGCTTATGAATCGCAGATAACTGCCACTGTGTTCCGGAATTGTCACCGCCAGTATGGCTTCTCGTCGCTCACCGATTTCAGCTCGTTCCGAAACGTGGCGGAGGCGATCAAAGTTCATGTTTGCGCCAGACAGAATCGCAACAATATGTTTGCCCCGTACCCTGTTTCCGTGCCCTTTCTGATCGCGAAGCCATCGCTTTATGCCTGCTACACCAAGGGCTCCCGACGGTTCAACCAGAGTGCGAGTGTCCTCACAAATGTCCTTGATCGCCGCACAAATTTCATCGGTACTAACGGTAACGATTTCATCCACGAATTCCCTGCACAGCTTGAATGTATGAGCGCCAACCTGCTTAACAGCGACGCCATCAGCAAATATGCCAACTTTTTTCAACCGGACTCGCCGGCCGGCCTCAAGTGACTTCGCCATCGAGTCCGCTTCTTCCGGCTCTACGCCAATGACTTGAACATCCGGTCTCAGCTGTTTGATATACGCGGCAAGCCCGGCGATCAACCCGCCACCGCCAACCGGAACAAAGACGGCATGCAGGGGCTTGGTGCCAAGTTGTCGGAGTATTTCCGGAGCCACGGTACCCTGACCTGCGATGACATCCGGGTCGTCGAAGGGGTGCACGAAGACACGGTTTTCCTTCTTCTGAATTTCCATCGCCCGCTGGTAAGCCTCGTCGAAGCTGTCACCCACCAGTTCTACTCTGGCGCCCCATCGCTCGACTGCCTGAAGTTTGACTGCCGGAGTGGTTACGGGCATGACGATAACCGCATCGCAACCGATTTCCTGTGCGCTCTTGGCGACGCCCTGCGCGTGATTGCCCGCTGATGCGGCAATCACACCCCGCTTACGCTCGCGATCAGTGAGCCTGGACATCTTGTTATAGGAACCGCGGACCTTGTAACAGAAAGTGGGCTGCTGATCCTCGCGCTTCAACCAGATGTGATTGCCGAGTCGTGATGACAGCCGTTCAGCAGAATCCAGCTCTGACTCGACTGCCACATCGTATACCCGGGCATCCAGAATGGCATGCAAAATAGAAGTTGCTAGGGTTTCGGTCACGGTTGCTACGACATGGTTATAACAGGGCGATTATACTCACTGATACCCCGCCTACTGTTGATTGTTGGTGTGGATAATTGGGTCGCTTCAACGAGTTTGGTACACTCATTATCCCGTTACGATTGAGCTTAAAAACGTCTATGGACTACGAAATCGCACGCGCCAATATGATCGAGCAACAAATCCGACCCTGGAATGTGCTCGCCCTGCAGACTCTCAATGCGCTCAATACAGTGAAACGCGAAGATTTCGTTCCGTTTGATCGCAGATCCCAGGCCTTCATGGACATTCAGGTGCCGCTACCCTGTGACGAAGTTATGCTGGAGCCCAAGCTTGCGGCGCGTATGATGGAAACCCTCAATCTGAATCAAAATGACCGCGTACTGGAAATCGGTACAGGAAGCGGTTTCCTCACAGCATTGATGGCAACTGTATGCGCTTACGTTGATTCCGTGGAAATTCATCCGGAGCTGCACCAGCAGGCACAGCGCAATCTGGGTGTGGCCGCAATTGACAATGCCGACCTGCATGTCGGTGAGGCGGAAGCCGGATGGGGCGAAGCGGAATCCTACGATGCCATTGTAGTAACAGGTTCTCTGCCGAAGATGCCTGAATCTGTTCTCCGCGGCCTTAAACCTGCAGGAAGACTGGTTGGCATTGAGGGTTACGAACCGGCCATGGAAGTCGTTCGGTACGATCGAATCGGTAACGATCTGCAAAGAGAGTCGCTGTTTGAGACTGTTGTGCCCAGACTCAGAAACGTGGCCGAGCCGGAAGAGTTTTCTTTTTGAGCGTTGGTGCTGCCGTAGAAAAGAAGCAACCAAATTCACTTTGCCCCAATTTTCGTTGTGACATAATGCCGACCTCCCAAGCCTTAATTGACACGGAACCAGATAACTCGATGCGAAAGTTGAACGACGGTTTATTCTCCCGGGGCAACTGCGTGAACTTCATGCAATCGGCCACTGGAAAAGTGGTTCATTTGGCACGCATCAGCCTTGCTGCGGCGAGCATGATGATCACGGGGCAGTTTTTTACCACGGCGATGGCCGCTGATTTCTGGGACATCTACCAGCAGGCCCTGGAAAACGACTCGATCTATCGTGCCGCAAGTTTCGAGTACGAATCGGCCAAACTGGCATTACCGCTATCAGAGACCAATTTCAGCCCCTCTATCGTCTCGAACGCCTCAATTGGCAAGGCTCGAAGTGATGCCTCGGGCGACTCTGTGACAGGTGACAGCAGTGCTGTTGATCTCAACTTTGGCCTGCCACTGTACAATCGAACCGATCGGATTGGTGTTCGTCAGGCACAACTCGCTGTTGCATCCGCTGAACTGAACTTCGCCAACGCCAGAGACGACCTTATTCTTCGGGTTGCCGATCGCTATTTCAATCTGCTCAGCGCAGTCGATTCACTGGAAGTCGCTCGATTGGAAAAAGTTGCGATCAAGCGCCAGATGGATCTGGCAGATGAACGTCTGGATGTCGGTCTCGGGACTCGTACTGACCTGTTCGACGCCAAGGCTCGGTTTGAACAGGCGAAAGCCGACGAGATACAGGCTCAAATCATTATCAACAACGCGGTTCAGGCGCTGAAGCAAATCATCGGGGATACGCCACCTGGCCTGGCAGGTTTAGCTGCAGACGCTCCGCTTGAACTGCCCTCACCTAATAATCTGGCGCACTGGATCGGTCAGGCTCGGCGCAACAATCTGCTGCTGCAGGTCGAACAGGTTAACGTGTTGATCGCCAATGAGGAAATCGAAAAACAGCGGGTGGCCAAATCACCGACGGTCTCACTGAATGCAAACCACCGATGGTCCGAGTCCCCGAGCAGTTTTAACACCGGCTCCAGCACAACCAGCACCATCAGCGTAGATTTGAGCCTGCCTCTGTATCTGGGGGGCGCTACCCGACTTCGCACCAGGCAGGCCGGGTTTGACTACAACGCTGCCGAACAGGCACTTGAAAACCGACGTCGGCAGGTCGCCTCCGATACGACCTCTGCATTCCTCGAGGTCACCAGCGGCGTCAGTCAGGTAAACGCCCTGGCAGAGGCTATTAGGGCAGGAGAGAATGCATTGCAGGCCAAGGAAGAGGGATTCAGTGCGGGACTTACCACCAATCTGGACGTACTGGATGCTCAGCGCGACCTGTCCAGATCACGCAGCAACTATCTGCGTGCGCGCTACAATCACATCCTGTCAATTCTTAGACTGGCGCGATTTTCAGGTCAGCTCGGTGAACAAACAGTCAAGCGGGTGAATCGCTGGCTGGATCCCAACAACATCGCTGACAAACTTTCGAACCGGTCTTCAACTTCGCCCGATCGTCTGTCAAACCGATTCGATCTGGCGTTCAGACAATCCATTCGAAACAGTTAGGTGCGGCGATTCAGCGCCAGATATAGCCGCTAACACATTTGTCAAAAAGCGTGTCCGAGTAATTCCTGCGCGCGCAGTGCGTTTTTGCGGCGGTTCCGGCACAGACAAGCAATGGAAGCAGGTGTTCTTCCCGCGGATGACACCGCCTTGCATGTGGCGCCTGCTGCCAGTTCTCCAAAGCCTCAAGCTGGGATTCGGACGTTTCCGACGAGCAACAGGTCTGTGTCAGCCAGTGATCGAACTCTTCGCTTTGCTGGTGGGATACCTGGTCTTTTTGGAAAAATGCCGGCAAATTGTGATAGGACATGCCCGAGCCCACAAAAAGAAGGTTTTTGTGTCGCAATGGCTGCAAGGCAACTCCGAGATTAATATGTGCGACCGGATCGAGATTCGAGAGGAGTGAAATCTGTACAATCGGTATCCGTGCCTGCGGGAACATAAGCATCAACGGAACGAATGTGCCGTGATCAAAACCCCGGTCCGTGAGAACGGCCTTCACACCTCCTTGCTGACAGCAATGCACAATATCAGCCGCCAGTTCGGGCGAACCCGGTGCCGGGTACTTGAATTCGTAACTTTCGGGCGGAAATCCCTGATAATCATAGATCATGTCAGGCGTCGTGGACGATGAAACGGTCACTACGGACGCCTCCCAATGTGCAGTGACTACGATAATTGCATCGGGAACGACCAACTCAGAGGATACGGATTTTAAAAATGTTATGAGACTGCGATGGTTCGGGTCTTCCAACAGAGGCAGCGGACCACCGCCATGCGGGACAAAGAGTACCGGGGAAAGATTTTTCTGAGTCATGTTAAGGAAATTTCGATCAATCTCGTGCGACAAAAACCGTTGCAAACACATGAATCTCAACACAAACCATCGCAACGCCTCAAGTCGCGTTGAATCTTTCCTATGAATACGAGCTTACTTTCATTCATCTGGCAGTATTCCAAAAAGGATCAGGTCCGGGTCATCGCCCTGACCCTGTTGTCATTTCCGATCCTGTATTACTCGCTGGAAATACCAAAAATAATAATTAACAAGGCGCTGTCAAACAGCAATCAGGTGAATAAGTTCCTGGGCCTTGAAATGGAAGTGATCCCCTATTTAGTCGCTCTGTGTTTCAGCCTGCTCGCCCTGATTATCGTTAACGGCATTTTGAAAATGCGGATCAACACGATGAAGGGGACTATCGGTGAAAAACTTGTTCGGCGACTCAGATTTCAGTTGATTGATCGCATGCTGCGGTTTCCTCTGCCTCATTTCGCACGTACATCACAGGGCGAACTGATATCAACGGTGACAGCGGAGGCCGAACCGCTCGGAGGGTACATCGCCGAATCCATCGCGCTGCCGCTTTTTCAGGGCGGTACGATGATCACCATACTGCTTTTCATGTTCATGCAGGACTGGGTTTTTGGGCTGGCCTCAGTGGCGCTGATCCCGGTGCAGGCGTACGTTATTCCAAAACTGCAGATGCAGGTCAACGCCCTTAAAAAGGAACGCGTCAAGCGTGTACGAAAGCTCTCGGAGCGTATTGGTGAAACCGTCAGTGGCGCCCGTGAGATTCGTCTGCAGGGCACACAGAATTACACCCTCTCCGAATTCAGTCACTGGTTCAGCGGGCTCTATCACATCAGGCTGGAGATTTTCAAAAAGAAATTCTTCATGAAGTTTCTTAACAACACCATCGGTCAAATCACACCGTTCGTGTTCTACCTCTTTGGCGGTATTCTGGTGATTAAGGGAGACCTGACCATCGGTGCTCTGGTTGCTGCACTGGCAGCTTATAAGGATCTGACATCACCCTGGAAAGAGTTGCTTAACTTTTATCAGCTCCACGAAGATTCAAAAATTAAATATCAGCAGATACAGGAACAGTTTTCTCCAACCGGTCTGCTGCCACAGCAGAGTCAGTCTGCGTCCGTGTCCGAGACACAGCATCTGCGTTCAACCATCGCACTGGAATCCATTGGCTGGCAAAACGAGTCGGGTGAGTCTGTGATCTCAGGTTTGAATGCACAAATTGAACCTGGCAGCTGGGTTGCAATCGTTGGTGAGAACGCTATGCAGCGTATGCGTCTGGCACAAATTCTGGCAGGCATAGAAACCCCTTCCAGCGGGCGCTATTTAATCGGTTCAGAACCAATGCAGCAGATCAACGCCCAACTGATTCACGGAAAACTCGTTTATCAGGGTCCGGATCCTCATATGTTCAGCGGAACGATTCGGGAAAACGTACTCTATGGGCTGAACCGTCGTCCACCGAATTCAGACCCTACGGATCAAAACGAATTGGTCAGGGTCCAGGAGGCCAAATCCTCTGGAAATATCGAATATTCATTTCAGGGAAACTGGCTCGACTACAGTATGGTCGGTGTGAGCAATGACACCGAACTGCGCCAGGTATATCTGCAAAACGCAAAAACGATTGGCGCCGACGGCATAATGTATCAACGTGGGTTACTGGAATTTTTCGAACCCGACGACTATCCGGATCTGGCATCGCGCATTCTGGATGCCAGACAGCTCATAAACCAAAAAATCAAATCACAGAATCTGGAAACCACCGTTGCCCGATTCAACCCGGATCTTTACAACCGCAACGCGACGGTCGCAGAAAACATCCTGTTCGGTATTCCGGAGAGCGACAGTCTGCGAATTAAAAATCTGGCCAGCCATCCCTGTCTGACAAAAATACTGAAAAATCTCGATCTCATCGATAAAGCCACTCTGATCGGTGCAAAAGCGGCCCTTCGTGTGCGTCAGCGGTTTGAACGCAGTAGTGACGGTCAGGCGGTTCTGGCTGAATTCGACCTCGATGATCGAGACGAGATGGAACGTTTGTGCCAACTTGCGGAATCCTATTTGGGCCGGAAGGATCAATCCCTTGAAGTCGAAGAACAGCAAAGTCTGCTCAGTATTGTGCTCCACTTGATACCCCAAAAGCATCAGTTTGGTTTCATCAATGACCAGATTGCGGAAAAACTTTTGCAGGCACGACATGAGTTTAAGATCACCCTGCCCGATGAACTGCGGGAAAAAATAATTCGATTCGATGCAGACGCTTACCACCCCAGGCTTACCGTCCAGGACAATCTGCTTTTTGGGCGCGTAGTAAATGATCAGCCCGCCTGTGAAAAGGCAATCGCACAGATTATTCAGGAAGTGCTGGAGGAAACGGGCATCAAGGAAGACGTCATGATGCTACTGACTGAATCTCAGGTTGGAATTGGCGGCTCACGTCTGCCTACCGGCGCCAGGCATCGAATAAGCACCGGTCGATTATTGATGAAACAGCCCGACATTATTATTTTCCACGATGCACTGAGCCCTTTTGACGAGGCTGACAAACAGCGTTTGCGATCAAATATGAAACAGGTAATGCCGGAGGCAACCGTAATCTGGATCGACCGTGAGATGCCAAGCTACGCAGATTTTGATCAATTGTATCGGTTCAGTACGTCCGGGAAGCTGATCGATGCCAGGGAACCTGCAGCCACTACCGAAAAACCCGGAATGGAGAATGAATCACTGATTGGTCGCTCCGCCATTCTTGGGGCGCTCTCCGCAGAAGAACAGCACGAGATTGCGGAGAACAGTCATCGCGTAACTGTGCAGGACGGTGAGTTTGTGTATCGAAGCGGTAATCCAGGGAACAACGCCTATATTATTCTGAGTGGAAATGCGCAGTCGCTGCGGGACCCTGACGATCCGGACAGCGTCGCCGGTAATCTTGTGCCAGGCGAAAGCTTCGGGCTAATGGAAATTATTGCGCAACGACCTCGTATTTTGTCGGTAAAGGCAGTGGGCGACATGGAACTGCTACGGGTCAGTGGCAGCACACTTCGAGAAATCATTGATCGAGATCCGCGCGTGGTGCAGACAATCCTGCGGGCACTCACCGACCAATGGGCTTCGGTGAATCGAAAACTCTGACTTCAAATTTTGTAAATCATTGCGGTTAATCACGTTGAAGATATGCTGCACTCGGCAACCAGCCGTCTTCAACTCTTCCAGAACATAGGGGTCAGTAACACCAGCAGAGTGTACAGTTCGAGCCGCCCGAGCAGCATGGCGAAAGCAAGAACCATTTTGCCTGCGTCTGTAATCGATGCATAATTTTCAGCGACTGAACCCAGCCCCGGACCCAGGTTGTTCAGACTGGCACTGACAGCGGAGAGCGAGGTGACCAGGTCCGCACCGGTACCCAGCATCAAGAGCAGCAATATCACGTAGCTGATCAGATACAGCGAAAGGAAGCCCCAGACGGCATTGATCACGGTATCGGACACCGGTTTTCCACCCAGTTTTATCGGGATCAGTGCGTTTGGATGCACCAGCTTTGAGATTTCCCGCGCCCCCTGTTTGAACAGCAGAATAATACGGATAATTTTCATTCCACCGGCGGTTGAACCGGCGCATCCGCCCGCTGTACTGAGAAGTATGAGCAATACAGGTAAAAACAGCGGCCAGCTCGCGAATGAAGTGGTCGTAAATCCAGTCGTTGTGGCAATCGATACCACCTGCGTCACGCTCTGCACAACAGTACTCTCCAGAGTTTCGAATACGTTAAAACGTGACAGCACAGCGCTACAGACGATAACGCCGAGCACAATCAGGAAATACTGAATTTTCGCCTCGGAATCCCGCAGATACACATGCAGCTTTCGACTTCTGAATGCAGCAAAGTGCAGCGCAAAGTTGAGGCTTGAGAGCAACATGAACACCACCGCTACCAGATTTACGGCGTTGCTTTCAAAATAACCCAGACTCGCGTCGTGGGTAGAGAACCCACCAATCGCAATGGTTGAATACGCATGGCCAATGGCGTCGAAAACGGTCATGCCTGCGAGGTAGTAGCTGACCCCGCAGACTAACGTCAGGCCCAGATATATGAACCACAGGGCTTTGGCGGTTTCGGTAATTCTCGGTGTCAGTTTGTTGTCCTTAACCGGCCCGGGTGTTTCTGCTCTGAACAACTGCATTCCACCGACCCCAAGCATCGGCATAACAGCAACCGCCAGAACGATGATCCCCATCCCGCCCAGCCACTGAAGCTGCTGACGATAGTAAAGCACCGACATCGGTAACGAATCGATACCGGTGAGTATAGTTGCGCCGGTTGTTGTCAGCCCTGAGGTCGCTTCAAATATCGAATTAACAACGCTTAACTGGGGATGATTCAAAAGCACAAAAGGCAGGGATGCCATCAGCGAAAGCACGACCCAGATTAGAACCACAATCAGAAAACCGTCGCGAAACCTCAGCTCGGTTTTCTTCCGCGCATGGGGGAGCCAGAACGCTAATCCAACCAGCAGATTCACTCCCATTGAGGTCAGAAAAGCGCGATGCGCACCGTCGGACAAAGTGAATGAAATGATTGCTGGCGGCAGCAGTGTGAGGCTGGAGAGAACCAGTAAAATACCCAGAACTTTCAGTACTGTGGCGATCCGCATATGGATATTATTTTCGGATTCTAGAAAAAAGTGGCGGAAACCTGAAACAAGCGTTCGACTTCGTGAATTTTTTTCTTGTCTATCACGAAAATAATCAGATGATCACCATCCTGCACAACGGTTTCCTTGTGCAACTCGATTAACGCATCTTCACGCAGAATCGCACCCACAGTCGCACCTTTCGGAAATTTTATTTCGCCCAGCGATCGACCAACGAGTTTTGAAGTGCCCTCGTCACCGTGCACGATCGCTTCAATAACCTCGGCGACACCTCTTCGCAACGAATGCGCCGCGACAACATCTCCGCGGCGCACATGTGAAAGCAGCGCACTAACAGTTGACTGGCGAGGTGAAATCGCGATGTCCAGAACGCTGTTCTCGATCAGGTCCACATATGATGACCGATTCACAATCGCCATCGCCCGACGCGCACCCAGTCGTTTCGCCAGCATGGCCGACAGAATGTTGGCCTCATCTTCATTGGTGAGCGAACAGAACAGTTCCATGGACTCAATATTTTCTTCTCGCAGCAGCTCTTCATCTGCCGCATCTCCATTCAGAACCACCGTGTCTTCGAGCTGCTCGGAAACATATCGTGCACGCTCGGTGTTGCGTTCAATCAGCTTTACCTGAAATTTCGCGTCTTCAAGAGATTTGGCGAGTTGGTATCCAATATTTCCGGCACCGGCGATGATCACTTTCCGACCGATCTCCTCAATCGTTCGCAGTTCCTTCATAACACGCCGAATGTCCTCCTGCGTGGCGATAAAAAACACTTCGTCATCCGGTTCGATAATGGTCGTTCCGGTGGGAATAATCGCCCTGTCCTGTCGATAAATGGCTGCGACACGCGTCTTCACCGACGGCAGATGATCTTTGAGCTCTCTGAGTTCATGTCCTACCAGCGCTCCCCCGTAGTACGCTTTCAGGCCCACAAGACGAACCCTGCCGTCCGCGAAATCGATAACCTGAAGTGCGCCCGGATATTCGATCAGACGCTGAATCTGGTTTGTGATGATCTGCTCAGGACTGATAATGACATCGATCGGGATTGAGTGATCACAGAACAGCTTTTCCTGAGCCAGATACGCTGGATTTCGTACGCGCGCGATTTTTTTCGGAATCTGATACAGGGTATGACAGATCTGGCAGGCCACCATGTTGACTTCGTCCGAATTGGTAACCGCCAGCACCATATCCGCATCCTCAGCACCCGCTTTTTCCAGAACTTCGGGCGATGAGGCCACGCCCAGAACAGCTCTGATGTCGAGCCTGTCCTGCAGATTGGTCAGAAGTCTGTCGTTAATGTCGACCAGCGTGACGTCATTCTCCTCGCGCGACAGAATGTCCGCCATCGATGCTCCAACCTGACCGGCGCCCAGAATAATAATCTTCATGCAGAACCGTCCTTGCCGGTACATGGTTTTCTTAGACGGCAAAAATAAAAACCGTCACCGTGATGAATACCCGGAAGCCGCTGATGGCCGTGACGGGTTTTTACCCCTGGCTCTGCGCCATCCGGTAGCGAAAGCGGTTCGATTTCAACCTCAGACATATTTTTTATAAAGCGTGAGATCACGCCATCATTCTCAATTCTCTGTATGGAACAGGTAATGTAGAGAAGTTTACCCCCGGGTTTCAGTAAAGGCCATGCTCGCTGCAGCAGCAAAACCTGCTGATCGGCAAATTTGGCGAAATCTCCTGGTTGGCGTCGATGCCTGATATCCGGATGGCGACGCATGACGCCGGTGCCGGAGCATGGAACATCGAGAATAATGCGATCGAAGTACTCAGTCTGTAGCACCGGATGCTGCTCGAACAGTCCCGTCGGCACCATAGTTATTCCTGGATCATCTCCGAAACCAAGCCTCCTGATAGTGTTATCCACCAGATCGATCCGCAGCTCCAGATCAGCGGCAACCAGTTGATTAAGTTTGACCCCCGACTCGAGTATCAGTCCGGTTTTACCGCCAGGAGCGGCACACCCATCGAGAACGATTGCATCGGGCTCCAGATCAAGAAGATCCGCGCTCAATTGCGCTGATTCGTCCTGAACAGAGACCATTCCGTTGTCAAAGTCCGGCAAGTTCGTCACATCACAGGGCGTTTCCAGTGTAATCCCCAAACGGCTGCATTCTGTAAGCTGACTGTCGATGCCGCAGGATCGCAGTTTTATCTGGTAGTCGCTGCGTGATGACCTGAGCTGATTGACACGCAGAGTCATCGGTGGCCGCTGATTGCTCGCGTGTAGAACAGCCTTTGCCTCGTCGGGCCAGTCCGACTTTATGCTCTCAAACAAGTCGACAGGGACAGACAATCGATCACTGTCTTCGCGAACACGTTCGAGTAACTGGGTTTTGTTTCGTATGAAGCCCCTCAGGGCCGCGTTGACCAGCCGCCCGGCCCATGGGGCCCATTTGGACTTTGCCGCGTTTACACAACTGTTTACCACCGCATGATCGGGGGTGTGCATAAACTCAATGTGATACATCCCGACAACGATAAGATGGTGAATAAGTCTGTTTCGACGCTTAATCGGTTTGTGCAGAACTTCGTCCAGTATCGAAGATAGATAACAGAAAAACCGACAGCTGCCGTAGACAGTTTCCCGTAATCGTGCACTCTCTTCAGACTGGATTCGGGACGCGTTATCTGCCAGTGTCACGTCAAGAGATTTGTTTCGATCAACGATATCGTGCAAACACCGCGCCGCAACCAGAAAAAGTGGGGCCGAGTCAGTCACGATCCCAGCACCGTCCCGGAGGGCAGCGAAACGCCATTCAGAAAGTCAGCCGCCGATATCACCTTGCCGCCACTTTTTTGCAATGCCCCGATGCAGATCGCTCCCGTTCCACATTCAACGGTGATTCCTGAGCGGTCAGCCGCCAGCACACGGCCAGGGTCTCCTGATGCGGCAGTGTTCATCAACGCAGTCGCAGTGCGTACACGGAGACGCATATCACCCAACATGGTAAAGGTTCCCGGCCAGGGATCGAATGCGCGCACTGTTCGCTCAATTTCAATCGCAGGCGTCGACCAGTCGATTTCTGATTCAGCCTTGGTGAGTTTATGGGCGTAGGTTATGCCAAACTCAGATTGCGGTACCGCCTGCAGTGAGCCCTCGGCAAGCGCGCGGATATTCTCGAACAACAGTTCCCGACTGCACAACGCCAGTCGATCATGAAGGCTGCCGCCGGTGTCCTCGTCATCGATCAGGATTTTTTTTGTGGCCAAAACAGGACCTGTATCCAGGCCCGCCTCCATTTTCATCAGGCACACGCCGGTATGTGTATCACCCGCCTGAATGCAGCGCTGAATCGGTGCCGCACCCCGCCATCGCGGCAATAGGGAGGCATGCACATTGACACAACCGCGTTGAGGTATATCAAGCACATCCTGAGGCAATAGCAACCCATAGGCTGTTACCACCACCAGATCGGGTGCAAGTTCGCGGAGCGTGTTGATTTCCGATTCCGAACGCAGATCTTCGGGTTGAAACACGGCAATGGAATGCTGAAAGGCGAGCTGCTTAACCGGACCTGGCTGCAGTTTCCTGCCCCGGCCGGACGGCCGGTCCGGTTGTGTATATACTGCAACAACGTCAACCCGACCTGCTGCGTCCAGAAGGGCGCGCAGACTGTATGTTGCAAACTCCGGGGTTCCGGCGAAAAGGACGCGCACGATAACGGCAGTTAGGTCAGAATTGCCGGTTGGCTCTCAGTGTTTACCGGGACGTCAGGCCGCCTGGGTTTCGCTCTGGCGTGATTCCTTTTTCATTTTCCGACGTAACCTCTCTCTTTTTAGCCGAGACAGATAGTCGACGAATAATTTGCCATTGAGGTGGTCGACCTCGTGCTGAATACAGACCGAGAGCAATCCGTCTGCCTCCACTGTAAAAGGATCACCGTTCACGTCACAGGCATCAATCCGCACACGTTCTACTCGTTCTACCGTTGCAAAATAGCCGGGAATCGACAAACAGCCCTCTTCATACTCCTGTTTACCTCCGATCTCCGTAATCTCCGGATTGATAAATACCATCAGATCGTTTTTATCTTCCGACAAATCCATTACAACAACTCGCTTTTGCACGTTGACCTGAATTGCCGCAAGACCAATTCCCGGTGCCGCGTACATGGTCTCCGCCATATCATCAACCAGGGTTTTGAGTTCATCGTCAAATTCTGTTTCGGGCGCAGCAACATGCCTCAATCGAGGATCGGGATAGATCAGAATGTCGAGTTTTGCCATGGTTGCACTCCTGACGGGTAAGGCGCTGATTTTATAATTTGCAGGCAGTAGCGTCCACTTGCAAGACCCGATCACCGCAGTTGTCGGGGTGGTGGGCTTTAGTCTGCAGGACGCATCCGATCACGAGTCGCATCCAGATCAGCCTGACTGTCGACCCCGGGCGGCGGCACCCTTACCGCATCAACGCAAGTAATCCGATAACCGTGATACAACGCTCTCAGCTGCTCCAGACGCTCGAACTGTTCGATCTGACACGGCTCCAGTGCTGAAAAATTCTGCAGAAAACTGTTGCGATACCCGTAAATCCCGATGTGGCGATACAGTCCTGAATCAGATTTCTGATCGTTCCAGGGAATCGATCGCCTGCTGAAATACAGCGCATTGAGATGAATATCACGGACCACCTTTACAACGTTTGGATCGTCGCAATCGTCGTCACCAGCAAGGGATGTACACGCTGTGGACATCAGACAGTCCGGTCTGTTGTGAAGTGCGTCAGCGACCTGACGGATAAGCTCCGGCGGCATTTCGGGTTCATCACCCTGTACATTGACCACAACACTGTCTTCTGAAAACTGACTTTGGCGGCAAACCTGTGCAACGCGGTCTGTACCGGATTGATGAGCAACATCGGTCATGACGACATGCCCACCATATTCTTCAACGGCATTAAAAATGCGTTCATCATCGGTTGCCACAGTCACACTTGCTGCGCCGGATTGTCGACTACGATCAATCACATGAAACACCATTGCGCGACCACCGATTTCCAATAATGGCTTACCCGGTAATCGAGTGGATCCGAAACGGGCTGGAATGACTACGTGGAACTCAGTCATGGTTAGGCTTCACGGATTTGAGATCGCGGTCAAACTGATGCCAGAAGTTTTCCGGTAATTTGAAATGCCCTACCAGCTGTCTTAGTTAATTCAGTGGTGTTTTGTTAATCCATGACAAAGGAGACCCTACAGAACACCCACATGCTTAGTCTCCT
>JBCCGE010000020.1:0-44774 GCA_039029455.1 Pseudomonadota bacterium | reverse complement strand
CTTCGTCGCCAGCGCCGACGATTTTGGAACTTACTTTGACTATGGAAATGACACCACCGAGGTGGCGGCCGGTGCTATCGCGGATCTTAAGCCGTATCAGCAGGCGGACACACAATACACATTGTTGTAGTCGGTATTCAGGTAACTAAGATGAAGAGATTCCATCTCGGCCAGAATGCTGCCTCCCAGGTTGTCGCAGTTATTCTGGGGGTTGTATGAGTCTGAGCAGGTCTCTCCGCCAAACAGTGTGTATTGTGTGTCCGCCTGCTGATACGGCTTAAGATCCGCGATAGCACCGGCCGCCACCTCGGTGGTGTCATTTCCATAGTCAAAGTAAGTTCCAAAATCGTCGGCGCTGGCGACGAAGCAGTCGTTGTGGTGGCCGATACGGGCAGTATCGGCCATCGTGAACGCCTGCTCTGCGTGGGTCGCAGAAAAGGACAGCGGCGCCTCGGGTCCGCCGAGAAAACGCTGCTTCAGCTGCGGGTATCTGACCTGTATGGAACGGCTTTGAGGAACAGCATCCAGCATGGCAGAGACGACCTCGCTTCGATCTCCCCAGTTCTGATTGGTCAGATAGTTCGTGTTGCTGTTTACAGATGGGTCGCCAAAATGGTCGGTGTAATAGTTTTCACCCCAGGTGCCGATCCAGCCCAGCTGGGTCACCATGATCACATCTTCATTCGCCTGCAGTATCGGCTTGACTTGTGCGATATGGCTCAACACCCGGGACTTCGGCGCGTCGCCGTAGGGTGGGCAGATAAAGCCCGCATCGCAGCTTCCGCTTATCGGGGTGATGGTGTAGGAAAAACGCAAAATAAGACGAACGCCGGCATCGCGAGCCGTATCGAAATCAGACTGCACGGCATCCAGAAAAGTCTGAGTCAGTGAATCAGTGGACTGAAATGAATCGAGTACATAATGGCGAAATGCAAGAGATGTCCGCACGCTATACTGGGCCTGAAAACCCTGAAAGGATGTGGTTCTGCGCGAAATCAGCTGAGCTTTTTCGAGTGCGACAAAATTTGATGTCGTGGTGGTATAGGGATAGTAAAAACCGCGATCCGGATTTACGATGTCATCGGTCGATTCAGTGTACTGACGGGTTTCGGACAATGCGCTCGCAGGAACCAGCGAGAGCAGGAGTACAGCATAGATTGTCTTCAAAAGCGTCGGCACGGACAGGGGAATAACTTGATTATTGCCTAGGATACCGGATTCGACTCGACGTGGGCTGAATTTGCCGAAATCGAGTGTGATGGTACTTTAGAGCTCCTGGGCTTTCGCACCGCAATTGAAGATCGCATTAATCCGTATGTATTGTCGATCGATTAACGTTTTACCGCAAACACTGCGAGGAAATCATGACACCTGCAAAAATTAAACCCTTAATCTCTATTGATGACGTCAGCAAACTGGATGTCCGGGCGGGCACGATTGTCGCAGTTGAAAGCGTTCCGAATTCCAGAAAGCTGATGAAACTGACGGTGGATTTTGGCGATCACAATCGTTCGATACTGTCCGGAATCAAACAGGAGCGCGAGCACCCTGAAGAAATTGTCGGCAAGCAGGCGCTTTTTGTAGTGAATCTCCCTGAACGGGAAATGGCGGGCGAGTTGTCGCAGGGTATGCTGTTTGATATCGGTTACGAAGACGGCATTCGACCGGTGCTGGCTGTGACTGAAACCGAGGTCCCGAACGGTGCGCGTGCAGGGTAGGTTGCATGGTCCACCGATGAAGTCTTTGAAAAATACTGTGCGGCGATGTGCCTGTCTGCTGGTCGGCTGGCTTTTGCTTGGCTCTGCGGGAAGTGTTCGTGCGGATGCAGATATTCCGCTGATCGACGCGCACATCCATTACAGTCACGACGCATGGGAAATTGTTGACCCCGCCGTGGCGATAAGTATTCTTCGGAGGGCTGGATTGAAATCGGCACTGGTCTCCAGTTCCAGCGACGAAGGCACGCAAAAGTTGTATGACCTGGCGCCTGATCTGGTGATCCCCGTGCTGCGACCCTACTACCGGCGGGGAGAGCTTTATACCTGGGCTTTTGATCAAAACCGCGAGGACTATCTAAGGAGTCGGCTGCAAAAATTTCACTATGCGGGGATCGGCGAGTTTCATCTCTCGGGTGAGGAAGTTGACGCCCCGGCCGCTCAGGCGGTAATCAGTCTCGCAGAAGAATTTAATTTGTTTCTGCATGCCCATGTTGATGCTGATGCCATACATCGGATTTTTTCAGCGTATGCCGATGCAAGAATACTGTGGGCCCACGCCGGATTTGAACCGGTGGGCGTGATTCGTTCAACAATGGCGACCTATGAAAATCTGTGGGCGGATCTTTCATTTCGTGAAGAGCTCTTTGACGGCGAAGAAATCAGGCCCGATTGGTTGCAGCTTTTTGAGGATTACCCCGACCGTTTTACCATTGGCTCAGACCCGTATACGCCTCTGCGATGGTTTGGTGTGGTCAGCTATGCCAGCACAGCACGGGAATGGCTACAACTGCTGCCTGCGGACATTGCAGAGAGTATCGCCTGGAGGAATGCTGACCGATTATTGAATGGTTTTTGGCCACGAACTATCGATCGATCGAATTAGGCCGTCAGAAGACATCACAATCACAGTTTCAGCACTCAACAATATTTCATTAGTTTCTACAGATCATCGATTCACAGGTTCACTAGGCTGTATTACAAGGGACAGAACAATTGACTTTATAAGCCTCATCTTGATAGTTTCAATTGGGAAAATCATCTGCTTAAAAACTTTCCTGACGCTCTGAATACGCGGAGAACAGACCATTCATGATAGAAAAATTTGGTAAATCCACAGCATTGCTCTTAATTGACGTTCAGGCAGGCGTAAACGTACTGCAGCATTGGGGTGGCAAAACGGGACGGAGAAACAACCCGGATGCGGAATCAAAAATGCTTTCTCTGCTGAATCAGTTTCGTGAGCAGGAATTGCCCACTGTGTTTACGCGCCACGATTCGCGGGAAGCCGATTCTCCCCTCAAGTTCTCACTCAAGACCGGGCAACAGATTAATGGGTTTGAAATTCAGGACTCGGATATCGTAATTACAAAAGACGTAAACAGCGGGTTCGTGGGTACTAATCTGGAAATCGAACTTAGGCGACTGAATATAAGTAGACTTGTCGTCGTCGGGTTTTTTACAAATTTTTGTGTTGAAACGACAGTGCGTATGGCGGGCAATCTGGGCTTCGATGTGTATTTGGTGGAAGATGCCTGTGCAACGACAAACCGTATTGGCTTTGACGGCACAGATCATGACCCGGAGGTCGTCCATCAACTTTCCGTTGCATCGATGCACGGAGAATTCTGCACTGCAATTTCAGCCAGTCAGGCGATGCAGCTCTGTACGTGCGACATGCCTGATCAGGAACGTAAACAGGGCAACGAGTGAGGTACGGCGTATCTTCAATGGTGGCTCCCCTTCGAAGGGTGGCACTAAAACGGCCAGGAGAGGCGATGTTGAATGCCGATCCTGCGCTCTGGCATTACGGAGAAGAATTCAACGCCCAACGCGTGGAAGCTGAGCATAATCAGTTCGTTGATTTGCTGCAAAAGCTTCAGATCGAAATCCTCTGGATGGATGGGGATGATCGCGAAATCGCGGATTCTGTATTCACTTACGATGCTTCGCTGGTAACTCCTGCCGGGGCAATATTGATGAACCCTGGGAAACCGCTACGAAAAGGCGAGCAGGAACTGCATCGGGCATTCTATGCGCAACACGGAATCCCTGTCGTCGGTGAGGTCACAGGCGAAGGCAGCGCGGAAGCAGGCGACACCCTTTGGCTGGATGATCACACGTTATTGATTGGCCGAGGGTTCAGAACAAATCAACGCGGAGTCGATCAGATAAGAGAAATGGTCTCCGCTTTGGGGGTGAATGTGATTGTGTTCGACCTTCCGGTCTATAAAGGCGAAAGTGCGTGTCTTCACCTGATGTCACTGATCAGTCTGGTTGATCGTAAAACCGCCCTTGTATGTGCATCGCTCCTTCCAACCGCACTGTATCAATATTTGAAATCGAATGATTTTGAGCTGCTCGAGGCACCTTTTTCGGAATTCGAGAACAGTGGAACATTGAGCAATAACGTTCTGGCAGCGTCTCCAGGTCATTGTATTATGGTTGCAGGAATGCACCAAACCAAAGCACTGCTTGAATCTGCAGGCATCAAGGTCGCAGAATTTAACGGGGACGCGCTTTGCATCGGATGTGAGGGCGGCCCAACGTGCCTGACACGCCCCGTTCTCCGGCACGAATAGAATTATTACGGGACAGCCCCCCGTTTAAGTCCTATAGCCGGCAGCTCTTAATTCCCTGATTGCAAACATTCAGCTGAAGGCATCCAGCTTATTGATAAGTCGGCCATATTTCGACTATTGAATCTGTACAACCTGGTAGAACGCACACCCACCTTGCGGAGCCGGTGAGACAGGAGGCAGTTCCCTGACAAATTGCGCCGGTTGCCCAAGGAGGGATGCGGCAGATTCCAGACTGTCGGCTACGGCAACTAATATTTCTCCCTCGCTGTCACCGATGCAGTTCGCGCTGCCGAGAACAGGCTCAACCAGTTGTGGGCCAGCACCGCCTGCCCATGCAAACGACCCGACAACTCCCCCATCGACCCGATAGCAACCTGCAGGAGCAGAACAGGTTGTGTCTTCAGAAGGCTCGCCGCTCGTATCCGTGGTTTGAGCGTGAGCCGGGATTACCACAGAATCTATGACGGGTTTTGACCACGAGGAGACTACAGCGCTCGAGGCGATGACGGTTTTCAGTACGTTTCTTCTTTTGGACATTGTTGGTGTGGAGTGTTGTTTTTGTTAGGCCGTGACTGTAGAGAATGGGAAACCGCACTTCAAGTGTGAAAATTCACAGTTTCTGTAATGCGACGTACAGCAATGACTTAGTAAGGATGCTGGATCTGTCAGCAGGTCAAGATTCTAGTAAGGGGACAGACCCCCGGTAAAGTCATGAATCGACTAAAACCAATACTAGAGTTACCGATATGACTCAAAAGCAGATGAAAAAGGGAAATGGCTATCATAAAGTCAATAAACTTGCAGCGCACAGGTGGTTGTCGGAAATATTCGGTGATGTGGATGATGCAGGGAACACTGAAATTCGACTGTCGTCGGGGCTATTTCGTTCGATGGCACGCACAGAGGAGCCTAAATACACGTCGGCAAACCCGAAAAGTTACAGAGGTAATGAGTCACTACCAGATTTGATTGTTAGCCGCGAGTGCGATGGCATGTTGGTCCTTCGCAACTCAAGGATGGTCGAATTTTTGGATATCGCTACGATAAACTCGAAGGGTTGTAGGCGAAAAAAGACAGATATCGTCAATATCAAATTTGAACTAACGATTCCTTTCATTGTGAATCGTGCTTAGAGCGCGAAAGATATAGATCTATTAGACTTAGTTGGGAGGCACGATGCTGATATTGGTCCAGCTTATCGTTATCAACCCATTCTCAATATTTCTGGTTTCTACACGAAACAGCCTTGCTCCAGAACCACCAATAATACTAGTTACAGTGGCGGGGTTTTGAGGGTTATCTGTGCATCTCAAAGACGCTTCAAAACCATCTCCTAACATTCCTCTATTGCTTCGAAGTTCGAGATTGCCTGTCGAGGGCGAAGTATATAGCACCATATTGGAATCACTCGGAGGTCCAGGATCGGAGGCGCCTCGATTGATAATTTGAAACGTGCTGAATTCGGTGGGCGGTGAATCGCTGAAGATTAATTCGACGTAGTAGGCCGTCAACGACTGGTTTGAACAGTCAAAGGTAAAAGCAAATGAGTCAGAGCCTACTGTGACGGGAGGTATTGGAGCCTGAGTTGTTGGTCCGGGTGTGGTCGTCATTTCGCTCACTGATTCACCCGGTAAGCCACCCGTTGTTTGAGCATGTACCGGCAATACGACTGAGCTTATTGATGGTGCAATCCAAACACTAGGTACTGATACTCCGAAACCTTTTAATACTCTACGACGATTCGATTTTTTCTTATTCACTGCGACGAACTCATTGGGTTTGTAAAAATGAGTATAGGAAGTAAAAGTATTGATGTAAACAGCTCTGGTAATGTGAACATTCACGAATTTGAGTGCTGAATTGCAGACGGTTGTGGGACTACTGGTGCTTTTTACTAGAATCGAATTTCATTACCTACTATCGTCTATCTGATCAAGAATGTTCCGAAGCATGTTCTCGCCATTATTGATCAGAAACCCTCCGAGCAGAAACAATATTGAACCAGCCCATAGTTTAATTGACGACCCGGTTTGAACCCCTGCAATGAAACAACAAACGCCGATTACCAAGCTGGCATTGCCTAGATCGAGAAAACGCAAAACGGAGTCTTTCATGACTTGGATTTCAGGTTTATAGATCTTAACTCCATCAGTCAGTTTTCAAACTTCGTGATTGAGTGTTTTGCGTGAAATACTTGTTAAGTCGAGAGTATCCAACGGTTGCAATTCGATACCGTTCAGTTAATAGCGGAAACGTCTTGTCATACGTGGGACAGAATCACGGCTAGTTGGTTGATTTGAAAAGAGTAGTTTTCTGGCTTTGAACCAGAACGCCAAAATAGGAACCATAGCCAGTTTGGCTAATCTCTGGATAACTCGAGAAGTGTGATTACGTCAAAAACTGGTCGGGGTGAGAGGATTTACTCGGGACTTCCTGTCCCTCGCCCTTCGGGCCGTAGCGCTGAAGCGCCGCGTTCTGCATCGCACCCTGCGATGCGCGTGAATCTCTGATTCGGTTCCAATTCCCAACGCAAAATTCCCACAATTTCTTTCTTCCTTGCCTTACGCGAAGAAAAAAATTACGGGAAATTTGGTCGGGGTGAGAGGATTTGAACCTCCGGCCCCTGCCTCCCGAAGACAGTGCTCTACCAGGCTGAGCTACACCCCGACGGATGAATTGTCGGTTCGACCAGTTGTGTTTAGCGATTGCGGCTTACGGCAAAGTGCGCGAGATCAATCAGTGACTGCTTGTACTCTGAATAGTCCAGAATCGACAAGGCTTCGATCGCCAGATGCGATTGTTCACGCGCCAGATCAGCAGTGTACGTGAGGGCACCAGTTGATTCAACGATGCGGACGACGTCACCAATTTTGTCGATACTGCCGTTCTCAATGGCGTCTCGGATCAATGCCGACTGATGTGATTCTCCGGTCCTCATCGCGTAAATGAGGGGCAGAGTGGGCTTGCCTTCTGCCAGATCATCGCCAACGTTCTTGCCGATATCATTGCTGTCGGCGACGTAGTCCATAATGTCATCGATCAGCTGAAACGCGGATCCAAGATGCATGCCGTATCGTGCCAGTGCGGCGCAGACCTCATCCGGCTGATCGCCGACCACCGCGCCGAGCCAGGCCGCGGATTCAAAAAGCTTCGCGGTTTTACGTCGAATCGTTTCCAGATAAACGGTTTCAGTGGTGTCCGGGCTGTGTGCGTTCAGCAATTGCATGACCTCGCCTTCGGCAATTGCATTGGTGGTCGAGGACAGGATATTCATGACTTCCATCCTGCCGGTTTCCACCATCATTTCAAACGAGCGACTGTAAAGAAAATCTCCAACCAGAACGCTGGCTTCATTGCCCCAGACATCATTCGCCGTGGGCTGACCCCGACGAAGCGCCGACGCATCGACCACATCATCGTGAAGCAGTGTGGCAGTGTGAATGAACTCAATAACGGCCGCGAGCGTGACCGCGTGGGTGCTCGTGCTGCCGCAGGCTTTCGCGCTCAGCAACAGAATCAGCGGGCGCATGCGCTTGCCGCCGCTGCGAATGATATAGGCGCCAAGGGTATTGATTAGCGCAATGTCGGATTCGAGACGCCGTTTTATGGTCTCGGTCACCTGCTGCATCTCCTCGTCTGCCAGCTCGAGCGCGCGCGACAGAAGGGCTTCAGGAGCATCTTCTTGCGAGTCGACAGGCTTAGCCGTTGAAAGATCGGGTAGTGCCATACAGGTGCAGCGATCGGTGATTGGTCTGGGGCTCTGGATTCTATCCGACGGTGCACAGATTTCACCCAAAAAAAGCGTTTTTTGCAGGTAATTCGCTCAATTTGATTGTATTTTCGCCAAAGGTTCGACGATTACTCCGGTACCGGCCGAATTTAGGACTTTCTGGCGAATTGACGTTGACGATCAGAGGGTAGATGGATAAAATCCGGCGTCCAATTTTTGCGGCGTTCTTCGCAAATTAACTTATTGTTTTTACGAAGAATAATGTCGAAACCAAACCGACCGAACACATTGAATTCCGGGTGACTGAACGATCAGGGCATCCGAGCACAAAAAATATCAGGATTCGTAATCATGTACGCAGTAGTAGAAACCGGTGGCAAACAGTACAAAGTCGCTATTGGTGACAAGCTTAAAGTTGAAAAAATTGCCGCCGAAGAGGGCGCCAGTATCGATTTTGATCGCGTTTTGATGGTGGCGGATGGTGATGATGTGACGGTCGGTACACCGCTTGTCGAAACCGCCGTCAGTGCGACGGTTGTGGGCCATGGCCGCGGCGATAAAATTCGCGTGTTCAAGATGAAGCGCCGAAAAAACTATCGACGCACAGCAGGTCATCGCCAGCACTACACTGAACTGGAAATCACAGCGATCGGTGGCGCCAAAGCTGCAGCGAAGAAAACCAAGAAGGCAGCCAAACCGAAAGCCGAGAAGAAAGCCGAGCCCAAGGCTGAAAAAGCAGCTGATCCTGGTGCAGATGGCGTCGGTGACAATCTAACCACCATTAACGGTATTGGCCCGGTGATCGAGAAAAAACTGCTGGGTCTGGGTATCACCACATTCAAGCAGATTGCCGAACTCGATCAGGACCGTATTGATGAGATTAACGAGCAACTCAGCTTCAAAGGCCGCATTGAGCGCGAAGAGTGGGTTGAGCAGGCGAAAAAACTGATCAGCGAGTAGAGCGCTGAACGTAAAACAGAGGCACTAACGAATGGCACATAAGAAAGCAGGCGGTAGTTCGCGCAACGGTCGTGATTCAGTATCGAAGCGACTGGGCGTGAAAAAATTTGGTGGCGAAGAAGTTCTCGCGGGCAACATTATTGTCCGCCAGCGCGGCACTCGATTTCATCCCGGAAAGAATGTCCGCGCGGGTCGGGACTATACTTTGTTCGCAACTGCCGAAGGTAAGGTTGTGTTTGAAGTGAAAGGCCCAAGGAACCGCAAAACTGTGAGCGTGGTCGCTGGCTAAGACCGGATCTGAACCGACAGCTGGAGCCCCGCTTTGGAGACAAAGCGGGGCTTTTTGTTGGCAGATGATGAACACTCGGGACAATCATGAAATTCGTCGATGAAGCCACAATCCGCGTTATCGCCGGAAAAGGCGGCAACGGTTGCCTGAGCTTTCTGCGCGAAAAATTTCGACCCAAAGGCGGGCCGGACGGCGGTGATGGTGGAGATGGCGGCAGCATCTACCTGATCGCCGACAGCGGCTTGAATACCCTGGCTGATTTTCGCTATACCCGCCTTTACAAGGCACAAAGTGGCGAATCCGGCGCCGGTCGCGACTGCAATGGCAGGAAAGGAGAGGATTTGATCATCAAGGTGCCACTTGGCACCATGGTAACCGATGCCGAGACTCTGGAGTCAATCGGGGACGTCGTCGCTCACGGCCAGAGTCTGCTGGTCGCTAGAGGCGGATTTCACGGTTTGGGGAATGCACGGTTCAAATCAAGTGTTAATCAGACACCCAGAAAAACCACACCGGGCAAGCCCGGTGACGAGCGCCTGCTCAAACTGGAGCTGAAGGTGCTTGCCGATGTCGGTTTGCTGGGCATGCCGAATGCCGGCAAGTCAACGTTTCTCAGTGTCGTATCCCACGCTCGCCCCAAGGTGGCCGACTATCCGTTCACTACGCTGTATCCGAACCTTGGGGTTGTCGATGTCGGAGATTCAAACAGTTTTGTGATTGCAGATATTCCCGGGCTCATCGAGGGTGCAGCGGACGGTACCGGGCTCGGTATTCAGTTTCTGAAACATTTGCAGCGTACCCGAATTCTGCTACATCTTGTCGATACGGCACCGCTGGATGAGAAATCCTGTGTCGACGCTGTGCGCGAGATCGAGAGTGAGATGGATCGATTCGATTCGTCACTGATGACGAAACCGCGTTGGCTGGTGTTGAATAAATCTGATCTGCTGCCTGAAGAAGAGGGTGAAGCGATCGAAACATCTTTGCGTCGGGAACTGGACTGGTCAGGGCCGGTGTACAGGATTTCCGCCGCGACCGGCGCTGGATGTCAGAATCTGGTGAATGATCTGATGCAGGCACTTCTGGAGATGAAGGAACACGATGCCGACGCTGCTCATCAGGAGCTGCAATCTTGAGTGCTGCGGTTAGCCAGCGGTGGGTCATAAAGGTGGGGACATCATCCCTGACGGATGCGGATGCAGGCCTGAAAACGGCGGTGATCGACGACTGGGCGCGGCAGATCTCTGCTCTCAGAAACGATGGTATCGAGTGTATTCTGGTTTCCTCAGGTTCGATTGGAGCCGGAATGCACCGGCTCGGATGGTCGAGCAGACCGTCCGAGATACATCGCCTGCAGGCCGCGGCGGCCGTTGGCCAGACCAGTCTCGTCAAGGCCTATGAATCGGCATTTCGGGATTTCGACATCATCATTGCACAAATATTGCTGACGCACGCTGATCTCGCCAACAGGGAGCGCTACCTGAATGCGAAGAGCACTCTGCGAGCTTTGCTCAACGAGGACGTGCTGCCGGTGGTGAACGAAAACGATACCGTGGTGAATGATGAGATTCGCTTCGGTGACAATGACACGCTGGCGGCACTCGTCTGCAATCTGGTCGAAGCCAATTTGCTGGTTATTCTGACGGATCAGGAAGGCCTGTACGACCGCGATCCGAGACTGGATCATACCGCCAGACTGATTACACAGGTGCAGGCCGATGATCCGTCCATTCTGGACTATGCGGGGCAGCCGGGCGGTCAGGGCAGTGGTGGCATGTATACCAAAGTGTTGGCTGCGCAGAAAGCGGCCCGATCCGGTGCTTCTACGGTGATAGCTTCCAGCGCCCAAAGTGATCTTTTGGTGCGACTGGCTTCCGGAGAATCCATCGGTACAACCCTGCATCGAGGCAACAATCGACTGACCGCACGCAAGCAGTGGCTTGCCGGCCAACTGCGCGGCAATGGTCGTCTGATACTGGACGACGGGGCCGTCAGAGTTTTGACCGAACAGGGCAGAAGCCTGCTGCCTATTGGTGTGATCGGCGTAGAGGGGGAGTTCTCAAGAGGTGAAATTGTGACCTGTACAGATCAAAACGGTACCGAGGTGGCCAGAGGTCTGATTAATTACGATGCCAGTGAAGCCAGACGTATCGCCGGTGAGTCCAGTGAGCGGATCGCGGATATTCTTGGATACGGCGGGGAAAGCGAGATGATTCACCGTGACAATATCGCTGTTACACGGAGATAGAAAGAGGCTGCGGGTGCCTATGCCCTGCGATATACAATGAATGTTGTGAACTTCAGATCGATACAACCAAAAAAGCCGGCATCTGAGCCGGCTTTGTGTCGCGCAATTTGGATCGGCGTCTTATGCCGCGAGCGCGCGAAGGCGATTGTTCAGTCTTTTTTTCAGTCTCGCCGCCCGGTTAGCGTGATGCAACCCTTTCGACGCTGCTTTATCGATCGCGGATACAGACTCTCTGTATGCACCCTGAGCGGCCTCAATATTCTTTTCTTCAATGGACTTGAGGAACCGTTTGATCGTCGTTCGCAGGGACGACCGCTGGCTCATATTGCGGGCGCGTCGTCGGGTATTCTGTCGCGCTCGTTTTCGTGCTTGTGGAGAGTTTGCCAATTTATTTCCCGATTGATCTTGGAAGTCATAAACTACCGAAGCGAGCGGAATACGTGTAATTACCGCGCGCAACGAGTCAAGCCGAATACGTCGGCTCAAATTTCGGACGCGCGAATATCGTCAATTTTGTCCCGAAAGTCAAGTATTTAGGTCGATTGTCGCGTCAATTCCTCAAATGACAGAAAAAATAATTAGATCCACATCCACTGTCGGCGGAATGACTCTGATTTCCAGAATAAGCGGGCTGGTAAGGGACGTTGCCTTTGCCAACCTGCTCGGCGATAAGGCGGCTGCGGATATCTTCCTGGTTGCATTCAGATTGCCGAACTTTTTCAGGCGGTTGTCTGCCGAGGGAGCGTTTTCTGCCGCATTTGTACCCGTGTTTACCGAGTTCCGTGAAACCCGGTCGATGGATGACAATCGTGCATTTCTGGCGCTCACCAGCGGCCGATTCGCCCTTGCACTGGCATTGATCTGCGGTTTGGGTGTGTGGATGGCGCCCTGGCTGGTTACCGCGATCGCCCCGGGGTTCCTGCAGGATCCGGACAAATTTGAATTGACGGTTGAAACAGCCAGAATTGCATTTCCCTATTTGTTTTTTGTGTCCTTGGTGGCGATGTCCGCCGGCATGCTGAATACGTGCGGGCGATTTGCGGTACCTGCGGCGACACCGGTTTTGTTGAACCTCTGTCTGATTGTTGCGGCGATCTGGCTGGCACCATATTTTGCAGACGCTCCTGTCGCGCTGGCTATCGGTGTGATTGCGGCCGGTGTTTTGCAGCTGGGTGTGCAACTGCCGTTTCTTGCCCGCGAAGGTCTGATGACGCGACCGAGACTGCGCGCCGGTTCGAATGATCAGTTGGCTGATCAGGGGTCGAAAAAGGTCTTTAAGTTGATGGTTCCCGCGCTTTTCGGCGTCTCAGTGGCGCAGATCAATGTGCTGGTCAACACATTGCTCGCATCTTTCATGGTGACGGGAAGCATATCCTGGCTCTATTACTCTGATCGTTTGATGGAATTTCCGGTGGGTGTTTTTGGCATTGCGCTTGCAACTGTGATCCTGCCAAACTTGTCAAAGAAGCACACCCTGAAGTCCAGTGATGCATTTGGGTCTACCCTGGATTGGGCGTGTCGGTGGGTGTTCCTGGTCTGCATTCCGGCCACAGCCGGGCTTATTCTCCTGGCCGAAGCGATGATTGTTACGATTTATTTTCATGGCGATTTCTCTGAGCTTGGCGTGCGTATGTCCACCAACAGCCTGATCGCGTTTAGTCTCGGATTAACCGCCATTGTTCTTGTAAAAGTGCTCGCTACCGGATTTTTTGCTCGACAGGATACCCGCACTCCGGTCAGGATTGGCGCCATTGCCGTTGCGGTCAACATCGTGGTCAGCCTGCTTCTGTTTCGCACCATGCATCACGTTGGGCTGGCATTCGCAACCAGCGTCGCTGCGGTTGTAAACGCTGTGTTGCTTTACTCAAAACTGGCCGAATCCGGGGTGGTACACTTCCGCGAAGGCTGGTTCAGGTTTCTCCTTAAGGTAGGACTTGCAACCGGGGCAATGTGCGCGTTTCTATTCAGTTTCAGAGGCGAGACGATAGACTGGTATATTGGTTCTGTTTTCTGGAGGGTCGGCGTTTTGTCTGCTCTGATCCTGATTGCTGCGTTGATTTATTTTGTGACCTTATATCTACTGGGAATTCGATTTCGTGAGCTGATGCAGGCTCCTGAGGGCAATCGTTGATGCGCGTTATTCGGTCGACAAGTCAGTCGAAAACTGGACAGGCAGGCTGTGTGCTGACGATTGGTAATTTTGATGCCATTCACCTCGGACATCAGGCCATGCTCGAACGGACTCGGGCAATTGCCGACCACCTGTCGTTACCTTTGGTGTTGATGACATTTGATCCAACGCCAGAAGAATATTTTCGTGGAGACGCGGCGAGTCCGAGAGTAAATAATTTTTCAAGCCGGTTCTTTGCGCTGAGAAAAGCCGGAGTTGACGTTATGCTCTGCATGCCTTTCGATGCCGAGCTCGCTCAGACCGATGCCGGAGATTTCGTCGACTCGATTGTTGTGCGCAACCTTAATGCCAAAGCCCTGTTTGTTGGTGACGACTTTCGATTTGGAAAAAACCGGCTGGGTGATTTTAATTTACTTAAGGAATATGCTGATCAGGGCGCTTTTTCGGTTGAGTCTCTGGATACGGTTACGTTTCGGGACGAACGCATCAGCAGCAGTCGTGTTCGGGCAGCATTGTCAGACGGTGATCTGGACCTTGCCAGAAGTCTGCTTGGTCGATCTTTCTCGATTTCAGGCAGAGTGACCCGGGGTCAACAGCTTGGCAGACAATGGGGTTTTCCGACGCTGAATATTCCAATGAGACGAAAACCGGTGATGACCGGTGTCTTCGCCGTCTCCGTGCGCGGCGTTGTCGATGACGCTGTGACCGGCGTGGCCAATCTCGGCAACAGGCCCACCGTAGATGGATTCAAAACCGTGCTGGAAGTGCATCTTTTTGACTTCAACGAGGACATTTACGGCAAACGGGTCTGCGTTGATTTCGTATCACGAATTCGTGGTGAGAGAAAATTTGACGATTTTGACGCGCTGAAAAAACAGATTAAAAAGGACGCCGAGCGGGCGCGTGAACTTTTACTCGAGGCAGACTACGCGTGAAGTATTTTGGATATTTGTTGCTTGCTTTTTTGATTCTGGTGGCGGATCAGTGGACCAAGGCGTTGGCACAACAACATCTCTCGGCAACGTCGGCTGTCGAGATTACTTCGTTTCTCCAGTTTGTGCTGGTTTACAATCGGGGTGCGGCTTTTGGATTTTTAGCCGGCGCCGGGGGATGGCAGCTTTACCTTTTCGCCGGACTTGCTCTGGTAATTGCGGTTGTATTACCCGTATGGATCTGGCGCTGCTACAAAACCAACGCCACGCTGGCAATTGGGCTCGCGTGTGTGCTTGGCGGCGCTATTGGTAATCTCATTGACCGTTTGAATTTGCAATATGTCGTTGATTTTATTTCCCTGCATTATGCAGGCTGGTACTTTCCGGCGTTCAATATTGCGGACATCGCGATCACATTGGGTGCGATATGTTTGATTCTGGATTCGTTCGGGATATATCCCCGAAATCCAAAATCTGTTGAGAACTGAATTGGAAGGAATTTGATGCGAGTTTTATTAGCCAATCCTCGTGGGTTTTGTGCCGGGGTTGATCGCGCTATTGAAATCGTAGAGCGCGCGCTCGAGAAATTTGGCGCTCCTATATATGTCCGACATGAAGTCGTGCATAACCAATTTGTAGTCAATAACCTTCGCAAGAAAGGCGCAATTTTTGTCGATGAACTGGATGAAATTCCCGCTGACTCAACCGTTATATTCAGCGCTCATGGTGTTTCCCAGGCGGTTAGGGCAGAAGCGGAAGAACGCGGTTTGAATATATTTGACGCCACCTGTCCACTGGTGACAAAAGTGCACGTTGAGGTTAAAAAATATCAGAAGGAAGGGTTGGAAATTGTCCTGATAGGCCATGCCGGACACCCCGAAGTCGAAGGTACGATGGGACAGGCCAATGGCAACATGTCACTGGTTGAAGATATTGATGATGTCGAGAGTCTTGAAGTAAAGGATGCCTCTAAACTCGCGTATGTGAGTCAGACCACACTTTCAATGGATGACACGTCGAGAATTGTGGATGCGCTTCGAGCGCGGTTCCCCGAGATCAGGGGGCCCAGAAAGGATGATATTTGTTATGCCACGCAGAATCGACAGGATGCCGTGAAAAAACTGGTGGAAAGCTGCGATATTGTGTTTGTGGTGGGTTCGCCCAACAGTTCTAATTCAAATCGTTTGCGAGAAATCGCCGAGCTCAAGGGTCTCCCCGCTTATCTGATCGATGGTGCAGACGAGATTATGGAAGAGTGGCTGGTCGATAAAAAGTGTGCAGGCGTGACCGCCGGCGCTTCTGCCCCTGAATCACTTGTGCAGGAAGTGGTTGCAAAACTGAGTGATAACAGCGGCGCCGAGCAACTGAGCGGGCCGGAGGAGAATATCTCGTTTTCGTTGCCGGTTCGATTAAAGCGACAAGTCTAGAGAGCTCGTCAGGACAAGATTGTAATTAACCGCGATCGTTAAACTGCGAACTGACGTACGCAACAAACAAGGTTTGATGGTTTAGTTCCAGCAACCCGAGGATGAGGACCCGCCTGACTTTGTCGAAGATCGCGCACCGTATGAATCGATGACAAAGGTCTGGCAGTTCGCGTCTTTGGTTTGTGAACCGCTAAGCGCGGTGGCCACCAAACGTATACACTCATCGGTATCATCGATAGCACCACCGGCACAGTCCTGCATTGCGATTCGGTAGTGGCCTTCTTCGGTATCAAATGTATTTGCAGGTAGCGATCCGGATGCGTAGCCCAATTGACTCGCACTGGATGCGTAGTTGCTGCCGTTGTTTCCGTAAAACAGTTCCTGCTGACCCAAAACCCGCGAAATATTGGCGGTCGCGTCTGCGCGTCTTGATTCACGCACATGCTCAAAGTAGGTCGGAACCGCAATCGAACTCAGGACGCCCAAAATAATAAGCACTATCATCAGTTCAACCATCGTGAATCCGGATTGCCGATTCACACTGTATTGATTTAGATCGTTAGTATTCAAGATTCAGCCTCAAATTTTCTTCTACAATTCAGTAAAAGTTTCAAAAAACTTAACTGCAGCTACTGCGCGTTTTCCTGTATCCAGAATGTCAACTCCGGTCTTGGGAGGATATCGACCGGCAGCAGATCTCGGCCAACAATAACTTTTCCGGACACACCTTCAAGATCAGGGTATACGATTTTTGGTCGGGGCGGAATGCCGGGAGTTTTCAGATTGAATGCACGATCACTCAGAGTCAGATCGCTGACACCGCTGCCGCCAATCCCATCAAGATTTTCCACCGGTGCGCCGTCGAAGATACTGATGACATAGGCCTTTCCGGATCCCTGATTGCCTATGCATTCCTGACTGCCAGCACTACCAGAACCGGAGTCAGGCGGCGTAAATGTGGTAAAGAAAACGGTGCCATCGACCGTGACGGAGCCCGATAAGGATTTTTCACCGGTCAGTGCGTTCGAGCTGTTGGTGAGTCGGATGAACCAGCCGTTTTCCTGAAGGTTGTCCGCGTCATCAGACGGTATATCTTCAAGTGCAGTGGTGTTGAAATTGATGTTTGTGACATCCAGCATTTCGTCAGGCGTGAGTTTGACGGCGCTGTAGCTCGCGGGCGCATCGAGCACGTCATCAAACTTCATAACATAAAGTCGATCCGCGATAGCTTCATCAAGTGGATGCGCGCGATACCCTGTGCCCACCGCTACGGAGATCTGAACCGGATCGGTTTCGGTTTCCTGAATCAGAGCCACGTCAGGAGCATAATACAATCGCCGGTTGTTCTCCGCTGTTGAAGTCGTGCCACCCCCGCTGACGCCGTCATCTACGTCGGCAAGTTGAAGGTCGGCTATAACCCCACCGGATATTCTGGAGGCCAGGTCTTTGGGGTCAGAGGCAGAAAGCTGGTTTTTAACGTCAAAACGCCAGACCTGACCGCCGGTATCGGTTAAAAACATTTTGTCCATAATGCCGTCGCCATTGATATCAATGGTTCTGATGTCCGAGGTAAAGCTATACTGCATATCGGCGTCACTAAAATCAGGTGAGAGTGTGGCCAGAGTTGCGCCACCACTGTCCTTAACTTCATAGCTGCCCTCGTATGCCCACCAGAGCATTTCTCCGGTCAACGCATCGACGATAAACACCGCATTACCAAAATCATCTGATGAACGCGGGGTTCCCGCATTGTCACCGCGGTCGACGTCATACCCGGCAGAGAACACCACAACATCCCTTCGGTCCAGAACATTGCTGGAATTCAGTACCTGCATCTGAGTGTGCTTTGGTTTTGACCAGGTTTGCCCGAGCAGTTTAAATGGCGCCACATCCGCGGCGATATTGGACTCAGGAATATTGTCTGCATTAATTTCCCACAATAGTTTGGGAGCGTCCGGATCGGTGATATCGAAGGCAAACACAGTTCGGCCACCACGACGCTGACCGAAATAGGCGTATACGCGATCACCGTCGGCGGCAACGATCTGATTATCGCCGTTTGCGTCCAGACGCCAGATATCAATATTGCTGTCGAGACGATGTGCGACTGAGCCTGCTGCGTTGGAAACAATTTCATCGAATTTGTCCAAAACAGCTTTGGGGATGATTGCGGAATGCTCGGTTCTGGCGATCGTGCTCGTTTCTTCGGTCCTGAACAGGTGAAAATAACCGTCGTTGGTTGTGGTCATGATCACATTGGTCTGAGTGTCGTCCGATGGGTCGGTGGTATTTGCTCCCGTGGACGTATAGTTAACGATGACCGGTTCGGTGTGCAGAACACCGCCCATTATGGGTCGACCGTCGGTGCTGGTGCCGTCACCGGTTTCATCATAGACGTCAACACCACGTAACCACTTGATGCGATCGAAAAACAGATTGTCATTTGATCCGGTCATGCCAAGCGCTGTCTTGGTGATTTTGTTGGAGAGCTCGCCAGTAGCGGCCGGATCGGCGAACGCAGCGCCTTCATCGATCGGATTCAGGTTGATTCCGTTGCCGTCAAAAGATGAACTGTCCGGTAGATAGTTGGTGAGATAGGTATAGACCTTGGATCGTCGGCTTGCGGCATCATGGGTCTCAGAACCGGCGTTGTAATCGAACATCCGGTTGGCGGCACCGCCCTCAGAAGTCTGGTCGCCGTCAGCAGATTTTCCGGGCAGCAGCCAGTAACTTTCAGATTCGGTCGCAAACAAACCTTGCTCGGTTATCGCATTCTGTCCTGTGCGATCTGCGATGATGACTTCGTCACCGCCCCCAGGCGCTTTGGCGAGTTTGTACTTTTTGATGTTGCCATTCCAGTGCGGTGTTTCAGACGGCTCAAACAGAGCGAAATACAGGTCGTTGTTATTTCGCAGACGGTTCAGTGCGTTAACTGATACTGCCGGGGATGTGAACGACGCATTGGATTTAAGAATGTCGCCGACTATTTGTGCGAATACGGCAGAAAACTCTGACGGGTTTGAGGCGTTGAACGCATTTTCAGAACCGCCTTTCTCGGCTGCAGCCTGCAGCAGCGCATCGTCCGCGTCGTTGAATCCCCCGATATAGTAAGAAACGATATTCTGCAAATCCGTTAGCGTGTTACCGCCGGGGAACTTGTCAGACGGATCGTCCGGAGAATGATCCGCGGTGTACATATACTCTGCCAGCTCATCGAGACAACTGTCGCTGCCTGCAAAGTAATTCGGCCCATGAGAGCAGGAATCGTCATCAAACCCGTCGATCAGTGAATTGATCGTAGTATCGGCCTCGGC
Organism: Pseudomonadota bacterium; assembly: GCA_039029455.1. GTDB lineage: Bacteria > Pseudomonadota > Gammaproteobacteria > Arenicellales > Poriferihabitantaceae > JBCCGE01. Next base: position 25,446 of record JBCCGE010000020.1, on the reverse strand, counting down.
ATCTCCAGTCGGCTCTCCATCGGTGAACACCACCATGTAGTTTTGTCCGCAGCTGAACTCGATCGGTGAATCGTATGTTGTGCTCGCTGCGGTTGGGGGTGATTTTGCCGCAGCCACACTGGCAATACTGCCGTTAGGTCTGGGTCCACCAAAATAGACCGTGTCTCCCTGGTAATAGCGCATGGCTTCGTAGGTCGTCTCTACGAGCGGTGTTGATGACGGTGCCGTAAATGCGTCGAGGGCATTTTTTATCGTCGTCTTGTTGGCATCGCTGGAAATATCAATGATAGGCTGAACCACCGGACCGCCGTGAGTGTTCTCGGTGTAACAGGCGTCGTTATAGCAAGCCAGCGTGCCCGTGCTATCAAACCGAACAAGACCCACGTTAATTCCGGTAACTGAGTCCACCAGATCCTTTGCGGCGTTGACGATAATTTCAAGTCGTGTCAGCTCCTTGTCGTTGGTCCCGCCTACGCCTGCGTAGTGGTAGTAGTTCATGTAGTTGCCATTCAGCAAGGTTCGGTAGCCGAAATTGTTCCAGCTCTCCTCGTTCCAGTAATACTGCGAATAGGGGTTCGCTGTGTTGCTGCTGTCGGTAATGTATCTTCTGCTGGAGGTGTCGTTAACACCGTGATAACCGCGATCCGATCGGCACTCATAGTGATTACTGTTGTTTCTATACAGGTGGAAATTACTGTGCAACCACGTCCAGGTTTCGGCCTGATAGTTGTATCGGGCAATGCGATCGCTGTAGTAGCCCGAGCCGACGCCGGTATCGTTGATGTCGAGATTGTAAAAGCCTTCCTTACAGCGAAAATAAGTTTTTTCAAACCAGTACACTGTATTGCAGCTTGGAATTGAGCCGCCGATCCACGCATAGATTCGATCGCTGTCACAAGCAGTCTGGCCAGGCGGGACGATCGACGCATAGTTGAATGCGGGATCGTATTCGAGCACAGTCTCTACTGCGTTCATACTGTTGGACGTATCAATCACAAACAGAAGATTCGGATTGACACCGCCGGAATTCGGGTTGTTGGTGTAAATCTCCGTATCGTCGGCTATGCCCGCGCTGCTGATCAGCAACGATGCGGTTGCGACTTTGGCGAGGGTTTTAGTGCCGCGTGCAGCGGACTGCACAGTTGATCGAATGCTTATTGCGGCTTGGAGGGTATGAATTTTGTCTAACACGGCCTTACCTCTTTACAAACAGGCGGTTAAGCACGCCGTCTCCGGCGAGATAGAATGCAGATGTCAGATCACGACGCCGCGGCGAAAACCGAGCTGGATTGACTAGACGATTGTTCACAAAAATTCGGGTTTCGGGCGTTATTAACAACCGAATTCGGTCATTGCTGCAACCGTTCGCGAAGCATGTGAGCACAATGCGTCCACTGCCTCCACGATTGACGCGATATCGCAACACCCTGGTGGCCTCGAGCGGTGTCTCCAGGGACTTCATTTTTGCTGGAGCTGCGTGACCAATGCTGATCGGACTCACTGCGGTGAGAGTAGCCCCAAATACAACTATCGGTAAAATGATGATGACGCGCGATGCCAGTTTGGCGATTGTGTGCAAAATCATGGATTTCATGGTGCTCATACCTCGTGCTTATTGATCCCCACCGGGCCCGACCAGAAAAAGGCCCTGACGGTGAGTAGAAACAGCTTTGCCTGATCGCCCTGTGCTGGTCACTTCAAAATAGTGATTGGCAAACCCTGCGTCCAAACTGAAATTTATAGGTGGCTTTTTGCCCTGACCTTCGTAATAGGCTTTTGTGGAGGCGTTACCCGAACTTGCGTCAGCACAGTCGGTGGCTGTCCCCGACGAGTTTTCACAAAGATCTTCCTCCAAAGCATTGGCAAAGGTGTACTGAGAGCTGTTCAGCTGCGGATTCTGTACGGCTTTGGCCAGACCCGACTCGGCATAGTGGAATGCATGAGTCATATGCTGCATGTTTGTTGTCATGCGCTGCTCAAACGTGCTGTTCTGAATAGCAGTAACACCTGCGATGCTTAACAGCAAAAGGAAAACGATTGAAATCGCCAGCGCAATACCTGACTGCTGACCTCTACGCCCTATGGTTTGTACATTTCGAATCATCTGAAAAATCCTAGTAGCTGTTACGGACGTTTACAGTGGTTTCAAAGACACGACGTCGCACGCGAGTGTATCGTCGGCGAAACTGAATCCCGCCAGGTCGTACGTCGATGCTTCAGAGCCGTCCAGAGCTTCATCTCCAAATTCATCCTCGGTTCGCAGCAGCAATGCGATTTTTACGGTTCGAACCAGCGGCCAGTTAACAACGTCTGCAGCACTCCGGTAAACATCTGGGCTCTCACGGCCCCCTGTATCCTCGCCATACAGGATTTGCATGTTTTCAACACCGGGTACCAGTGGTTCGGGATTTGCCATGTTCACCTTGCGATATAACGTAGGAATGCCGCCGTTGCTGTTGTCGGCCTGAACGTCGTAGCGAATCGAGAAAAAATTGTAAATGTCTGCGTTAGTCTCGTATGCAGCAGTAAGTGAGTCAGCAGCATTTTCGAGTCCATCCGTAGGTGTGACCACGGTTTGATGAGTTATCGAGTTTCCAGCGACTGCTGTTGCTATGAAGATGTCTGCGTTCTCACAGTTTCCGATAATCATTGGATCACCAGCTGACACTTCCGAAGCATCATCAACGGAGATTGCTGAGAGAGTCGACCCCATGTTGGAGCTTACTTCTGCACTGTTTCCGGAACTGGTGTTCAGCGGTTGCGATAACCGAACAATAATAGCGTCGCTGTTTGTTGCCGCTACAGGATTGGCTTCGTAATCAATATCGGTTGGGTGCCACACAGCATTCGCACCTGAGGTCGAATGCTCGAACCCATGGATTGGCATGGTAACAAACGCAGAATTACCGCCGGCGGTCGTTACTCCAGAGAACACAGGGCCCGCAGCGTCCATCGGATCTTTGTCTTCAGCACAGCCGTAGTATCCGGCCATACGTATGTCTCTCGCCATCAGTTCGAGTGCGTATCGGCCGTTTTCGTTGAGACGCTGCAGGCCATCCTGGAACCGGTTGGTTCTGAATGCGCTGGAATACACTACGCTCAATGCGCCCAGAATGATGAGGCTCACAAGCAGCGCAATCATAAGTTCTATCAGTGTGAAACCTGCAATCCTGCGCGCAGCAAAGCAATTTTTGTGTGGAAGTTTTGTTGTCATGAGTGGTGATTCTTGATGCATCTGCCCGTCCCGTGAAAACTCAATTGGCGGCCTGCAGATTAACCCCAAGTTCGTTGGGGTCGACAACCTGAATCATCCAGCTGTAGGACACCAGACACGTTGGCGTCGTGGGTGTATGTCCGGCAATCTGCGGCCAGCTTAGATCATCCGACCAGATTCGATTGTCCTCACTGTTACAGGACGCCTGGTCGTCCAGAGAAAAGTCAGCGATGTCCTCGCGACTTCTGTCCGCTTGTCGTGTTAACCCTTTGTCGGACCAGAAAACGGTGAGGCGAAAGCTCTCGGCACCGGCAATGTTGTCGGCATCGACCGTTTCAATTTCAAAATTACCTGCGGGCAACGTCTCCGCCAGATCGGTGGCGAAACAGACGACGTCATTTCTAATAGTCACTATCATCGGATCGCACGGGGTGTCACTGCCCAAATCGACCGGGTCCAGATAATCCTCCTCTCGGTCATTCGGGTCGAGTGCCGAAATCTGATTCGCATACATCCGGTCGATCATCTGGTTTCCAAGGGCCAGGACCTGTGAGCGATTAAACGATTCCTGTCCAAATTGCAGGGACCACGTTTGCAGATAGGCCACACCCAGCAGGCCGCCAGATAAAATCAGAAGGGCTACCATCACTTCAATAAGAGTGAATCCGTTAGCGGTAACGCCTCGCTTGCTTTTGATTAATGTAATCACAATTCTGGTTAATTACTCTTGGTTACGCGTCCATAACCGTTTACGGCGACAGTTTTAGTGCCATCGAAACTGCTACTGGTCAATGTAAAGGTTCCGGGAGTGGCCAATCGTCCAATCTCGTCGAATTCAATGGTTCCGACAGTTGCACTCAGCGTCATTTCCATCTCGCTCTGTTTTTTAACCAGTTGCTCGGTGTCATCTTCTGTGTCTAAGGTGTCGTCATCATTATTCATGTCGCACTCTTTAGTCGCATCGTTGACGTCACGAACGCCGTCTTCATTGCAATCCAGAAAAACGATCCAGCCGCTTGTCCAGTCGGTTTGGTTCGTGGTTTTGCACGAGTTGCCGTCGCTGCTTGAACACACAATAACCGGCTTCGAATATCCCAGAGCAGAAGATCGAGCCAGTCTCAGGGTATTCGCCAGCTCGTCCTGCGCCCGGGTGATCTCCGCAGAACCAAAGAACTCTCGAAATGCCGGCACGGCGTAACTTCCAAGAATGCCGATAATGACGACAACCAGAAAGACTTCCACCAAGGTGAAGCCTGACTGATTACTCGGTATATTGGGTTTTTGCATGGGTGAATTACTTACCATGGTTTACAGTGCATCTATTCAGGTTTACACCACCCGTTTTTGCAGCTTGACGAAAGTCCCCGATTTCGCAACCAGTCTCAGGATCACCAGTATCTGCGAGTCGCGGTTCCTGTCAATCAGATTTCGCGCTTTATAATGACGCGACTTCTGTCGTTTTTTCAAATTCTGAGGTCATTTGGCCCGTGCTGGATACACGTAGGGAGAACTCCCCCAGTCAGGATGAGTATAGTAATGGAAACGACCTGATGCGGTCGGTTTCAATTTGTAACAAATACCTTAGCGTCCGTGCCTAAATAGCGAATTTTGACCAAAATTCCGACCATAATCTGATTTGAATCCTAACGGTAACCACCTATAATCCGCCGTCCAGCCAAAGGCCCTCACATGCCGGAATAGCTCAGTTGGTAGAGCAACTGATTCGTAATCAGTAGGTCGGAGGTTCGACTCCTCTTTCCGGCACCATTTTTCGTTTTATTTCAATCACCTGGTGGTTGTTACGTTTTGCGGAATCTTCCACCTTCCACCCGGCGTAAAATCAAGTCGTGTTAACTTTCAGTCCAGGGAATGGCGCAAAAAACGTTTTGTTTTTGCTTCATCGGCATGACCGAGCGCTAATTGTGCGTTCAATCCTTCCTCGTCTTCGTCTGTCGCGTGCTTTGTTCTGATGTCATGGAACACAAACCACTCCTGATTCCATCGCTTTCAGCATTTCTTTTCGCCATGATGTTTCGAATCCATCGACGGTGTAAGACTTGCCCCAAGTGTTCCGAATAACGGCGACAAACGGTTGTTTATTGCCTGGTAATCGATGGTGCTGCTCGAGCTCTTCGTGCAATAAGTCCGTCAAGATGATACTAACCAATGTTCACGTAGCTACATAAACAAAACTCAAGTAATGTTTTTGAACTCCAAACGCTGTGCCTAAGCCGGCTGGTGTACTATTTTGGAATCGACAAAGAGAGGGTTTCAAAATGATTCAAGCAGTAAAAGCGCGTACATCCGTTCTGGCTATCTTTCTGGCGTTACTGAGCATTGGATATACGTTTGCTCAGAATAAGGTTGTGGTGGTGCCTTTGGGTGGGGAGGAAAAATCAGGAATTAAGGGCTATGTGCGTGTCGTGAGCAGCACAGGAGGTATAACGTTAGATCCGGGTCAAACAAGACTTGTGGAAGCATTTTGCCCTGGTGCAGAAGGTGAAAAGAGCTTGCTTGGAGGAGGGGGTTCCGTCTCAGAGGCTATCACCAGCACTGTTTCGTTGTTTGAGAGCTATCCAATTAATGATGGAAGGTGGATATCTATTTTCCGCAATAATTCTGCTTTTGCGAGGGACGTAACGTTAACTGCCTACGCCATCTGCGCCGAGGTCGATGAGGCATAGCCTACGGACAGTTTAGAAGTAACACTGTATAATTTTTTTATCAAAAGCAAATGAAGGTTAGAAGTGATGAAGTTGGTAAAAGCTCGTGTTTTCGGTTTAGCGATTATTTTCGGAGTTCTTAGCATTGGGAATGCATTCGCACAATCTAGAGTTGTAGTAGTGCCGTTAGGAGGAGGCGATTTCGAACCGTTGCAGAACATCGTTACTGTTGCCAAACAAAACGGAGATTTCACCGATCCCAATGCTGCGATCGCCTCCATTACGGATGCCAGTGCTAGTAACCCTTATTTAATTGTTATTGGACCGGGAATATACACAGTAGATCCCCACGTCGTAATGAAACCCTATGTGAGCATCAGCGGCAGCGGAGTTAAAGAAACCATAGTAAGGGGTAGCGTTACTGGTAATAGCGGTGATCCTGATTACGCAGACAACGGCGTAATTCTGCTCGCATCGCACACCACACTGAGCAATCTGACTGTTGAGAATACCGCTACCACGACCGCCGATGACTATATCGTAGGAATCATGGCTTATCTTGTCAGTTCATACACGGCATTGGTGAAAAACGTATCAGTTGTTGTCGGAGGAACGCCCACCAATTCTTCACGTGGCATCTATTCTGAACGAAGTGATATTGTTATCGAAGACTCATATATTGTGGTAGACGGGACCTATCGCAATTACGGTCTTCGTAACCGCGTTTCTAATACAGCAGCACGAAACACTATAGTTGAGGTCACCAATGGCTCGAGTTTAAATAGAGGTGTATATGATTCCACCACGGCAGCTTCTACTCCCAAATTCGTTAAACTAGATGGTGTTACCGTCATTTCTGAAGGAGCTGGCGTTTACATCACCGGGAATGCCTCCACAAAAATCCGCCACAGCTATATTGAAGGAGGATCTAACTCTATTTTCGTGACCAATACGAGCGTAGTTGTTAACGTTTCGCATTCTACTTTGACCGGAGGCGCTGTATCAGGGACAAATTATTCTTGTACGTTCAATGATGATGGTTCTGGAGGAACTCTCAGCTCGACTTGTAATTAGTGTCGAGGTGATGGATCGCCGGCTTTCTTTCCTGGTGTTCTAAGGCGTCCCAACAGTTGAGGTATGGGTGCTGTTCGCGAATGACTGTTGTTCTCTAGCAAAGGAAACTGCCTGAGTTCTAATTGCAAACAATGTTGAGAGCATAACTTTACTGACTACCGCACCCAAATTCCCAGACCGAGCATGACGCCCCTTCTGATGAAAATTCATCGTTGGACAAAGAACTGGTATGCCCCTAGTTTCGTAGACAGTTGGCAGCTTCACGATAATATCTTTTTTCGTATTCCATAGGCGACAACCGATCATTGGCACCATGCCGTCGTTTTGGATTGTAGAACATCTCAATGTAGTTGAAGATATCGGCTCTTGCATCGCTGCGGGTTTTGTAGATCTGACGCTTGATTCGTTCCGTTTTCAGTAACGAGAAGAAACTCTCAGCCACCGCGTTGTCGTGACAGTTTCCTCTGCGACTCATACTGATTTGTAGATTGTTGTCTTTCAGGAATCTTTGCCAATCATCAGATGTATATTGGACACCCTGATCGGAATGTACCAGTACCTTGTTGTTGGGCTGTCGTCTCCACACCGCCATCAACAGAGCGTTGATCACGAGCTCTGATTGGGGCCGATGGGTCATACTCCAACCAATCACCTGGCGCGAGAATAGATCCAGAACGACACACAGATACAGCCAACCCTCATAAGTGCGGATAAACGTAAAATCCGTGACCCAGGTCTGATTTGGCTCTTCAGCAGTAAATTCTCGATTCAGAGCGTTTGGCGCGACATGGGCCGGCTTCCCACCTTTGAACCCGGGATGGCGCTTATAGCCCCGGTTCGACTGGATACCGGCTAAGCGCATGATTCGATGTATTCGATTCTTACCGCAGATTTCACCCGACTCTTTCATGTCGGTGGTGATATTCCGGTAACCGTAGACACAACCGCTTTCCAACCAGAACTGCTTGATCTTCCCCAACAGACGCTCGTCTTCTATCTGTCGATCGCTCTTTGGGCAGTTTATCCATGCGTGAAAACCGCTTCGGTGAATCTCAAACACTCGACACATGGCACTGATCGAATACCGGGGGAGCCGTGACTTTATGAACGCGTACTTTTCCTTGACTCCCCGGCAAAGTACGCCGCGGCCTCCTTTAATATATCCCTCTCTTCGGTCACCCGACGCAACTCAGCTTTCAGTCGCCTGTTTTCTGCCTGCTGGGTAGTTAGTTCCTGGTGAGTTAAATCCTGATCACCATACCTCTTGATCCAATCGTAGAGACTTTTTGTTGTGATCCCAAGCCTCGACGAGACATCTGATACGGAGTAACCACGTTGTGTGACTTGTCTCACGGCTTCAATCTTGAACTCTTCGCTGTACCGCTTTCCACTCATTGTAAAACACCTCTTGTTTGCGTTAATTTTAACGCTGCCAGGTGTCTACTTTTCTAGGGGCATACCAAACCTCTAGTGAGCGTAAGCTTAACCAAGGCCAAGGCCATATTCGAGCTTGCACGATAAAATTCATATTATTGTGGTTAAAGTCAAACTCGGGAACAAACCAACCAAACTCTGATTGAGACACGAACTCTTCTCCAGACACTATGCACTTCTCAGTACCTAGACCTCTACCACTATAAGTAATGGTTTCATCGGTTCCGGGTATTTTTACAACACGTTTTAGCCATCCCTTTTGAATTAAGTTACTTTCCATACGGACACCTAACGTCTAAACAAGCGCCGACAAAGTCGTGCGCAATTTAGTTTTCTTGTTATAGGATTAATCAACATCATCTCTATTCCTATATTCTTGTAGAGCGATTTCAAACTCCTCTTTATATTCAATCACCTCACGGGATAGTAATTCCTGTTCATCGAAGTACAGTTCTATCGAGGCCTCATCGACACCAAGTAATCCTTCGAGTCTTAATATTGTCTTTTCTATATTCTGATCTCGCAAATCAGACAGAGTACTCAACCTTAAAGACCCGTCATTTAAAGCACGTCGGGCTGAGATATCCCAATTAGTTTTAATCCACTTTTCCTCTCCCGACCTTTCCCCAAGAAGAAAGCAGGCTCCACCCACGACACATAGAACAACTAAATAGACTATTTTCGTCATAAACTCCTACTATTCCTATAACGTCTAGCTTTTTGCCGGCTGCGTAGCAGCCGTGCCAAAGAGGTACTTGTTATATTCCGAAGAATTCACCTAATCTTTCCTGATGTTTTTTCAACCAAAAACTATTCTGTTTATCTTTACCACTGAGAATATAGTCTATTTCATCGTTAGTCGGATAACCGTCTTCTAACCACTTCAAAGCCAAGTCTTTCCAACTCGAGTCAAGAGCAGGAACAACAATTTCATCGAAGGGAAATGTCAAAAGCAATTTTTCGGGCAAATTCCGCCGACCCAATCCAGCTTTTATTGTCTCTACCAGGTTGCGGATCGGAATCTCTAACAATTGAAACAGTACCCTACATTCGCCATTTCCATTTATTTCACGAATTGTTGAGTCGCAAGAACACCAATACCCGTTGGAGGAAATACCTATTTTCCTTTTTATAGTAGGTATTTCGAAAATTTCAATATAACTAATAGCCTCTCCAGAAGACGTAACTCCGTGTTCAAGATCTGCTGTACAAATAGCCTTAACCGTTGCAACTACACTATTTCTATTCATCCATATTAAAGAATATAACGTCTAGCTTTTTGCCGCCAGCTTGCTGGCGTCCACAAATAGGTATTTGTTAGGATTTTTTTCTTTTCTGCCATGATGATCTAAACAACAAAACACTCAAAAATAGCATTGGAAGCACTCCGACTGCGCTCACTCCTTTTCCACTCTCTGCAAATAAAACACTTAGTAAGGTTAAAGCGCTCACCAAAACAAAAATTCCACTAAATACTAGCATTGCATCATTAGTAGGCTTTTTCGCACCTCCAAACCAAGCTCTAATAGTAATTAAACCGACTACAAAAAAGAAAACTATCGTAGCCAAAACCACAAATAGTCCTACTCCGTCAGATAACAATTCTGGCAATTTCAATGTTATCTTGTATAAAAAATACCCAAGAAACACTGTTACGACACTACCAACTACACGCGCAAAATAGATTTCACGCTGTGTTGGCACCCTATCAATGTTCCATCGATCGCTCATATATTCCTAACAGTTGTATAGTGAGCATGCGCACTTTGACGGTGGTCTAATCCTGGTCCGCTTAGCTACTCTTTGATTTTCCATAGTTTTTCCTGAGCTCTGATTTGTGGTGCTGACAAAGTGAGCACGTCCAATTATCCAATAACGGAATGCTCACTAACTCTTGGGTCAAATCCACAAGCCCTTGTTTTTAAAGTAGTTTACAAAATCCATGTCGACAAAGCGAGCATATCTTTTGGAGAAAGTGAGCATTATTCTGTTATTTGTCTCAATATACTGTATATATTTACAGTATATTCGAAAATTTATGTAAACTTTCTGATATGCAGACGATTTCCGTACGTCCCTAGATGTAGTGCAAATAATAGTCTCTTTGCTGGATATTGGAGAGTTCAGCGGTCTTTTCGATCTCCTCTCGTTTGATCCCAACGAGATTACCCACCAAATCCTCACCTACGGCGTTAACAAGCGCTTCATCTGCTTCAAGCGCGTCAAGAGCTGACCCGAGGTCGGCGGCGACACCATCTTTTGCGTCGTGATTTTCAAGACAGTCTGCAGTTTCTGCGGGCGCCAGTTCGTATCCGTTTTTGTGTCCAAGCAACGCGGCCTGCAGTACGGCGGCAGTTACGGTATATGGATTTGCAGCGCCGTCGGCCATGCGATGTTCGACTCGTGCATGTGAGCCGGTTTCTGTCGTAATTCGTGTAGTGACACCGCGGTGATCAATACCCCAGTTGCGCCAGTATCCGGACAGGCTCGCGGGTTGCAGGCGCACATAGGAATTGACTGTGGGCGCGAGCAGCCCAGCCAGCCCCTGATGATGGTGCATCAGTCCCGCGACGCAGGCTCGTCCGAGATCAGAGAGATTATCGTCAGCTTCGGCATCGCCAATTCGGTTGGTGTGTTTGTCGTCCCACAAGCTGAAATTAATGTGTACGCCTGATCCACTGAGTTCTTCAATAGGTTTCGGCATAAACGTCAGCAACACGCCGTGCTCGATGGCCATTTCCCGCGCCATTAAACGGAACAGAAAAATATCATCGACTGCTTTGACCGCATCGTCGAAGCGAAGTGTAAATTCAAACTGAGGAGAATCAAATTCCGATGTCAGCATTTCCAGATCAAAGCCGCAGGCGTCAGCCTGTTCCCATATTGCGTCGGTAAAGCCAATCGGATCGGTGAGTGGGCCGGTGCTGTAAACAAATGATCCGGGTGTATCGTAGGGAACCCACTGGCCGCTGTCGTCCTGCACAAAAGCGTAGGCCTCCAGCTCAATTCCGACTTTGGTGTTGTAACCCTCTTGCCGCCAGTCATTGGCGGTTCGCTTCAACAGGCTGCGACCGCACACCGGTAGTGGAGACCCGTCGCTGGCGAACTGGTCCGCGATAACGACTTTTTCGTTACCGAGCCAACCGGACCGAATGTCGTCGCCATCAAACCGCGCAATCATGTCCGGCAAGCCTTCCAACAGGGTCGAGCACGGCACAGGAATCAAATCCTTATCGTATGTCAGCGCATAGATACCCTGACAAAATCTTGACTCACCGCCGTCGCCGAATGTGCCCGGCAGCATTTTGCCGCGTGCGAGATTAAGGTGATCACAAAACAACACGCGAAGTCTTTCTTTTGCCATGGTGTGTACTCGTTTGGTTGTTGTATTCGTTATTTTAAATGCACTTTAACCGGCAGACGCTTTATACCGCCAACGAAATTGGAACGCAGATACTCGTGGTCTCCGGTCTGCTCGATTTTTGTAATCCGTGATGAAAGCTCCTGCATCAATACCCGGATCTCAAGACGCGCCAGCCACATCCCGAGGCAGACATGGGGCCCGCCCTGCCCGAACGCCATATGCAGATTGGGTGTTCGCGTCAGATTGAGTGTAAATGGATCATCGAACTGCTGCGCGTCCCGATTGCCCGAGACGAACCAGAACAACACTTTGTCTCCTTCGCGTACGGTTTTGCCGTGGAGTTCGAAATCTTCCATCACCGTTCGCCGAAAATGCATTGTCGGTGACGCCCACCGAATCAATTCTTCGGTAGCCGACTTCCACAGCGCATCGTCCCCGAACTGCATCTCTTGCAGCAGTGCGGGCTGGTTCGCCAGCGCATGGATTGCGGCAGAGATGGTATAGCGAGTGGTGTCGTTGCCGGCGGCCACCAGCAGGCAGAAAAAATTTCGGAATTCGTCCTCGCTGATAATTTCACCATCGGCATTGGGTTCCAGGATCAGACTGAGCACGCCTTCGGTGTCGCCTTGTGCCTGTTTTTCTTTCATCAGATCCCGGGCGTAGACATAGAGATCGACGCCGGCTGGGGATCGAAACGGCATCAGTCGGAACGCATCGGTGTCGTCCTGATCAAGCACATGTTTGGTGTATTCAGGATCGGTGTTGGCAATCAGTTCATCGCCTTTGGTAACCAGCCAGTCGAGATCATCCGCGGGCAGACCGAGAATTTGTCCCAGCATGCGCATGGGTAACTGCCGGCTGATCAGTTTTGACGCATCAAATTCATCCTGAGCAAAAGCCTGATCGAGTATCTCGTCACAGAGTTCACGAATAATGGCTTCATACTTCGCTATCACCGGTCGAGAAAATGCCCGCGCTACCAGCATTCGCGTTCGGGTGTGTTCCGGAGGATCGGTTTCCTGAAAGGTGCGGCGGGCAAGGTACTCTTCGTAGCTTTGATCCTCGATGCGAATACCGCGCGCGGAGCTCAACAGTTTGGTGTTGTTGTTGTACTCCATAATGTCGGCATGACGGGTCATGGCCCAGTACCCCTTATCCTGCCCCCCATCCTGCCAGGACATCGGATCCTCCTCGCGCAGGCGCTTGAACGTATTGTGCGGAACACCCTGCACGAATGAGTCGTGATCGGACAGGTTGGCGTACCCGTCGTCACTGGGATGCCAGATTGTCATGCCGGCTTATCCTGTGAATGCAGCACGATTCGCAAAAGTCGGCTCATCTCGGTCACTTCGGTAGCTGACAGTCCACCAACAAATTCTTTTTCAAGTGTGTTGATTTCCATGAACAGCTTTTTCATCAGACGGTTGCCCGATGCGGTTAGTGCGACCCGTTTTCTGCGACCATCAGTCTCATGACGTTCGCGTATGGCAAATCCACGTTTTTCCAGAGTGGATACAATGCCGGTTAGTGTGCCCTTTGATATGCCGCACTCCTGTGCAAGTTGATGGGTTTCCATTTTTCCGAACACCCATAACACCCAGAGCAGCGTGAAGCCGGAAAACGTCAGATTGTGCTGCAGCAAAAAACGCTTTTCCGCCTGATTGCGAAACAGAACAGACACCCGGAATACATTGGAAATCGCCGCCATCGCATCGATGTCGGGATTCAGTGACTGCACGTGGGTCGTAGCAACCCGCTCCTGTATGGTGCGTGAGGCGTCCGGTTTTTTTCGCACCGCGCAGTCCTAACCGATTTCAGGCAGATGGGTTCGCTTCAGAGTCGTACCCGATCGCCATGAGAACCCAACCTCGCGCCAGTAACCGGCGATCTTTTCGAGGGGTTCCAGTCGGTCCAGTTCTTCTGTAGGCGATTCAAACAGCTTCAGATCGAAATCACCGGTAAAACACCGACCAACTTCGGCATCGTACGCGCTCATGGTCACCAGCTCATCAAGACTGTCGCTGCCGTCGCCTTCGATTGCGGGCATCCAGCGGTTATGGATCATCGGGTGACCGTTGACGAAGCCGGCATGATCACTTTCGGCGGTAATTTCAAAGGTCGCGTGCACCAGTTTGTGATCGTATGCCGAAACACTGGCTCCAAAGCGACCGCCCACTTCCAGTCGAGGTCCGGCGCGGCCGACAGTAATCGGTCGGGACATAAAAATAGACGCCAGTTTTTTTGGATACCCCTGATGGTGACCGCGCACCAGCGCGTAGTCAGCATCGACCCAGATGTAAAGGCAGCGGGAATACGTCTGCCCCTGATACTTGCAGCGGCAGACAACGAAAACCTCGCCGTACTGACTGCGGGCAGGATCAAGTATTTCGCTGTAGTCGTCCCGACAGTTCTGCCATTCGGCCCAGATGATCGCTACCGCACCGGGATCTTCATCGGCGGGCTCTATACCGTCTGGCAGCAATTCCGCGACGCGTTCGGGATGAGTGCGGTACTCAACGGTCAGCATGTGCCCGGAGTAGTGCCAGGGCGTGTCGGGCACCAGGGACGATTTTCCCGTCGCGCTGCGCGGGAACATAAAACCTTTTAAAGACATATTCGGCGGGCTCGTAGCGTCATCGTTTTCCCAATCCGGCATAACGCGAGCACATACAGAACGCGGTGTTGCCAGCGTGGCATTGTCCGTTGCTATAATATCGTTTGCATCCTAACGAAATCAAGCCGAACCCCGAGTCGGTAAGGAGAACAACCTAAAATGAATGAACTGAGACGGATTCTGCTCGACGGTTATCCGACCGTGGTGACCGTGGATGGAGAGAATTTGGTGGCCGGAGACGGTCGCGCGGTGCCGATCACCGATGCGGTTCATCTGGCACCCACACAACCTCGAAAAATCATCTGCGTGCATCTGAATTACAAAAGCCGCGTCGATGAATTCATGACTAAACTTCCGGCAACACCCACCTACTTCCACAAACCGGTGACCGCGCTGTGCGGACATCAGGCCAACGTGGTTCGGCCCAAACGCTGTGACTGGCTGAACTATGAAGGTGAAATCGCAATAGTTATCGGACGACACTGCCGCAATATCAGCCAGAATGACGCCGGTCAGTATATCGCCGGTTACAGTATCGGCAACGATTACGGACTCCATGATTTCAGAGACACCGACGCCGGCTCCATGCTGCGCGTCAAAGGCGCGGATACACTGTGCCCCGTCGGACCTTCGCTGGTAACCGACTGGGATTTTCGCAACAAACAGATTCGCACTCTGGTCAACGGTGAAGTCAAACAGGACGGCAACACCAGCGAAATGCAGTGGGACATGCATTATCTGGTCTCGGATATCGCGAGGACCATTACCCTCGAACCGGGCGACATTCTCCTGTCGGGCACACCCGCTAACAGCCGACCCGTCTCACCCGGTGACGTTGTTACTGTCGAAGTCGAAGGGCTCGGCGCGCTCACCAATACCATTGTCGAAGGCCCGAACCCAATCCGCGATGATGTCGGCCACCAGCCAATGACCACGGAAGAAGTGGTTTCCACCGCCATGGGCGGTGACTGGGAATTCCGCGGCATCCGAGCGCCCAAAGGTCCGGGTTCAGACCACTACAAAAGCACTCTGGACGAGGAGTAGCCGGTCGGGATTAGGGAGGAGAGTATCGAGATTGGCGCGCCCTACCGGCTCCCAATGACGATTTTGTTTGAGCAATTACCACGTCGTTGCGAGGAGAGGAGCGGCGAAGCAATCTCGTGATGGGAACTACTTCCGCAACAGCGCTTCTATCTCTTCGAATGATGCTGCGTTTTGCCCGAATGAAAAGGTGCCCTGCTCTTCAATTTCCCGGGCGGCGCGGATCAGTGCACCGTAGGCTGCGCGGGCGATACCGGAACCGACGCTTATGCGTTTAACGCCGGCTCGACTTAGATCGTCAACGGTCAGTTCAACACCGGGTATACCCATGATCACGTTGACCGGTATGGACACGCTCGCACAGATCTCACGGATACTGTCGATATCGCGGATACCCGGGGCGTAGACGACGTCGGCACCGGCGTGCTCAAAGGCCTGCAGTCTTTTAATGGTGTCGTCGAGATCCGGCCGACCCCAGAGAAAGTTTTCGCATCGTGCCGTGAATACGAAGTCCTTTGACAGCGAGCGCGCAGCCTCCGCTGCAGCGGACACGCGTTCAACGGCATGATCGAATTCATAGATCGGATCGTCGGCACGCCCGGTGTGATCCTCTATGGATGCGCCTGCCAGACCCGTTGCGGCCGCATCGCGCATAGTTTGAGCAACGACACCAGGCTCATCACCAAAACCCTTTTCAAGGTCGGCTGCAACCGGCAGATGGGTAGCTTCAACCAACTGTCTGCAATGGACCAATGTCTGAACCTTGTCTACCGTACCTTCGGGCACGCCCATTGCGAACGCCATCCCGGCGCTGGTAGTTGCCAGCGCCTTGAATCCCATTGCAGCGAACATGCGGGCAGAACCGACGTCCCACGGATTGGGAATCACGAAAGCGCGGGACTGCAGATGCAGTTTGCGAAACGACAGACTTGGCGGGTTCATGACGTTGCTTGCGAGTAGTGGAAAGACAGCATCATACGCTTAAAACCAGCACGCTTGAACTACAGAGCGAGTGAATACGCAAAGAAGTCCTGGTTGGTTTTTTCATAGCCAAGACTTTCGTAAAGGTGCTGGCCAGCGGCGTTGCTGTGCGCCGTTAACAGATCGACGCGTCGTGCACCTTCTGATCTGCAGTAGTCCGATGCGCGGTTCATAAGATCACGGCCGATACCCGCATTTCTGACCGATGCGTCAACGAACAGATCGTACAGAATAAAAATCCTGATGGCCTCAACCGAACAAAATGACGGATACAGTTGCACGAACCCTACCGACTGGTCGGCCTGCCGGGCAACAAAGACAATGGATTCATCATTGCGTAAGCGTTCGGTAATGAAACGCTGCGCCAGCGGGTAATCCGGTTCGCACTCGTAGAACTGTCGGTAAAGATCGAACAGTCTTGCGACCTCGTCGGCATCGTGCAGTGTCGCGCGGGTGATTTCTGTCATTGATTCGGTTGATACAAAAAACAGCTTTGCATTTAAGCACGCGAAGCTGTTTTTATACACCCGACGCTGGGGGGGAACGGGTACTAGGCAGCACCCTGCAGCGGCTCGGCCTGAGGTTTCACACCTGGCGGCCACCAGCCGGCGCCAAGACCGGGATGAAACGGCGTGCCCTGAATCACGCTTAAAGGAATTCCCATCAAATACATGTAGTAGATGTGACTGTGCTGCGCTGTGATCTCGTCAACAAATGGAAACCATCCGTTTTCATCGTAGACGCGACCATCAAGCGCTGCACCATTGTTCGGCTGAAAATAATTGTGTCCGGCTGCATCCATCGCAACGTCGATAAGACCGTCATAAAACCAGTCACATTTCGGTCCGTTGCCCGGATACAGCAACTTGATCGATTTCAGCGTGTCGTAGTTCCATCCGCGCGGCACGATGTCGAGCTGATTGTAGAAACGAATGGGATTTGAAAACGTGCTGGCGAAATAATTTGCAAAATCCTGGTTACCCGCAGTTTCACCGGCAAAGGTGAACGGTTTGACGATTGCACCGGTCGAAGCCAGCTCTGTTTTCAGCCAGAGTGGAACTAATGACGCCAGGCACCCGCCCTGACTGTGGCCGGTGACAATGATCTCGTTGCGCCCGGGTTGCCGTTTCAGGAACTCCAGTGCGGTCTCGACACGACCGCCGCCCGTAGGCTGCTGCATCGCCGCCAGACGCTCGAAGCCATGGCGTATGCCTTTTGCAATGCGCGTTCCCGCCGGTGCGCTCGGGTCAGTCCAGGGCAGACTTTCCAGATCCAGCTCGATATCTTCAAAGATACTGGTTGGCGTCCACACCGTGCCACGAATGGCGACAGCGAACTTGCGTCCATATTGTGTTTTCGGTCCCTGAACGATATACATCAGATTACTCTCGTAAGTCACTGGTCCCCAGACCAACCCCCACTGTTGATGGGTTGGCAGGTCTTTTTGCTGCAGCGCTTTTGCCATTTTGGAAAACGTTTCCGCCTGGGTATTGCCGCGCAGGTACGCGATGGCGGCCAGTGTGATGGCGATCTGAGCGTCCGCCAGTTGACTCGTTTGAACAGTATCAGCTTGATCCATTTGATCCCTCCGCTGGTTGTGGTGTTGTAAATGATGTTGTGTCAAACGAACTTCCCTCGGCCCGTATGACCCTTTCATTCTAGATAACCAATTCCAGCAAAATTCTCAGAGTTCATGATTAAAAATGAAAACCGCAATAGCCTATTTTTCCGGAATTACAACCATCAGGTCCGACTTAAGCGTTTCCATCGCGACGAAGGTGGTAAACCGCTTCACATGCTCCGTTGAGAAAAAAAGTTTTCGTGTCAGCTCGTTGTACTCGGAAATATTTGCGACGCTGAAAATCAACACGAAGTCAGCGTCTCCGGTAACATAGAAACACTGCTGAATCTGCGGGCACTGACCGAAAGTGCGTCGCAACTGATCGAGTGATTTAAGTTGGTCGCTGTCTGCAACCACCTGAGTGACGATGGTCAGCGGACGACCAACGGATTCCGCATCGATCACGCTGACATCCGCGCGAACCGTACCTGACTTTCGCAGTCGACCGATGCGACGCGTAACCGCCGGTGTCGACAACCCCACCCGATCAGCGATCTCCCGATGCGGAGTCATATTGTTGCGTTGCAGAAGATTAAGGATTTTTCGGTCCTTTGCATCCAGTTCGATCATTTTGATTTCTCCGCTGTAGGTTGCGCACAAATTATGTGTTCAGACAATCAAATATAAACAATTTTGGCGTCATACAAACACTAAAATTGCGTTACTCAATCAACATATGAGACTAAACCGTGCTGATCGATCCCAATATTGAAAACTCCGACGTCGTCAATCACGCCATTGACCACGCCCGCCGACAGAATCTCGTACTGCCGACATTTTCAGAACTGGTAAACCCACACCAGTTGTCAGCAAGCCGTCTTGATGAAATCCAAAGCGCACCGTTCAACGAACCCCATGCGCGCAATCTGTTTCGAATCAACTGGTTCAATGATCACGAATCCACCGAATGGCGGTCAGAACCGGCGTGGCTGGAATTGCCCACGGCTCTGACGGGAGTACCTGCACGCATCGTCGTGGTTCTGGGCGACACATTCCCGATGATAACGGCGCACAAGGTACTGGCCGCTTACGCCTGTCTGGTGACGCGGCTGGTCACCGGCCGCTTCAATCCGGACGCCAACAAAGCCATCTGGCCATCGACGGGCAACTACTGCCGGGGCGGTATCGCAATTTCCCGAATTCTGGGCTGCCGGGGCGTTGCCGTGCTGCCGGAACAGATGAGTCAGGAACGCTTCAACTGGCTGGACAAATGGACGCTGCGACCGGAGGAAGACATCATTCGAACCACGGGCTCGGAAAGCAACGTCAAGGAGATTTACGACGCCTGCGACGAGCTGTCTCGCGATCCCGCCAGTGTCGTGCTCAATCAGTTTAATGAATTCGCCAACTATCTCTGCCACCGAAACGTCACCGGCCCCTCTCTCGGCACATTGTATGAAGCTGTGGCCGGCAAAGGTGATCAGTTGACCGCATTCATTGCCGGCACCGGTTCGGCAGGAACCATCGCCGCAGGCGATCATCTTAAGGCAAAGTACGGCACCCAAATCGTTGCGACCGAGCCGCTGGAGTGTCCGACCATGCAAAACAACGGCTATGGTGAGCACAACATTCAGGGCATTGGCGACAAACACATCCCGCTGATTCACAATGTCATGAATCTGGATTATCTGATGGGCATATCTGATGTCGGGCCCGATCTTCTGAACGTGTTGTTCAATACAGATGAAGGCCGCCGATATGTATCAAAACGATGCCAGCTGGATCCTCAGACCGTGGCCGGTTACAAGCATATGGGATTGTCCGGACTCGCCAATGTGCAGTCAGCAATAAAGCTCGCGAAGCACGCAGACCTGAATGAAAAAGACATACTGTTGTGCGTGGCAACGGACGGTGCCGACCTGTATGAAAGCGAACTGCACGATGCTGTGAAGCATCACTTCAACGGTCAGGTCGAATCTACCGATGCGGCTGAGATTTTCGGGCGTTGTCTGGCCGGCTGTGAGCCCGCACATGTTAATGAATTAACCACCGAGGATCGAAGGCGTATTTTCAACCTTGGTTACTACACCTGGGTCGAGCAACGTGGCATATCAGTGGAGGATTTTGATCGCAGAAAACGCCAGTCATTCTGGGACGATATCGGACACCAGCAATCCGACTGGGACGCTCTGATTGTAGAATTCAATCAGCGCGCAGCGGCCTGAGCGGCGTACAGCGCTGTGCCCGGACTGGTCTGACTGAAATACCGAAACGCGTGCAACATCGAGCCCGATATTTCGGGCTCTTTTTTCAGACCGCGTTTTGTTGCTTTGTCAGCGTCCCCGCTCTCTCCCGGCGTTGACTGCTGAACTGCTTCAGTATTCAATCACAGACTGTCTCCCGACTTCAGATAACACCCGATGTTTCGCGCTCTGAAACAAACGCTGCGGCGGAAAAAACTCGAACGTCACGGCATTTCAATTCAGATTCGCCCGGATCTTAAACGGTATGGCGAGCGCTCCGGAACATGGTCGATCATTCCAGCGGCGATTCAGAACGGCGATCTTGTGTATTCGTTTGGTGTGGGTAAAAACATCGCTTGGGATCTCGATATGGTGAAACACCATCGGGTCGAGTTGCACGCCTTTGACCCGACCCCCCGATCTGCAGAATGGATGAGTCAGCAGGCACTGCCCGACGGCTTGAACTTTCACCCACTGGGGCTGGCTGAAAAAGACGGCCACCTGGAGTTTGCAGTGCCCCGCAAAGAGCATAAGGTCAACTACAGCGCCTACAAAAATGATGCCGGGACAGCGACGGTGTCCTGCGCCGTAAAAACACTTTCAAGCATCATGCAATCGCTGGGCCACACCCGGGTATCCATTCTAAAAATGGATATCGAAGGTGGCGAAATCGATGCGCTCAATAACATTCTGGATGACGGTATCATGGTCGATCAGCTGCTCGTTGAGTTTCACTACCACTATCCTTCAATCGGGTTTCAACGTTTCAGTTCGACCATGCATCGACTTTTCGAACACGGTTATCGTGTATTCGATATTTCAGCGCGCGGCTATGAGTTTTCTCTGGTCAACCAGTCGGTTCTCGATCAGTAACCCAGTGCGGGATTGACCGGGTTCAACAACGCCTCTCCATTCTTAAACAGTTTCAGGTTTTCGAAAAACAGATTCAGCGTCAACGGAATATAGGCATCCCCGTCATCGGCGGAAATATGCGGCGTAATTATCAGGTTGCGCGTATCCCATAAACGGGAATCCGGTGCGATCGGTTCGGGATCGAAAACGTCGAGAATCGCCGCGGCTAAAGAACCCTCGTCCAGCTTGTCGCAGAGCGCATCGTAGTCCATCACTGCTTCGCGCCCGATATTAATGATACCCGCAGAGGGTTTCATCAGATCGAGTCGCTCCCGGGTCATCAGTCCGCGGGTCTCAGGTGTGTCCGGGGTCGCGATCACCAGATAGTCAGCCGTCGGCAATACCTGATCCAGTTCGGCCGTCGTTACCACCTCCGAACACCCTTTTACTGCCCTCCCGCTGCGATTAACACCAATCACGTGTGTGTCCAATCGACTGATCTGATCGGCGATAGCGCCCCCCAGACTTCCGGTTCCGAGCACAACCACGGTCTTACCCCGAATAGGTGAGGCATACAGGGAGTCATAAATTCGATTTTTCTGATTGGTGACGACCTCCGGTATATGGCTATGCAGCATCAGGATCGCCATCAAACCAAATTCACCGGCTTTTGCAGCATGCACGCCCTTGTTATTGGTCAGCGTCACATGATCAGGCAGCCAGTCCATCGGCAGCAGATGCTCCACACCGGCCCCGATGCAGTGAATCCATTTCAGATGAGGTGCAGCCCGCTGCAGATCCTGGGTCGGAAAATCCCAGGTGAGCAGGACGTCAGTATCCGCCATCGAACTGCTCCAGTTGTCGATGTGCCAGTCGATGAACACATTGAGTCCCTCGGACAGCCCCCTGAATTCGGCAATCGCCCGATCAAACCGCTCCTGTGTGATGGTGAAAACGGCTTCACCCTCTGCTGTGTTGGGGAACGAACCCGGAGCCCAACGGTTATTTTTTATATGTATTTTCAATGAATTAAAAGTTTTACTTCAATTAATTGATTTGATCTCATCGATGATCTTCTGCTCGCGTATCGGACCGGCATCGGTGTTGTTCGAAAATAGAATATCCATCACCTGATCATTGGTCTGTCGCAAAATCTCGGCATCATTGCGGGACTCATGATGCGGTATATGCAGCACTGTATCACTGCCGAATGTCGGGATCACATCCGCTGACAAATCGGTGGGCTGGGGCGGCGCAATGCCTTTTTCCAGATCCTTACAGTACTTGCGAATACGGTTTCGATACATTCCAACTCCGCGATCACCGGGCACAAAACACTCCTTTTCGTGATCCGATATTGCCCCCATGCCTTCCACAGCTTCGACATCACCGGGACTGATCTGACGTTCGTCGTAAGGGCGGTCGACGATTTCACCCTGTTCGATCATTTCATAACCCTCTCGGTTGTTGTACTCGTGGGGGTCTCCGCGTTCACCAAAGTTGGCCCAGGCATAGGCCACGCAGTTTTCGTCATCGATCGGAACCACCCATCGCGTAAATGCGCTTCGACCAAAGAGGCGCTCCTCCTTGCCGTCACAGGCAAAAGCGGCGCCTGCCTGAGTGAAATTCGGCAGTATCAGTTCATTCACCCGTACCCAAATGTTGTCACCGACTCGTCGCGTATTGGTGCCCAGGAAACGGATCTTCTCCTTGTAATAGAACTGGATTTCGCCCATCTTTCCAAATCCGTCGGAGAACTGGGACTGATGCAGAAACGCAGTGTGCACAGGATCAACAATCGCGTCGAGTACCTGAATCCAGTTGCAGTTGAAATGCACCTTGTAGGGCGCCATGGTGATGCCGTCCATTTCAAAGGCATCGTAAACCGGAAACGGCGGAATGGATTCAGGGGGGCCGAGATAGGCAAACAATAAGCCTTTGTACTCGCGCAACGGGTATGCCCCAAGTCTCAGCTGTTTCTTAACCTGAATCACGTTCTCGGAGTCCTGTGGCTCGCCTGGAATATCCAGAATGGTGCCATCGACGTCGAATACCCAGCCGTGATAGCAGCAGCGAATACCTCGACTTTCGCTGCGGCCGTATTCCATCGAGGCTCTGCGGTGCGGACATTTTTTGTGCACCAGGCCAAACTGACCGGAGTGGTCTTTAAACAGCACCAGTTCCTCGCCAAGCACCTTGATCAGTTTAGGTCGATCTCCAACATCATCGGCCAGGTAGATCGGATGCCAGTAGCGGCGCAAAAACTCGCCACACAGAGTGTGCGGATCGGTATGCACCAGAATTTCATTGTGCCCGCCCAGCCAGTTCTGGTGGTAGCCACAATACGGACCAAAGTTAAGCCGGTCCGGTTTCGGCAGTGAACTCATTGATCAGTACAACCGAAGGTATTCCTGCACTTCCCAGTCTGTCACGGTCTGGTGATAACGTTCCCACTCGTCGACCTTGTAGGCCAGGAATGAGTTCAGCAGCGTCTCGCCCATTACCGATTTTGCCAGCTCACTTTTTCCAAGTATTTCAATAGCTTCCAGAAGGTTTCTGGGTAACGGCGTGAGATTTCGCTCCTGCTTCTCGCTTTCATTCATGACATATAGATCCTCATCCAGCGATTGTCCTGGCGGAGTCTTGTTGACAATACCTTCCACGGAGGCCGCCAGCATCATGCCAAGCCCGAGATACGGATTCATGCACATATCAGCCGCCCGATTCTCGATCGCAAACCGACTCTGTGGCAGACGCAGCATGGCGGAGCGGTTGTTGCGTCCGTAGGCCATATGAGTCGGCGCCCAGGTGTAGGTCCCGCCTTCAAATCCACCGACCTTCGGCACCAGTCCGTTGTAGGAATTTACCGTGCAGCAGGCCACCGCGGTAATCGCGCCGCCGTGCTTGAGGATGCCGCCCACAGCGTGTAAGGCGGTGTCAGACCATCCACCACTGCCGTCAGAATACAGATTCACATCCGGGTTATCGACGGCCTGAATCGACGTATTCATATGGGCACCGCTGCGCCAGTCGCCGGTGGTCGGTTTCGGCATAAAGGTCACGAAATGACCGTAGTTTTTCGCCACTTCTTTCAGCAGAACACGCAGGAACACCATACGGTCAGCCATATTCAAAACGTCGGTGTAATGGAAATCGAGTTCGAACTGAGAGTAAGCACCTTCGGCGACGACATCGTGTACATTCCAGCCGAGTTTCTCGAGAATGTCGATCATTTCACCGAGAAAGCCCATCGATTCCAGGGTGTATTCAACGTCATAACCAAACGCCTGCCGACGGGGTCGGACGCCGTGGCCGGGCTCCGGATCATCGTCATAGGCTTTCACCGGATTCCCGTCTTGATCCCACTTCATCACGATGAACTCCGGCTCAACCCCCGCCATCATCTGATAACCCTGCGCAGCCGCTTCGTGTATCTGTTTTTTCAGCGCCTGCCGTGGGCACAGGTTATAGGGTTTGTCCTCCCACCAAAGGTCCGCGAACACCCAGGCAATGGTTTCATCCCAGGGACAGACCTGTATCGTATCCAGATCGGGCAACGGCACCTGATCCGAGTCTGCAGGCCCGAGCTCCGGCACAAACGATATCGAGTGGACGGCAAATTGTGGCCCCTTCCCCATCGCCAGCAATTCGAAGTCACTCATCGGTACAGGCTTTGTTTTCGGTTGCCCGAACATATCGATCCAGCAGGACAGTATGTACTTTACGCCCGCGTCTTCGAGTGTCTTCTTGTGCGCGGCGACAACATCGGCGTCGGGAAGTGCATCCTGAAAATTCTCGTAATATGTGCTGCTCATTTCACTTGGCTCCGGTTGGTATTTGTGTATCAGCCGGAATTAATCGGCTGACGTTTTAGGAAAAACTGGTTCTTGAACATGTCGATGGCGGTCATCACTTCGAACTGGCTGATATCGTCCTGACCGTAACAGTGAGACTGCAGGAAGGTCTGGAAGTCAGACTGTCTGTCGCAAACCACTTCGATCAGCAAGTCAAATCGCCCGGTTACCCAGACCGCGTAAATGACCTCGTCTTCTGCGGACAATCGCTCTGCGACCCGGGCAGGTGTCGACCGATTCGAAACCTTGATGCCAATCATGGCGTCAGATTGATATCGAATAGCTGAAGGATCGGTCAGCGCTACAATCTTTAGTGCGCCTGAATCACGCATCCGATTGACGCGATTGCGGATTGTGCCTTCGGATACATTCAGCACATCGGCCATATCCTTGTATGGCAGCCGACCATCCTGCTGCAGCAGTGCAATGATCTGCTGGTTAAGGTGGTCTTTGGGTGAGGATCGCTTGTCGAATCCGCCGATTGGTGAGCTTTCCAGCGTCGACACGGTACCTGACTGGCTCATTAATTCAGGCTCAAAAGTAATTATTTT
>JBCCGE010000019.1:0-44954 GCA_039029455.1 Pseudomonadota bacterium | reverse complement strand
GTTGAATAACATCGGTTAGCTGGTTGTACAGCAGCGGAATTAATCCAAAAACCACCGCTACAAGGAAAAGGAAAAACGCGAAGAACACGATGATTACCGCAATAATGCGCGGTACTTTGAGCAACGCTACCTTTCGAACAATGCCTTCCAGAAGATAGGCGATAACCAGTGAAGCCAAAACCGGTGCCAGCATATTGCCAGCGTATAGAACAATCAAAAACCCGACGACCAGTATGCTCGTCAGATAGACGACCTGAGGGTTGGATAATTGGCGTTTAAACCATTCGGTCAGTTGCTGCATGGCTGGTTTATACCAGTTTTACCTTAACCACTCCATCGACAATGGCGTCTCAGGAAACCGGTTGTAAATCGACGCTGTAGGAAATCTCAGCGGTTTCTTCGAGCATTCGAGTGACCGAGCAGTACTTTTCGACCGACAACGAAACAGCGCGACGGACTTTTTTCTTGTCAAGCTGATCGCCCGAAACAATGTAGTGCAGATGGATGTGACGGAAAACCGCTGGTACTTCGTCACCCCGCGTGGCTTCGATTTCAAGTCTGCAATCGCTGATTTCCTGACGGCTTTTCTTAAGGATAAGAATGACGTCGATAGCACTGCATCCGCCCAGACCGACCAAAACAGTTTCCATAGGTCTGGCACCGGCATTTTCGCCTCCGATGTCTGAGGATGCATCCATGGCAATGTTGTGACCGCTTTCGGTTGTCGCGGTGAACTGCATTTTGCCGACGTGGCGAAGAACGACCTTCATAAAATACGCACTGTTTTTACAGGTCAAATAATTCCTGCATTTTTTGACCCGGTTCGGCAGCACGCATAAAGCTTTCGCCCACCAAAAAAGCGTTCACACCGCTGTTTTGCATTAGTTCCACATCCTCTCTGTTGTGTATCCCGCTCTCTGTGACCAGCAAACGGTCTCGCGGTATTTCCGAGCGCAAATCCAGAGTGGTTTGCAGCGAGGTCTCAAACGTGCGCAGGTTCCGGTTGTTTATGCCTATAAGTTTAGCCGGCAGTTGGAGTGCACGTTGAAGTTCTTCTCCGTTGTGAACTTCGACCAGAATATCCAGACCCAGCGCGTCCGCCACCCCGGCAAGCGCATGTAATCTGGCGTCATCCAGCGCAGCCACGATCAACAGCACGGCGTCAGCGCCAAGAACCCGGGATTCATAAATCTGGTAGGGCTCGATCATAAAATCCTTGCGGATAATCGGCAGTGGGCAGGCCTCTCTGACCTCCGCTAGATAGCGGTCATGGCCCTGAAAGAAATCCTCGTCGGTCAGAACGGACAGGCAGGTCGCCCCAAACCGGGTATAGCTTTGGGCGATTTCCACGGGATCAAAATCTTCGCGAATCACGCCCTTGCTGGGAGAGGCCTTTTTGATTTCCGCAATGATCGCGGCTCTGTTGGCTTCGGTATTAGAAACCATGGCTCGGTAAAAGCCTCGAGCGGGCGGCATACTCTCGGATTGCTCTATCAGCTCAGATTGCGGGCGCAATTGCCTGCGAGCTGCAATCTCATCCAGCTTGTGGGCTACGATTTTGTCCAGAATGTCCGGCATCGATTATCGAAATGTATTAAAGCTCGAGGAATTTTTTCAGCATGTGGTGACCGTACTCTGTCATCAACGATTCGGGATGAAATTGTACGCCTTCAACAGGTAGTGTTTGATGACGAATTCCCATAATTTCTCCGTCTTCGGTCTCAGCCGTTACGGTCAGGCACTCAGGTAGCGTCGATCGCTTTACCGCCAGAGAATGATACCGTGTGGCTGTGAACGGTGTCGGCAGTTCAGAGAACAACCCCCCGCCGTCATGGGAAATGCTGTCGGTCTTGCCGTGTTTGATTTCGCGAGCGTGCACAACATCGGCACCAAAAACCTGCGCGATACTCTGGTGACCCAGACAGACCCCCAACACCGGAATTGTCTCCGCAAAAAGCCGGATGGACTCCATTGAAACCCCGGCTTCATTGGGTGTGCAGGGCCCCGGTGATATGACAAGATGACTGGGAGACAACGCCTTGAGTTCACGCAGAGATTTTTCATCGTTTCGCACGACCAGAGCCTCCGCCCCAAGTTCACCAAAATACTGCACCAGGTTATAGGTAAAAGAATCGTAGTTATCAATAAGCAGCAACATAGTACGATCAGCCTCCGTGAACCAGTGTTTTCGCCAGACCGTTGTGTGCCATCTCGATCGCTTTGAATACGGCGCGTCCCTTGTTCATGGTTTCTTTCCACTCATTCTCAGGTATGGAGTCGGCAACAACACCCGCGCCGGCCTGGATGTAGACATGGCCATCCCGGATCAACGCGGTTCGAATGGCGATCGCGGTATCCATGTTTCCATTCCATCCGATATATCCGACGGCTCCGGAATAAATTCCGCGTTTGTCGGGCTCTATTTCCTCGATAATTTCCAGAGCTCGGACTTTGGGAGCACCAGAGAGCGTTCCGGCCGGAAAGGTCGCCTTGAGTACATCAATGGCGTCAAGTTCGGGACGAATCTGGCCGATGACATTGGATACGATATGCATCACATGTGAATATTTCTCGATCACCATCTGATCAGTCACTTTTACCGTACCCACCCGAGAGACTCGCCCGGCGTCGTTTCTGCCCAGATCAATCAACATCAAATGTTCCGCCAGCTCTTTCGGGTCAGAAAGCAGTTCTTTTGCCAGAGCGTCATCTTTTGCCGGTGTAGCACCCCGTTTTCGCGTCCCGGCAATCGGGCGCACGGTGACTTCTCCGTCTTCCAGGCGAACCAGTATTTCCGGTGATGAGCCCGCAATCTGAAAGTCGCCCATATTAAGGTAATACATATAAGGTGACGGATTCAGCGTCCGCAGCGCGCGGTATAAATCCAGAGGTGCGGCCTGATAGGGCAACTTCATTCGTTGTGATATTACGACCTGAAAAACATCGCCTTCAAAAATGTATTCGCGGCAGCGTTCTACAGCGCGTTCAAAATCAGACCGCGGAAATGAAGACTCAAAATGGCTTTCATCTGTGCTGAGCTCAAAGCTCGTGGAATCCTGCCGGGGAAGCGGGGCATTCATGGCATCGAGGATTGCCGAAAGGGTGCCCTGTGCCGATTCGTAGGCATTGCTGATATCCGGATTCGCATAACAGATGACCTGCAGTCGTCCACTCAGGTTGTCAAAAACAACCACCCGTTCGGAGATCAGAAGCATGATGTCCGGGGCACCTATCGGGTCTGCTTTTTTGTTCTTTCCAAGGCGAGATTCGATATAGGACACGGTGTCGTAGCCAAAATATCCTACGAGTCCACCATTGAACCTTGGCAATCCGTCTACTTCCGGGACTTTGAAACGGGATTGAAAACTCCGAATTTCATCGAGCGGATTCTCTGATTCGAAATCTTCGATGACGTCGTCACCGTTGAACACCTGAAATCGGTTGGCACGGATTTCGATGCGCTTTTTGCACGGCAGGCCAATGATGGAATAACGACCCCACTTTTCACCTCCCTGAACAGACTCCAGCAGATAGCCATAGGGCGCAGTCGCAAGTTTTTTGTACGTGGTGAGCGGCGTCTCCAGATCAGCGAGAATCTCGCAGTAGACGGGGATTCGGTTATAGCCCTGATCCTTCAGGCGAGAAAATTCGGATTCGGTAATCATATCGAGTCAAACTCATTAACGGTCAAACAACTGGGTGGCCACAGGCCGTAAAATTAGGTCACGAGGACAGTCGCCAGCGTCGCCAGCGCCATCGATGCGCCAGTGAATTGATTGTTATGAGATGCTCTTTAGTGTTCATCGAATTCAGGTTTGATCCGCGTGTTGCGCAGATCGA
This sequence comes from Pseudomonadota bacterium, assembly GCA_039029455.1. Classification (GTDB taxonomy): domain Bacteria; phylum Pseudomonadota; class Gammaproteobacteria; order Arenicellales; family Poriferihabitantaceae; genus JBCCGE01. Next base: position 41,114 of record JBCCGE010000019.1, on the reverse strand, counting down.
TGCGGATGAATCATGATCAGTTCAGGGATCAGGGAAAAATCCTCAATCAGTGCTGATGGATTCAAAGACTCCAGATCCTGACCTTGATTGTACCCGTAAGTCAGACAAATAACAGGGCAATTTGCGCGTTGTGCCGCGACCACATCCGCACGTGAGTCGCCGACCATCACGCTGTTTTTCGGCGCGACTTCCAGCGTCTTGCAGGCGTGTAAAACGGGTGCCGGATCCGGCTTTCTGACCGCTAGTGAATCTCCGCCCACTACGCAGGTGAAGAAGTCAAGAATCTGCATTCGGGACAGAAGGGCTTCACTGTGTTGCAGCGGCTTATTGGTCACTACACCCATTTTCAGACCGGCACGGTGGATGGTTTCCAGAGTGCTTAAAACGCCTGGATAAAGCGTGCTTTTGTTGCAGATGTGAATTCGATAAAGACGAAGAAACTCAGCAAAAACTGTATCTGAAACGGGTTTTTGAGGGGGTTGACCCAGAAGGTGTTGCAAGGCCCGATCAACCAGCTTACCGGAACCGTTTCCAACCCATTCCCGGACTTTCGGTTCCGCAACCGAACGGTATCCCGCCTCTTGTAAAGCCAGATTCAGAGAGGCCGCTATGTCGGGTACTGAATCGATCAGCGTGCCGTCAAGATCAAAAAGTACACCTTGAACCGGGTTAGGAAATACTGGCGCGACCCGAGTGAGTGACATATTCGGAACGGCGTTAAAAGGGTTTCAGCTGCTCTCGAAGTTGACCGATGACCGTGTCGTAGCGATTGGGATCCGAGTCATCGGCTGCACCAAAAATCGCGCTTCCGGCGACGAAGGTGTCGGCTCCTGCGGCCGCGATTTCGGCAATATTATCAACCTTAACGCCACCATCGACTTCGAGCCGAATGTCTCGCCCACTTGCGTCGATAATGTTACGAGCCTGCTGAAGTTTCGAAAGCGCCGAGGAAATAAAAGACTGCCCGCCGAAGCCGGGGTTTACCGACATCAACAAAATTAAATCCACTTTGTCGATAACGTGATCCAGCACGACTAAAGGCGTTGCCGGATTGAACACCAGACCGCCCTGGCATCCGGCCTGTTGAATAAGCTGTAAAGACCGATCGATATGGTCGCTGGCCTCGGGGTGAAACGTAATGCTGGTGGCACCGGCATCAGCAAAGTTTCCGATCAACTGATCAACAGGCCTGACCATAAGATGGACGTCAATGTGTGCGGATATACCGTGGTTTCTAAGGGCCTGACAGACCAGCGGACCAATGGTCAGATTGGGCACGTAGTGATTGTCCATGACGTCGAAATGCACCCAGTCAGCGCCCGATTCCAAAACCTGCTGTACCTCCTGTCCGAGCCGAGCGAAGTCAGCGGACAGGATTGAGGGTGCGATAACGGGGGGCTGTTTCATAGTGTAAGTTTACTGTATCACCAGAAACAGGGAACGGTTCTCCCTGATAAGTTTGATCAGCATCACCCCGTCGGATCGTTTCGCAATTTTCTTCAATGCATCCAGAGATTCAACTTTTTGTCGATTCACTTCGGTGATGATGTCATCGACCAGCAGACCGGTCGAGTCTGCCGGGCTGTTGGGTTCTATCTCCACAACCTGAACACCGGCAGGCTGATCTGCTTCAGCCTCTGCAGTGCGAAGTCGGGCTCCGTCCAGCCGGTCGATTGCGCCCTCTTCGTTCTGAACAATTTCGTCGGTTGCCTTGATTGTGGCTTTTACGGTTTTGAGCGTGCCGTTTCGATAAAAGCTGACCGTTCCCTCTGACCCGGCTCGCAACAGTCCAACGGCGTTTCGTAAATCGGCGCTGTCGTTGACGATGGAATCGTTGAATTTGACAATTACATCGCCCTCCTGGATGCCGACATCTTCAGCCGCAGAACCCTTGATTACTTCAGAAACAACCGCCCCCTTTTTTCCGCTGATTCCAAATGCGTCTGCCAGTGGGGGTGTCAGATCCTGCATTCTGACTCCGAGTAAGCCGCGTTTTACGTCGCCAAACTCAACAAGCTGATTCATCAGCGTGCTGACCATATCAATCGGAATGGCGAAGCCAATACCGACACTGCCCCCTGTTCTGGAGAGAATGGCGGTATTGATTCCTATCAGTTCGCCGCGCAAATTGACCAGCGCACCCCCTGAATTCCCCGGATTTATAGAGGCATCGGTCTGGATAAAATCTTCATACCCTTCTATTCCAAGACCGCTGCGACCCAAGGCGCTGACGATTCCTGATGTTACCGTCTGACTCAAACCGAACGGGCTGCCGATGGCGACCACAAAATCACCTACGTTCAGGTCTCCGGATACCCCGAGTTCAATTGCGGTTATGTTGTCCGCATCGATGCGCAGAATGGCGACATCGCTGCCAGCGTCCGAGCCGACAAGTTCAGCATCAAAACTTCGACCATCTTTTGTTGTAACGGAAATTTCATCAGCGCCATCAATGACGTGGTGATTGGTAATCACCAGCCCCCGGTCGGCGTTAACAATGACACCTGAACCCCTGCTTTGGCTGGGTCTGCTTTGTCTCGGCGGCAGGTTGAAGCGGCGCCGGTACAATTCTTCCAGCGACATACCGGCGCTGCCACCCCGAATCACGGTGGCGATATTAACCACAGCCGGTTGCACGTCTTTGAGCATCGGCGCAAGACTTGGGAGCTTTTGACCGTCAACAGCAAGCGGCAGTGCAGCACCGGCGCACGAACTGATGAGCAGTAGCACACTGAGCTGGAGTGCGAGATACAGTCGTTTCATCTGGTTTCCTTGGGCAAGACCTCGAGGGATTAGTTAAAGGATTAGTCGATTAGAAACTACAGACCGAAAACACATCGAAGAAGTTTCACTCATACCCTAAATCGAGAGGCAATCATCGCGAATTCACGGTGTATGGATCGAAAAATGATATCCCATTGACTCTGTTATTATCCTGACCTTGCTGGATAAGACAAGCGATAATCATCATGCAGCACTATGACATTATTATTCTCGGTAGCGGACCTGCGGGCAAAACCGCGGCTATTCAGTCGGCAAAGCTCGGTAAAAACGTTGCACTGATTGACGGAATGGAGCAGGTTGGCGGAGTGTGTGTCCACACCGGAACCATCCCCAGCAAGACATTGCGGGAGACTGTACTGAATCTGACCGGCTGGCGCGAGCGGGGATTCTATGGCCGTTCATACCGGGCCAAGGCGGATATCAGTGCCGGCGATCTGATGCAGAGACTCAACATGACTCTGCAGAGCGAGGTCGATATTCTCGAAGACCACCTGGTCCGAAATGGTGTGGATACCTATCATGGACACGGCCGCTTCACGGACAACGTGACTGTTGAGGTGGACACCAACAACGGCGACGTCGTTGAGCTTTCTGCCTCCAGTATCGTCATTGCCGTCGGCACCCGAACGTATCGACCGGATTACGTTCCGTTTAACGGCGAAACTGTCATCGACAGCGATGAGGTGACCTGCATGAAAACCCTGCCGCGCTCACTGACGGTGATCGGTGCAGGTGTAGTCGGCGTTGAGTACGCGAATATTTTTTCTACCCTTGATATTAATGTCACACTGGTTGAACCCAGAGACACGATGCTGGATTTTATCGACGACGAGGTGCTGATGCATTTTCGTCACGATATTGTTGATGAGGGAATGCGCCTCCAGTTTGGACAGAAAGTCGAAAAGATTGAAACCAGAAAAAGCGGCCGATGTGTTGTCCGACTTGAGAGCAAACGCGCGATTGCATCCGACATGGTCCTTTTTGCGGCGGGCCGAGTGGGCAACACCGACAAAATGGGGCTGGACAAAGTTGGCCTGGAAACGGATCACCGTGGTCGGTTAAAGGTCAACGAGCACTTCCAGACCGCGGTGCCAAATATCTATGCCGCCGGTGATGTGATCGGATTTCCTTCACTGGCCTCAACATCGCTCGAACAGGGACGCGCTGCAGCGCTACATGCACTCGGCCAGGAGGTCCATGCTATGCCCGAATTTTTTCCTTACGGAATTTATGCTGTCCCGGAAATGTCCAGCGTGGGCATGAGTGAAGAAGACATAATCAAGCGTAAAATTCCTTACGAGGTTGGGATTGTGCCGCTTCCTGAGACGTCAAGAGGTAAAGTCATGGGGCTGCAGTCGGGTCTGATGAAACTTATATTTTCGATCAAAAGCCGGCGGCTGCTGGGTGTGCATATTGTCGGTGAGGGTGCCACGGAGCTGATACATATCGGGCAGGCGGTATTGACGTTAAAAGGAACACTGGACTACTTTCTGGAGAACGCATTCAACTACCCCACCCTGGCGGAGGCTTACAAAGTTGCCGCATTGCACGCACACAACAGAATTGAGGCGCTTGAGGATTAAACAATGGGCATATTCGACAAGATTTTTGGGCGCGAGAGTCAGCAAAGCAGCCACCATGCCTCGGTCCTGTATAAAGGCTTGACCATTTTACCAACACCAAAACAGGGCTCCAGCGGATGGTCTACAGAAGCCATTATTTCTGACCCTGAAAACAGCGAACACTCGCACCACTTTATACGAGCCGACACGTCACCGACCGAAGACAGTGCGGTTGAATTAACGATCAGTAAATGCAGAATCCTGATCGACCAGAAAGGCCCGGGTATTTTCAGCTAACTCAATACCGGGATTGTTGAGTCAGGCAGGACCGCGGAGATTCAAGCAGCGCAGCGCCAAACCTCGGTTGGCCACTCCGGCTCAAATTACGTTGACGTTGAGTGGGTTTACGATTGAATTTTGCTAGGGCTTCAGGATGGTGGATCCGGTGGTTTTTCGGCTTTCGAGATCAACGTGGGCCTGAACTGCATCGGCCAGCGCATAGGTCTGATTGATATTGATGCTGACTTTGCCGGTCGCTACTACATCGAAAAGATCATTGGCACAGGCCACCAGTTCTTCCCGAGTCGCCGTGTAGTTAAATAATGTAGGCCGGGTGAGAAACAGCGAGCCACCAGCGCTGAGTGCGCTGATATCAAACGGTTCGACTTTGCCTGACGACTGTCCAAAGCAGGCCAGAGTACCGCGAATCTGCAGGCACTTCAGAGAATCCATGAAGGTGTCGGCGCCGACCGAATCGTACACGACCGGCACACCCTTGCCGTCGGTGATCTCCTGTACCCTGTCGACAAAACTCTCGCGGGTATAGACGATCGGGTAGTCGCAGCCGTTGGCTTTCGCGAGTTCAGCTTTTTCGTCAGAGCCCACGGTACCGATGACTGTTGCGCCCAGATGTTTCGCCCACTGGCACGCGATCTGACCCACACCGCCGGCCGCAGCGTGGAACAGAATGGTATCCCCGGGTTTGACCCGATATGTGCTTCTCAACAGGTATTGCGCAGTCATGCCCTTGAGCATCATCGCGGCAGCCTGTTCATCGCTGACCCCAGAGGACACCCGCACAACCTTTGAGGCGTCAATATTTCTCGATTCAGCATAGGCGCCCAGCGGCGGGGACGCATATGCAACTCGATCTCCTTCCTTGAGGTTTTCAACTCCGCTGCCAACGGCCTCAATGACACCGGAGGCTTCAAGACCAGGCACGAAAGGCATAGCCGGTGCCGGATAGGCACCGCTGCGGAAGTACACGTCGATAAAGTTAAGCCCAATGGCCGTGTGTCGAATACAGACCTCGCCAGCTTCAGGTGGGGGCAACTCGCTGGTCTCCCATTGCATGACTTCGGCACTACCGGTTTGGTGAACACGCATCACTTGGGTCATGAGTTTTTCCGGTGCTTGAATTTTTGATGTCGGCATTCCAACAGATGTAAGGCCGTCAGTAAAGAACCTGCAAAATCCCAAAAATATGAAATTCCGTAAAGTGCAGTATTTTTCAATACCCGCATCCCGTATAAACTCCGAAAAATAACTATCGAACCCGAATAAGGTGTGGAGACGAGAATGATGAAAGTTGGTTTTATTGGTCTTGGCAATGTCGGCGGCAAGCTCGCAGGCAGCCTGCTGCGCAATGGTGTTGATCTGACTGTTCGTGACCTCGACAAAAGTATCGCGCAGCCGTTTCTGGACCGGGGTGCGAGCTGGGCTGACAGCCCGAAGCAAATGGCCGAATCTGTCGACTTGTTGATTACGTGTCTGCCCAGTCCGGCAGCGAGTGCTGCGGTGATGGAGAACTCAGATGGCGTACTGGCCGGTTTGGGCGCCGGAAAGATTTGGGCGGAAATGAGTACAACAGACGAGGCAGAGGTAAAGCGTCTGGGTCAGAAGGTCAGGGATATTGGGTCAGAGCCCGTCGATTGCCCGGTATCCGGAGGCTGTCACCGAGCTGCAACTGGAAACATTGCAATCTTCGCCGGCTGTGAACGTGAAGCATTTGATCGCATGCTGCCGATTCTGACAACCATGGGTCGCCGCATACTCCACACCGGCGCGCTGGGCAGTGCGTCCATTTTGAAAGTGGTCACCAATTATCTGGCGACCGCGAATCTGCTGACGTTGTGTGAGGCATTGGTGACATCGAAAGCAGCCGGCATGGATCTGAATACCACCTACGAAGCCATCCGAATTTCGTCAGGCAATTCCTTTGTTCATGAAACCGAAAGCCAGGTCATTTTGAATGGCAGCCGCGATATCAGTTTCACCATGGATTTGGTGTGCAAAGATATCGGACTGTTTAGCGAAGTAGCCGGTCGGGGTAATGTACCTCTCGAACTGGCACCCGTGATGGTTGATATCTTCAATGATGGTGTAGACCGATACGGGGAACGGGAGCTGTCACCGAATATTATTCGCCGGCTGGAGGAAGCCAGCGCGTTGAAGATTCTCGCACCCGGGTTTCCGCCGGAGATGCTGGATGACGAACCCGAGGAACCCGGTTATGAGGTTATTCCTAAGCGATAAATGGCTATTTTCGTGCACCGCTATGTTATGACTGACGGCTACAGAAAGCGTTGCTCGTTAGATTCTCTCGCGTCCGATATTTGAAATGCTGAGTAAAAGCAGACTGAGTCTGATCGTCAAGATGGCGCTCTCGGTGGGCTTGATCAGCTGGTTGCTGAGCGGCGCCGATCTTCCGAAAATCTGGCACCACATAGAATCATCAAATCTCCCGCTGCTGATATTTGCCTTCGTGATGTTCTATATCGGCTATTTCATCAGCGCCTGCCGTTGGAAGATGCTGATGAAGGCGCAGGGTATAGATGCAAGTATCGGGTTCTTACTGCAATCGTTTACCGTTGGCATTTTTTTCAACAATTTTCTGCCGTCCACAATTGGTGGCGATGCCTCGAGAATGTACGATGTCTGGCGACTTGCCGGAGACAAGACCAAAGCCGTATCCATCATCCTAACAGACCGATTCTTCGGTATGTTCAGCCTGCTGTCGTTTGGCTTCCTGGCGCTACAGTTTACACCGAAGGTGCAGCAAGCCATTCCCGGAGTTCAGTGGTATCTCGGCGGTGTGTTGACAGCAATGATCGTTGTGCTTTGGATGATTTTCGGTGGCGGCGACTCGGTTCTGAAATGGTTTTTGTCACTGCGTTTGGGCCCGTTCGGCTTTATGCAGAGACTGATGAAAAAAGTGAGCGACGCACTTTCGGCGTTTAGGGGACGGACAGATGTACTCAAAAAAGCGATTCTGTTGTCTTTTTTATTGCAGCTTAATGTGATTCTGCACTTTGTACTGATTGTCGCCGCTATGAACCTGAATGTGCCCGTTGTAGCGGTATTCGTCATTATCCCAATAGCTGTCGTGATTCTGTTGTTGCCGGTTTCAATCAATGGCGTTGGCGTCAGGGAAACTGTCTATGTCTTTTTGTTTGGAATTTTCGCTGTAAGCACTGAACACGCTATCGCCTATGCGTGGGTTGCGCTGGCGATGCTGCTTGCACAGGGTGTGGTTGGCGGTGTTGTATTCGCGCTGAGAAAACAAAAGTGAATACGCCTGCACACGTTGTGTTTTCCCTGGCGTTGATGGGAAGACGTAACGCCCGGACGTACCCGATAGCTATTACGGCTGGCGCCTTGCTACCGGATTTGGCAATGTTCGGTTTCTACGCCTGGCAGCGATTTCAAGGCGTATCGGAATCCGCGATCTGGGGCGAAAAATATTATCTCTCTGGCTGGCAGTCTTTCTTCGATACTTTTAACTCTCTGCCGTTGATAGCGATTGGACTGGTGTTTACAGTGTGGCGTGGATGGAAGTTCGCAACAATGCTGTTGATATCAATGGCCGTTCATTGTCTTATCGATCTTCCGGTGCACCACGATGATGCCCATCGTCATTTTTTCCCGTTCAGTGAGTACCGTTTCTTCAGTCCGGTTTCATACTGGGACCCGCAACATTTTGGCAACTATGTGTTGACGGTTGAAATAGTATTGACACTGATACTAGGAGGTTATTTGTGGGTGTCGTCGCGCGCGACGGCCAATGCGCCACAAGCCAATGCACTTCGTCTGATTCTTGTGCTTGCTCTGGCAGCGTATGCTTTTTTTATGGCATTTGCGTGGCTGACGTGGTCTGCGCTGTAGCGTCTGTTTCATCCGCCGCACACGATTGGGCGTTAGCCGCCATCCCGATTCAGGAAAACGTTTTAAGGTGTGTGTTCAGGGGTTAGGTATACGCACCGGCAACATGCCGCCAAACCGTACTCCCTGACCGGTATGAGACAACCGGATTGCAAGTGCTTTGACACCACTGCTAGTAGCATTCATCAGTTCGTCTGCATATTCCGGATCAATCCAGGATGCGGGTGACACGGCGTCGCCCTCGGGGCGGTTCACTGCAAAAATCAGACAGGCTCGATGCCCCTGTTTTATTGCCAACTGCAGAAGCTGCAGATGTTTTCTGGCGCGAGCACTTACGGCGTCTGGAAAAGCCAGCTCATCGTCCATAAGAAGAGTGCAGCTTTTGACCTCGGTATAACAGAAAGTTTTGTCAGGACGTTGCAGCAGAAAGTCGAAACGAGCGTTTTCGGCATTTTGACCGCCAAAGGCCGGTTCTGATTTGTGAATTCGCCAGTCCGAGAGTTCTCCGATCAGTGAATGCTGAATAAAGAGAGCGACAATTGAATTTACGATTGATGTATTAACACCGACCCAACCCTGCCCCATGTCTACCCGCTGAAGAGACCAGTCTAATTTACGACGAGGGTTATCGTGAAAGCTGAGCTGGGCGGGCGCACCCGGCGCCCAGCACCCGGTCATCGCTCCGGTATTGGCACAATGGGCAGTGACGACACGACCGTTTTCAAGTTCGATATCAGCAAGAAAACGTTTGTAGCGACGAAGTATTACCCCGTTAGTCAGTGGGGGCAAAGAATATTCGGGAACTTCGGTTACGTTTTGATCCACTGATTCAGCATGTCGAGGTATGGGTTGCACTTGCGCCGGCTTGTAACCTGTTCGACGGCGTTGGAAAGTGAGTGGTTGTGATACCGGACCAGCCAGGCAATTGCCGCGGTAGGAGATCTCTCACGGCCTGCAGTGCAGTGCAGATAGATGGAGTGTCCCGAATCATAAAGTTCATTGACGACCTTGATCGCCGCATCGATGTGGATCTGCATGTCGTCAGGATCCAGATCGACAATCGGAATCCTGTGAATACGCACGCCATGTCGATTGTATCCAGCTTCGAGACTCGACCAGTCGATTGACTCAGCTTTCATGTCTTCATCAGATTGCAAATTGACAACACTCGAAACGTTTTGGTCGACAAGCTGGCTTATCGCGGCCACATTTCTGGGGCAGGGGCCGAGAAAAAGCCGCTGCAGAATTTTGCTGAAACCGAAGCCGGACTGGGACAATGTTCGGGTTATATGAATTCTGTTGGGACTCTATTCATTCTACCTTTTGTTGTGACCTAAGACGTGTTAGTTCAGAGCTTTTTCTGAATCCGGTCGAAAAATTAATTGATGTTTAATCTTTCCGATGACTTGAAAGTCAGTGGTATCATGCACTGAACCGATTCCGGAAATCTCAGTCAAAGTCCGGATGATCCACTCCAGTTGAAACTTTCATATGTCCAGATTTCCCCGTATTCATTCAACAAAGATTTTTCAATTTTTTCTGCTGATTGGCGTTTTGGCTCTCGGTGGCTGCGCTACGACATCACCGGATAATGATCCGTACGAAGGGGTTAACCGGAAAATTATGGATTTCAATCTGAGTTCCGACAGGTATGTTCTGAAGCCTATAGCCAAGACTTATGACAAGTTGCCAAATCCGGTAAAAAATGGTGTCGGCAACTTTTTCAGTAACTTACTTGAGCCCTATACGATCCTGAATGATTTACTGCAGGGAAAATTTCGCAAGGCCGGTCGGGACACAGGACGGTTTGTAATCAACACCACCATTGGACTTCTTGGGTTGTCTGATCCGGCGACCGAGATGGGATTGGAGAAACAGCGAGAGGACTTTGGTCAGACCTTGGCGGTTTGGGGTGTACCCTCAGGCCCCTATCTGGTGCTGCCAATTTTTGGTCCCAGTAATCTTCGGGATACAGTCGGTTTGATTCCGGCATTCGCCGGCGGTGATCCGGTATCGGCTGCCAATACGCCCGAGCGCTACTGGGGCACGGGGTTGAGATTGGTAAATGTGCGCGCCGGGTTGTTGCCGTTTGATGATGTGCTCGAACTTCAGCCCGACAAGTATGTGTTTCTCCGGGAGGCGTACCGGCAGAGACGCCAGACTATGATTGCAGACGGGCAAGTTGACACCGGTGCGCAGGATGAAGAATTACTCGATGAATTGCTTGACGAGGATACACAGTAAGACATCATCGCCGCGGTTATTGCTGACAGTAAACTGAGAGCGAAAATAGCGTGGCGATCTACGCGGTCGGAGACCTTCAGGGCTGTGTTGTGCCACTGGAAGAGCTTCTGGACAAGGTACAGTTTGATTCCGAAAAAGACCGACTCTGGCTGACTGGTGACCTTGTCAACCGCGGGCCGCACTCTCTTGAAAGCCTCCATCTGGTTAAAAAGCTCGGAAAAAGTGCAGTCACGGTTTTGGGTAATCATGATTTGCATCTGCTCGCACAGGCTGAGGGGCTAAAGGGCCTCAAACCCGGCGATACGATAAAAAAAGTCCTCAAATCTCCTGACAGGGACGAGTTGATGCACTGGTTGAGAAACCGACCTCTGGTTCACTTTGATGACTCGATGAAGACGATGATGGTGCACGCCGGTGTGTGCCCGGGATGGAAACGATGGCAGCTTGAGCGCTATGCAGGTGAGGTTGAGAAGCGATTGCGAGGAAAGCGCTATACCCGGCTTCTACAGCACATGTACGGTCGACACCCGGCAAAGTGGTCTGAGGATATGCCAAAGTGGCAGCGCACGCGGTTCATTATCAATGCCTGCACACGCATGAGATATTGTGATGCAAAGGGACGCGTCAACTTTACTCAAAAGGGTCCGCCGGGGAGCCAGCGAAAAGGCCTCAGCCCATGGTTTGAACACCCCGATCTGAAATGCAAATCGTGGCGAATCGTGTTCGGGCACTGGTCGTCACTGGGCTTGATCAATACCTCCCGACTGGTTGCGCTGGATACAGGATGTGTCTGGGGTTCAAAGCTGTCCATGGTCCGACTGGACAGCCCGGATCAGGCGTTGTGGCAAATTGGCTGCCCGAAAGTTGCATAATGAAAATCACCTGCTGTAAGGTCTGCGCGGTCTTACCCACCCTACGGTAATCAGGACAACATGTCGAAACACACCGCACCGCTGCTCGAGTATCTGACCCACTCGCCAACACCATTTCATGCTGTCGAAAACGCACTGAGAATACTGCAGAGCAACGGCTTCGATGTTTTGGACGAATCTGAAAAATGGCATTGTCGGCCGGGTGGCAAGTACGCTGTCACGCGAAACGGTTCGTCGCTGGTTGCTTTTGAGCTGGGCAAAGAACTTGAGTCAGGCTTTCGAATGATTGGTGCGCATACGGACAGTCCGTGTCTGCGCGTGAAGCCCGAGGCCGTCAGTTGCAGCAATGGGTATGCCAGACTCGCTGTAGAGGTGTACGGAGGGGTCTTGCTTAATCCCTGGTTTGATCGTGATCTTTCGCTTGCCGGTCGGGTTACCGTGCATGACGGGACTAAGGGCTTAAAGCACTGGATCGTCGATTTCAAACGAGCCCTTGCATTCATTCCCAGTCTGGCCATCCATCTGGATCGCGAGGTCAATGAAAAGCGAAGCATCAATAAGCAACTGCATCTGCCGCCGGTGTTGTGTCGGGTCTCGGATGATTCCCCTGACTTTCATTCGATGTTGCGCCAGCAAATAAAGAAAGAACACAACATTGACGTCGGTGACAATATTCTGGCTTTCGAACTGAGTCTTTACGACACGCAGCCCGCCGCTACGGTGGGTCTGGAGGACGAATTTATCGTCAGCGCCCGCCTGGACAACCTGTTGAGCTGTCATGCTGGCATCCAGGCTTTGACTCAATCCGACCATGCATCGAACAGCGTGCTGGTATTGAACGATCATGAGGAAGTGGGAAGCGCGTCGGCAAGCGGTGCAGAAGGACCTTTCTTGCAATCCGTTCTGGAGAGATTGTGCGGAACAACAGAGTGCCTGCGACGTTGTCTTGATCGGTCAATGCTGATATCAGCTGACAACGCCCACGGGGTCCATCCAAATTTTGCTGATAAGCATGAACCCGCACATCAGCCTCTGATCAATGCCGGACCCGTGGTGAAGATCAACAACAATCAAAGATACGCAACCAATAGCGAGACAGAGGGTTTCTTTCGATTGATCTGTAACACTCTCAAGGTGCCGTGTCAGACTATGGTGGTGCGTAGTGATATGGGGTGTGGATCAACGATTGGTCCCATTACGGCAACCCGGTTGGGGGTTCGAACCATCGATATAGGCGCCCCCCAACTTGGCATGCATTCTATTAGGGAGATGGCGGGTTGCGATGATCAGCGCACAATGACGGAAGCGCTAAAGGGGTTTTTGTCCTGGTCGGACTGGCCGTTCTGATAAGAAACCTAGGCTGAGTTGGTAAGTCGAAGCTTAAACTCTTCGATCGTTAGATCTTCCAACAGCTCCCTGCAGCTTATCGGCTCCCTGGAGTCAGTGAGTCCGCAACTCTCCGCTAATCGGGCAACCACGCTTTCGGGTCTGACCCCGGCCTGACGCAGGGGCGCGAGAGACTCGGACAGAATTCTTTTGGCCATCCGATTTCCGCTTTCGTCGAGCATCAGGGGAACATGCCAGAACCGCGGTGTGTTCAATCCAAGTGACTTGCACAAGGCAATTTGTCGGGGTGTGGATGAGAGTAGATCGCGGCCGCGCACAACATCTGTAACACCCATCATGTGGTCATCTACTACCGTTGCCAGATGGTAGGCAAACAAACCGTCTTTTCGTTGTACAACAAAGTCTCCAACGTCGTCGGATAATTTTTGGTTCACTGGTCCCACCAGCTGATCATCGAACGAAATATGAATGCCATCTGTTTTGAATCGCCATGCGTATTCTTTTCGCGAATCAATCGACCGCTTATTTCGACAGGTGCCGGGGTATATCGCATTGTTTTCACTGTGGGGAGCACTGATGGCTTCAGCGATGTCTTTACGCGAACAGGTGCAAGGGTAGAGGTGGTCCGCTGATTTCAAGCGGGTAAAGGCCTCCCGATACGCGATACTCCGGTTGCTTTGGGCAATAGTGTCATCGCTGGAGTTCTGATGGCCCCGATCCCAGTCGAGACCAAGCCACGACAAATCGGCGACTGCCTGCTCAGTGGCTCCGGTGACGACGCGGGGTTGGTCGAGGTCATCGATCCGAAGAAAGAACTCACCACCCATAAGCCTTGTCTGCAGCCACGCGAGTAAAGCCGTGCGCAGGTTACCCAGATGGAGCGGTCCCGTTGGACTTGGCGCATATCGTCCGCGAATCATTCAATCTGCGGCCAGTGCCCACCGAAGCATATAGTCAACCGCCGCTCGCACCTGATCGTCCGTCAATTCTGTAAAACCGCCCTTGGCCGGCATATAACCCACCTCGCCCTGAAAACCATTTATAGCATTGTTCTGGACGTTTTCGAGGCCTTTTTGCAAGCGCAATTTCCACGAATCGTAGTCTTCCAGCCGGGGAGCTCCAGCAACACCAAAGCCGTGACAGGCGGCACACTTGGTGTCGTAGTCTGACTTTCCATCACCATATACCAGAGGCGAAAACACCGACAGGCAAATGAGTCTTGCCACCCAGGCAGCCACAAAGCGCATACTATTCTTTGAACAGAAGTATCAGCAATCTGTCTGCGGCAGCGGATCCCAGTTCGGTGGAAACGTATCGTCCTGGAATTCCGTACGCAATAAACCAGTCAGATACCATCGAGGCCCATTGTCTGCCGCCTTCGCCACCGGGGTAGCGGACTACGATTCGTTGATTACCGTTTTCCTCAAATGCTCTGAGCGGCTTATTTAGTGCACTCAGCCCGGCGAGATTGGTGCCGTTTGGGTATTTTGGCCACTCTGAGCGAAGTACCTCGAATTCGTTTACTGTCAGTGCATGCGCTGGAAAGCTTGCGAAGCAGACGGTCGCAACAAGCGCAATGAGATGTCCCCTACATAAGAACCACATCGAATTGCTCCTGAGTAAATGTCGGCTCCACCTGAAGGTGTATGGACTTGTTTATAAAGTCCTGTAAATCAGCAAGACCGGTGGATTCTTCATCGAGCAATAAATCGATAACCGGCTGGGAGGCAATCACCAGATATTTTTCTGTGTCAAATTCGCGAGCCTCACGAATGATTTCACGAAAAATCTCATAACATGTTGTTTCGGGTGTCTTTTGCGTTCCGCGTCCCGCGCAGCTTGGACACGGTTCTGTCAGCAGCCTTTCGAGGCTCTCGCTGGTGCGTTTTCGAGTGACCTCCACCAGTCCAAGACTGGACATAGCACTGACCTGTGTTTTGGTCTTGTCCTTCTCCAGTTCTCTCTCCAGTGTTCTCATCACCTGCTTGACATGATCTTCCACCGCCATGTCAATGAAGTCGATAATAATTATGCCGCCTATGTTTCGCACCCTGAGCTGCCGCGCCAGCGCAGAAGCGGCTTCAAGATTGGTCTTGAATATTGTCTCTTCGAGATTTCTCTTTCCAACAAAACTGCCCGTGTTTATATCCACCGTGGTCATGGCTTCGGTTTGGTCGATAATCAGATATCCACCGGATTTCAATGGGACTTTGGTTTGCAGGGCCTTCTGAATTTCATCCTCGACGGCATAGAGGTCGAAAATTGGCCGCTCCCCAGGATAGTGTTCTATGCGTTCAAACGTGTCGGGCATCAGCTCTCTGGCGAAGTTGGACACCATGTCGAAAGTTTCTCTTGAATCTATCCTGATTTTCTCGACGTTCTGCCAGGTCAGATCACGTACCATGCGCATCGCCAGCGGCAGGTCTTCGTGCACTATACTCGGCGCAAGCTGCGACTTTTCCCGCTGCTTAACTCGCTGCCAGAGGCGCAGCAGAAACTCAAGGTCAGCTCTAATTTCTTCGACGGTGGCTTTCTCTCCAGCAGTTCGAACGATGAAGCCGCCGTTGATGCACCGGCTTGATCGGAGTTCATTAATTTGTGTCAGCAATGTTTCGCGTGAGTCTTCATCCTGAATACGCTGCGAAATACCCACGTAGTCACTGTTTGGAAGGTAAACCAGATTTCTTGAAGGAATGCTGATTTGCCCGGTCAGTCGAGCGCCTTTACTGCCCATAGGGTCTTTGACAACCTGTACCAGGATATTCTGTCCTTCAGTGACCAGAGAGTTGATCTGAATATCCTGATCCATCTGTTGCAGCACTATACCCTCGGCATCGTGTTGGGTGACCAAATCCCGAGCGTGCAGAAAAGCTGTGCGTTCGAGGCCGATCTCAACAAAAGCCGCCTGCATGCCGGGCAAAACCCGAACGACTTTGCCAAGGTAGATATTTCCGACAATCCCTTTGCTTTTGACCCGCTCGATATGCACCTCTTGAAGCATGCCGTTTTCAAGCATGGCCACACGCGTTTCCTGAGGGGTGATATTGATCAGTATTTCTTCACGAATCAATCGTCCAGGACTCGCGGGGGTATGGTCGTTGACGCTCACTCGATCAGGCTCAAAAGTTGTTGAGTGTGCCACAAGGGCAAGCCCATAACACCAGAAAAGCTGCCGTCGATACGTGTAACGAATTGCCCTGCCGGCCCCTGAATGCCGTAGCCGCCGGCTTTGTCGTAGGGCTCATCGGAATCGCAGTAAGTGTTGATGTCTTCCGCAGTCAGTGATCTGAATGTTACAGCGGTTGTGCTCAGCACCTCTTTAGAGCCGAATTCACCCCTGATCGCCACGGCAGAATAGACCTCGTGCGTCCGCCCAGAGAGTCGCAGCAACATGTCGACGGCTTGTTTGCGGTCATTGGGTTTGCCGAGGATTTCTTCGTCGATGCTCACGGTTGTATCGCCGCCTAGAACGAAACTGTCGGGATAATGTGAATGTACTTTCTCGGCTTTACGAAGCGCCAGTCTGAGCGTCATCTCTGCAGCCGTCTCATCAGGTAACCGGGTTTCATCGACATCAGCAGACTCCACTTCGAATTTGTCGACGAGCAGAGAGAGTAGTTGTCGTCTTCGCGGTGAACGGGAAGCCAGAATAAGCAAAACGGGTTTATCGATGATACGGAAGGCCGTCCAGAATACTACAGCATCGATACAACTGCTCCGCCAGCACAACCCGTGCGATCGGGTGAGCCATCGTCATTTTGGAAAACGACCAGACCCGATCACTGGATTGCATAAAGTCCTTTGAAAGCCCTTCCGGGCCGCCGATTATGAAACAGATATCGCGACTGTCCATCAGCCAGATATTGATTTCGTCTGCAATCTGAGTGGTAGAGAGTTCTCTGCCTGTGCGATCAAGAGCAACGACTATGGAGTCTGAACCAATCGATCGTCTGATGCGGTCTTCCTCTCGACGAAGAACCTTTTTGATGTCTGCGGTGTTGCCTCGTCGTTCGGCCGCGATCTCGATAAGGTTCATTGTAAATCGACCACGAACTCGCTTTTCATATTCGCTGAAGGCTGAGCTCACCCAGGCGGGCATTTTGTCGCCAATTGCAATAATCCGGAGTTTTAGCACGAGCGAAAGAACACGCTGGCGCTATCCGCTGCGCAATGCGTGAATCGCGCGAACCGCTTCATCCGCCTCAATGGATTCCGAAGACTTCAATACGTGACTCAGGTTTTCATCCCACAGGCTCTCCAGATCGTAGTGTTTGCGGGTTTGAGCGCGCATGATATGGATCACTACATCCACAAAGTCCACCAGAATCCACTCCTTGACCGCCTCGCCCTCAACGCCAAGATGGGCCCAGCCCACTTCGTGCATATCTTCGAGAACCCGGTTCGCAAGCGTTTTGTTGTGCCTGTCCGATGTTCCGGAGGCAATGATCATGTAATCCGTTACATCTGTCAGATTGCTGACATTAAGTACTCGGATGTCCTCACCCTTCGCCTCCTCAAGTGCGTTCAGGGCGACCTCCAGCATTTTTCTGGATTCGGAAAAAGATTCACCGTTTGAATGAGTGGTCATAGAGTCTGGTACAGATGGTTAAGTTCGATGTAGTCACTTACGCTTGCTGGCAAAAATTCGGTTACTGGCTCATTGCGGGAAATCCGTTCTCTGATCTGAGTGGCTGAAATTTCTGTGGGTTCAATTTCCAGTATGTAAACGGCAGGATCCATTTCTGACGTTGGTGCAGCCACCGTAAGCCGATTCTGCCACCATGGCGGCAGTTGTTTCGGCAGGTCCCAGCCCGGCCTATACATCACAATCAGATGACACAAATCGAGCAGGTCGCTGTAACGATACCAATGATCGAGTTCCAGTGCAGCGTCCATACCTACGATCAGACAGGGACGCATTCCCGGGAATTGCTGTGTGAAACTGGCAATGGTGTCGATTGTATACGAAGGCGAACTGCGTCGAAGCTCACGATCATCTGAAATCAGTCGGTCATGTTGCTGCACAGCCAGCTCAACCATCTTCAGTCGATGGTCTGCTGACGCGCAGGGAGAGGGTCGGTGTGGCGGTACGGCGGATGGCAGCAGATATACCTGTGTCAGTGACAACCGATCGGCGACCTGCAGTACAGAGTGAATGTGCCCGTTGTGAACAGGATCGAATGTCCCGCCAAAGATGCCGTACAAGTGAGGGCTTTTAGTCATTATTGACCACTATAGCACTACACAATCTGAGAGTAAAAACATGCAGAAAAAATCGCCTTCCGTGGCGATAAATAGCCGGTTGTTTTAAGGTTGCATTTAATCCGGAGAGGCCGGATCCCCACTGCAGGTTTGCACAACCGACTGGCGTGGAGTGGAATGAGAGTAATTTCCGCTCCGTGGAGAATTACAGCAAATCGAGGCTGATAAAAAATGCATCAATCAGGCTTCGATTATGAGACATTATGAAGATCAGATGATTTCCGGTTCAGCTCGGTCAATAATGCAGCCATCTTTGTGGGAGTCAAAAAAATTATGCAAAAGCACATCCTATTTGTTGAAGACGACGAACTGATTCGTGAAAATTACAGCGAGATACTGCGAAACGAAGGGTATCGCGTCACCGCGTGCGAAGAACGACATGAGGCCATAGCGCTGGCATCGGAAGAACTGCCGGACATCGCGCTGCTGGATATTACTCTGGGATCTGACCGAAATGCGGGTTATCACCTTTGCACGGAACTTAGAAAGAAGTCGGAGATTCTTCCAATCATATTTTTAACCTCCCACGGCAGTGACATTGACAAAATATCCGGAATTCGACTGGGCGCCGATGACTATCTGACCAAAGAGACCAGTGTTGATTACCTGGTTGCCCGAATTGATGCGCTCCTCGCCAGAACGGAAGTGTTCATGAGCGCGGGCCAGCACGATACTGGAGATGAAAATCAGGTCGGAGATCTTGCTTTGGACAAAAACAAGTATGTTGCGTACTGGCAATCAAACCCTCTGGATCTGAGTCTGACGCAGTACTGGATTCTGCAGGAGCTGGTGCGTCAGCCCGGGGAAGTCCGCAGCGCTCGCGAACTAATGAAGGCGGCTAACATTATGGTGGAACCTAATACTATTGCAGCGCATATTAAAACCATACGAAAAAAGTTCCGCGACTACGATGCTGATTTCAATAACATAAAGACCGAGTATTCCTCTGGATACAGGTGGCTCGAACAGTAGGTGCGAAACCGACGTCCGGCCGCAGTTAACGTCATCACCTTATCGAAACGATTGCCTGCAACTGGTTTGTTTATGAGTTTGGCAATTTCGCCTTTGGTATTTATGCCTTTGGTATTTACGCCTGAGGTATTGGCAGCGAGACAGAAAAGCGGGCACCCTCGCCGTGTTCAAGATCGTCGGCGCTGACGCAGCCACCGTGCGACTCTGCAATCAGTTTTACAACGAACAGCCCCACTCCGAGATGATCCCCGGTACCGGATTCCCTCAGACTGACAAATGCGTCAAATATCTGATCTTTGTTTTCCGGTAATGCGCTGCCAAAATTAGATACCGAAATTGTTGCGGTTTGGGTGCTGGCTTTCAGTCCAATTGTTATGCTGTGATCTTTTGAGTTATGTTCTACGGCGTTGGATATGAGTTTGTCGAGAAGTTGAGAGATGCGCTCCTCATTGCCCTCAATATAAATACCGGACTCGGCGTTGAGGTGGAATTGAGGTCCGTAAACTTCGCTCAGGTCGACAACCCTCTGGTGAATCAGGGAAGACAGATCTATGCGATCGAACCGGTCTCCGTATAAAGACGCCTGCAGACTGGTGGCACCGCCAACGCTATCCAGGAGTTGGCCCATGTACCTGAGACTCCGTCTGGCCCGGTTGATTACCGGTTCGACATCATCCGTTTCAATCTTCCGTTCGATGAGCTGGAGACTGGAATTGAATCCGGCGATATTGTTCTTTAGTTCGTGGCGCAGGAAGTTCGCCATGTTTTCAAGCCAGTCGATTCGCTGTCTGACCAGCTCATCCAGTTCGCGAGTGCGATTTGCGATTCCCGACTCGAGTCTGTCACGATGACGGGTTAGCTCGCGATCACGAATTTCCAGCTCATGTAACATGTTGTTAAAACCACGGTAAAGTTCTCCGATATCGTCTTGCCGGTTCTGGTCTACGCGCAAACTGAAGTCGTGGGAATCGGTGACTTTGCTCATAGCCTGATTGAGTCTGAGAATTGGACCTGACACGGTTTTTTGCAATTGTCTGGATAAAAAGTAAGTCAGCACCAGTACCGCGAGCAAAATACCGGCAATCAGAACCAGATAAGATCTTCGCTGGTTTTGCTGGGTGGCGAGATCGAGTGCCATTGCAATCGTACCGAGGCGCTCTCCGTCGAGCCGTATTGCGGTCAGACCGACCAGGAAGTTACCGTGATTCACATATTCGGTAATGCCGACGGACTGAAAATTCAGTCCATGATTTTCGCTATCCACGACCTTGTGTTGAGCGATTTCAGCGATGACGACCGCGTTCGAGTCAAAGACGATCACCTGACTGATGTCCTCTTTGAAGGCGACAGAGCGAATTGTTTCGAGAGCAGCCTCCCGATCGTCAAAAAGTATAGGCGCGGCGAGGTTTGACGCGATTACATTTGACAAGATCGAGATTTCAGAGCGACTGCTTTGTTCGAGTCTGGAAGTTTCCTGCACGAACACGGCGCCAGCAAAAACGAGACTCGCAAGCATGCTGATTGTCAGCATTATCAATACCAGTCGTGTGCTTAGTGCCAGCGTGGGTGCACCCAATAGCTTTTTCATTGGTTTGACCCCGGTTTATTGCCTGCCAACCGCAACAGTTTCGAGCTGATTTTCAGTTGAGCACTGTTAGCGGCTTCAAGACCGATATCAAAGGCGAGTCGATTTCCTTTTCGATACAGCTCAATGATGCCGCCATCTTGTATGAATTCGGGTTGGTCGCTGATTGTCAGTACCGGCGCGTTGGCCAACTCGCTCAGTACCTGACGGGTAATTCTTTTCTCAGATGCACCAATAAACAGGATTTCGCACTGTGAGACGAGTCGTCGGTTTTTGTACTGAGTGAATTGAATCTTTCTCCCGCCAACCGTTTTACCTTCAAGGGATTCCAGATCGGGATGAACCGGGTCGTTGCCCAGCAGACACAAATCAATTTGCGGATCACCGTGTTCAGGCCACGTCACAAACTTGCTGACGTTGAGGACGTACTGGGATTTACGGGCGGACTCGGTGCCCTGTGCCTGCAGAGAGGTATTAGGAATCGCGAGGCCAGATATTAGTGTTGCGCAAACAATAAGACCCGAGAATAAGGTCGAGCGTAAACGAAACCTCTCCCTCTCCGGAATCAGAGTGTGGTGCCTAAAATTTGACAAAAGAGACATCTAGAGCCGAAACAATTTCGAGAAATAAAGTTACAGCACCATGCGATAATGCTTTCCTGTCACCAGACTGGTTTTAGAGTGATCCATTCCCTACCATATTTTTTTGCAGACGTACCTGAGTCTAGCAGAGCAAGGATCGGAAACGATGTGACATCATATTTCGTCATAAACTGTTGTAATTAATCACTAATCATTGCGTTGTTTGCAAAAATAAATAATCACAATAACCGCATTATTTCAGGTGAATCATGATTGATCTAGCCGAGTTGGAAAACAAACGCTGGCGTGGTGACCCATTGGTCGAATCGATCGTCAAACAGTTGGTTGACGAGAATCGAAGCACAGAGATGAATTCGCTGGATTTGTTTTCGAAACTGGTTCGCACAACAGACGAAATTCCACCTGAATTGCCGGAAAGGGTCAGGCGCTATTTTAGCGATACTGAACGCATGCCGGACTGGGCGGACAGATCAAAACTAAAAATCGCGTCACAGGTGTTTTCTGAATACGGACCAGAAATTGTTCTGGTTCTGTTTTGCAAATCTTTGCCGCTGAGTTACAGCTGCTGGCGAGGGGCTGAGGTTTTGCTGCGTACCGGCAGACTGACCCGAAAAGACCAGGCTGAGCTTAAACGTCTAAACAGGCGAATCATGGAGACCGCCCAGTTTGTGATAAACGTGATGCAGCCGAGGTCGTTTGGCCGGTCGGGAAAAGCCATTAGGACAACACAAAAGATTCGTCTGATACACGGCTCCATCAGACACTTTCTTGGCGATGAAAACTGGCCCCTGGAGTCTCACGGGATGCCGATCAATCAGATGGATATGGCGGGTACGCTGATGTCGTTCTCCTGGATAATCATCGAAGGGTTGGCAGAACTGGGCGTGCATTTAAACTTGGAACAGCGGGACGCCTACGTCCATCACTGGAACGTCATCGGACACTTTCTGGGTCTCGAGGAGGAGCTGCTGCCACAATCCGTTGACGAGGCTGAGCGACTGACCTCGGCCATACTGGGTTCACAAACAGGTCCGTCTGAAGCCGGGTTGCTGCTCTCGGCTTCACTGGTCGACTACATGGCGACCTATTTTTTTATATGGCCGCTGAGGTGCTTTCCAGCTTACTTGATTCGACGCCTGATCGGAGACCATACCGCGGACTTACTTGAGATTCCAAAAAATGCCTGTCATATTGGGGCCGTTTGTCTCCACCTGATGGAAAAGATTTTTGCATTTGTGTATCGCGTTGAAAACCGATCGCCTGTGTTGCGCAGAATTATCGGTTTTCTTACCCGTCAAATGTTGCAGAAGATGATCCGCTTATACAATGAGGAGAAGAAAATACGTTTTATCATTCCCCCGTCGTTATCCGGTCAATGGAATATCTCAGCAACCGAGAACTAAAACAATTCAATACGATAATGAATAACCAACAGTCTATAAAAAGATTTCTGCCTTTACATGGGTGCGTGGCTCTGGCGATGTTGTTTACCGTTTCAGCGGTTGCGCAGAACAACGATGAAGACGATGCCTTGCTGACGATGATCGCTTTGTTGGAGACGGATATTTCAACCAAGACCGATCTTAGAGATCAGGACTATCAGCCAGGCCTTGTCACTGTCCTTACCGGTGAAGAGCTTATCGCCCGTGGCGCGCGCGACGTAGGTGAGGCGATCAACCTGGTGGCAGGCCTGCATCTGCCTTCGGAGCCGAACACGGCCGTAATCAGAGGGATTGGCGGTTTGTCAGGGTTTGCTACCGGAAAAACCAAATTCCTGATTAATGGTATTGCCATGGACACCGTGTTTTCCTCTGAGGAACGCAGCATTTTGCCCTTGTCGATTGAGCATGTTGAACGCATAGAGATTATTCGTGGTCCCGGATCGTCGGTTTACGGTGGTAATGCGTATCTCGGTGTGATTAACGTGGTGACCCATAAAACCGGTAGCAGGGTGTTTGCTCGCTATGAAAGTTTTAATACCGGTTTGCTCGGTGGCATGTTTGCCTATCAGCATGCAAATGGTGGCAACAGCGCTTTGCAGATATCGACGTCGTTTTCAGATGGTCCGGATCTTGATGTCCCTGCAGATGGATTGGCGGCGTTGGGTCAGGCTGCGGTATCTAATGCACCGGGACAAAGTAACGAAAAAAGTCGGCAGACTGTTTTACTGTACAACTATCAAATGGACAGTTTCTCACTGGGGCTGCAGTGGATCGATACTGGCACAGGCGACGGCTTTGGCGTCAGAAACTTTTTGCCGTCGGACAGCGACAGGATTGCCATCGAACAAACTGAGCTGAGTATTGATGCGGCCTATAAACAACAGCATTCGGAACACACCACACTGGATTACTTTGCCCAATACAGGCAAAACCGGAGGGATTTTGATGAGGTTGAAGGGTTGCCTGCAGGAGCCTTCGGCATATATCCAACTACTCAGATTGCAAGCTCGTCAGATGGAGAAGACCGGTTGGGCGCGGGTATCGATCTGACATATCGGGGTATCAAAGGGCACACCATTTTGCTGGGTCTCGAAGCGGTGCATGCGGAAGCCGCGAATATTTCACTTCGCACAAACATTGATCTCAACAACAATATACCGGGCACACCTTTCCCGTTTCCGCTTCCGGGCCTGACGCCTTTTCCCCTCGGATACGAGGATCGGGACCGCGACATTCTGGGTATTTATCTGCAGGATGAATTCCGTCTTGGGGAAAAAATTGATATCACCGCAGGTGTTCGATTCGACGACTACAGTGATGTTGGATCAAACACATCACCAAGACTGGCGGCGGTATATCGTCACAATGATCGAAATCTGTTCAAAGTTCAGTACGCCGAGGCATTTCGCCCACCTACATTTGTCGAGCTTTACAGTGTCGCCAATACATTTGTTGGTAACCCGGATATTGTGGCCGAAACCATTCGAACCGCTGAAGCCAGTTATATTTTTAAAACCGACAAAAGCGTATTCCGAACCACGGTCTATCATTCTCTGGCGGATGACCTTATTGCCCTCGATCAGAATCTGCGTTACCAGAACCTGGATGAGGTCACCTCCCGCGGCGTTGAGTTTGAAATTGAGCGTGTGATTGGTGATGCGTTTAAGGTTTCAGCAAATCTCTCTTTAAACGAAACCGAAGATGACGCCACCGGTGAGCCGCTGGCCGGATCCGTTGATCAGCTGGCTACACTGTCCTTAATCTATCAGCCGATCAGTCGATATTCCCTAGTCACGGACATACTTGTAACTGGAGATCGTAACCGCGGCGCAATTGACCCGAGAACAGAGCTGGACGGTCAAACGGTCGTGAACCTGACCTTTAACTGGTTTGATGTTGGGGTTGCGGGCGTTGATCTGAGACTGGGTGTATACAATCTCCTCGACGAGGATGTTGCGGATCCCGCTCCGGTTGGCACGTACCCTTTTGACTATCCGGCGGCCGGGCGTGCTGTATCCATTAGTCTGATCAAGCGAATATAAGAATCTGGTTTTGACGATGCAACCGTCGACCGGACTTGATGCAACTATTGATCTCGCGGGATCCCGACTGGCCGCGCTGCAACGCAAAGACGGATCCTGGCCTGGTGATACGCACGGCGGACCTGACAATACGGCAATTTGGTTTCTTACTCATCGTCTCGTGTTCGGAGAGCACCACCCGCTGCTGCCGAAAGCGTTAACTCGATTGCAATCCATTCAGCAGGAAGATGGCGGCTTTCTGCCCTATTCCGGTGCCGATAGCAGCAGTCTGAGGGCGTCCGCGATTGTCGCTGCGCTGCTTCACCAAGTGACTGATCCCGCCATAGAGCAAATGCGTTCAGCGGTGCTTGATTTTTGCCGTGCCCGAGGGGGGTTCGATACACTCGATCAACAGGCGCAGTCTTATCTTGGGGTCAGCGGTCTAATGGAACGAGAAGCATTCCAGCGCCCCTTTCTGCTGTACAGACTGACACCCGGTCTGAATCGTTTTATCGGCAAACGGCTTGCGGAATTTCCGGCCATAGCGGCAAATACGCTGCCGGTTACTTTGGCCGGTATTGTGTCGGGAGATAGGTTATCCAATACCGCAAATCCGCTCATGAAGCTGGCGATTCGCCGATTCATTCGATATGCGCGCAGGCATCAGAATCCGAGCGGGGACTGGGGCGGCGTTATGGAACCGACCTGTTGGGTTGTTATCGCTTTGCATTATCTCGGTGTGGGCACCGCGCATCCAACTATGGCCAGAGCGTTAAATCGACTGTCGCACTGGATATCTGAGGATGACCAGGGCGTTGAGATTTTGCCGTTCAGGGCTGAAGTCTGGAATACGGCGCTTGGTATTCGGGCCCGAATGATGCAGGACGAGGCCCTTAGTGTTGAGGTTTTAAGGGGGCTTGAATATCTGCAGAGAGAGCAGGGTTTGATCAAAGAACTCGCCGACTGGCAAAACCCCAGACCGGGCCAGCCAAGATTCGGAGGCTGGGCGTTCCAGTCGGGGAATCCCTATGGTGCAGACCCCGATTCAAGCTCAGCAGTGTTGACGTCGATGGGCATGGTGAGAACGCTGGCTGAAAAAGAAAGAGTGCGGTTGCCAATGCTCGAAATTTCGTTGCAGATCGCTGTTCCGTGGTTGTGCGGAATGCAGAACCCCGACGGCGGCTGGCCTTCGTTCACATGGGGCCAGAAAACTAAACCACCGGGCCCGCTGTATACCAAACCGCTGGCTGAGCCAAAGGGACTTTGGCAGCAAATGCGTCTGTTTTTAAATCCTCCACTCGAGTTGGCAGATCCGGCTCTGGAAGACGAAACCGGAAGAATTCTTGGGGCTCTGGCGCATCTTGGATTCGATCGCGACAGTCGGGAAGTTCAGGATGCGGTCGCGTTTTTAAAAACCCAGATTGGCGAAAATGGTGTCTGGTGGGGCCGCTGGGAGGTGAACTATCTCACTTCAACAGGCTACATTCTCAACGGACTCGGAGATATTGGCATCGATCCGTCCTCAGACTGGATCAAAACCGCTACGAACTGGGTCCTGGACAAGCAAAACCCCGACGGTGGCTGGGGTGAATCCGCTGCAAGTTATCAGGACCCGCAACTGGCTGGCATTGGGGAAAGCAATCCTTTGGTAACGGCCAAGGTGCTGACCGGCTTACTCTCGGTTCATAGAAACGACCTTTCAGCGGTGCTGCCTTCTGCACACAAGGCGGCAGAGTATCTTATGGCCGAACAGTCGAAAGAGAACTGGGGCCAGTATTTTGCAGTCGGTGTAGTGTTGCCCCCCGAGGCGCTGTATACCAATCCGGTGTTCGCTCAATTTGTCTGTCTGGAGGCGCTTCTCAACTATCGCTGCTGGGTTCAAAACACAGACGAACTCTGATCAGATGGGCGTCTCATCCATAAACTGACGAATCTTTTCGCGGATTTCCTCACTGTTCCAATCCCGAGGTCCACGGGTAAAAAACGCGACTTTCCCCGTCTTGTCAACAATGATGGTCGTAGGCAGTCCCCTTACCCGCCAGTCGCCAACTACGCCCAGAGTTTCATCCACCAGCAAAGGGAAGTTGATGGGCGTTTCAAGTGTTTCTGCAAACTTGCGAACAGCGTCGGCGGATTCACCCATATTTATTGCAAGCAGTTCAAACGGCTGGTCTTTGAGGTGATCCTTGAGAGCCTGCATGGAGGGAATTTCTTCAATACAAGGTGGACACCAGGTGGCCCAGAAATTCACCATTAGCACCTTGCCCCGGTAATCCGCGCTGTTAAAAGACTCATCATTCATATCCGCAAGTTCAAAATCTGGCAGCTTGATGCGCTCTACAGCATGAGACTGTAGGCTGACTAAACTGGTGGCTATGACACCGATCAGGGCTATAACTTGAAGACTTCGAATCGATAAGGGTTTCATGGTTACCAGGCTTTTAGTGCCGTTGCGATAATTATGGTGAGAATTCCGAGCGTCAGGTTCACTGCGACCAGCTTTCGAATAGTTCCCAAGGCGTAGGCAGCAACTTCCCATTTTTGTTCCGCCACGCCTCTTTTTAAGTGCCTGAACGGAGCAACCACAATGAATTTGAATATGACGGTCATCACGATTGCTATGGCAAGCATTGTCGGCACGTACTTGCCAAAAGCATCGAACCCTCCAAATCGGGTAATCATGACAAATCCGCTGACAAACAAAACTGCGATGCAGAGAAATACCCAGGGGAAAAATTTACCAAGTACCGTTGCCCATATTGTCAACCTTTCCGGTGTGCTCACATCGTTCAGACTGGGCCTCAGCAGAGCATAGGCAAAGAACATTCCGCCGACCCATACGGCGGCGGCCAGAACGTGGAAAGCGAGGGCGAGATAATACATTTGGACTATTGCAGACGTTACCGGATCGACTGTGGTCCTGAGTTTGACACTAACTTCTGGTTTTGTTCACCTGAAACCGCCACTCAACAGCGCCTTTGGGTTGGGCATTTTCAAAGAAAACGTTCTGCGATACATCCCGAGCCTGCCCAGCAGGAACGCGCACATTCAGCCTTAGATCGGATTGTCCGATGACCGGACAGTCCGCAAAAGACGAATCGGTTGCCGATGTATCACTGTCACAATCCAGCATGGTCACACTGATGTTGACCTCCTTGAGCAGGGCAGTCGTGTTTTGGTTAATCAGCCGCGCAGCGAACTGATAGCTCCCCCCATAGGCGGGCGTCAAAACCGGGTTTTCGATGATGACTTCTTCAGGGTTGATTTTTCCCCGCGAGATGTCAGCGCGGTCTTCGGTAAAATAGATCATCAGCAGAGCGCCGATGACTAATGCTCCGAGAGTCGAAAACGCAATTTTCGGATATCGACCAGAGATGGCTATCAGGCCGATGACGATCACTCCTAGCAGCGCCCATTGCATGTAACACCTTGAAATTTGAAAGATTAAAACCTGATTCAGACACCATAGTGCAGGATGTCCATGAAATTGCTTACATATTATCAGTCGAATGACAGCAGGAGAAACCGGTATGCGGGAAATGTTTCCGGGATTTCTGATGACCAGGACAACGTCCGCGTGATCGGAATGTTTGTTTCTGATTTAATGCACACGATGCCAGGAGCGAAATGATGAAACGGTATATGGTCATCGAACACTTCAGGCCCGGCTGCATAGAGAAAATATATCGACGGTTTAAACGGAACGGCAGGATGTTGCCGGATGGTTTGAATTACTGCGACAGCTGGCTTTCGAAAAGCAATGATCGATGCTTTCAGCTGATGGAAACAGTAGACGTTGCGCTTTTCGAGGTATGGTTTGATCAATGGAGTGATCTCATTGAATTTGAACTCGTTCCAATTCAGTCAACAGATATGTATATGCAATCGCTCAATGAAGGTTGATGGACTCTTTGTTGGAAAGATCCAGCGTCTGGCGTCGGAGGGACAGCCGACCGGAATCTATAAGACATCCACACAAAACGTACAGGTCAATTCAAACGGTATCGCGGGAGACCAGCATGCGGATCGATCAGTACATGGTGGACCGGAAAAAGCAGTTCACCAGATTGGTTGGGCGTGCTACCGAATGATTTCGGAAAAGTTCGCCCATTTGCGGGATCAACTGCGACCGGGTGCTTTGGGAGAGAATATTTTCAGTACCTGTATGGATGACTCCAACGTTAGTATTGGTGACAGATTTCAAATCGGCAGTGTCGTTCTGGAGGTGTGCCAACCGAGACAACCCTGCTGGAAGATTAACCACAAATTTAACGACGATCGACTGGCCCGGTTTATCGGCGAGGCAAATATTGCTGGATGGTACTTTCGTGTACTGGAACCCGGATTGATTGCACTCGGCGATTCAATTGTGAGAATCGAAAAAGGCAGGGGCGCGGTCTCAGTTGCCGAGTTTCAGTGTCTTATGGGCAGCCGTCGCCTGTCCGAATGCGACTTTGACAGATTATTAACGATACCGGGGCTGGCCGGTGACTGGCAACGTCGTATACTGCAGCGCAGAGCCTATTTTCGATCCCGTTCTTTGAGAGGCGAATAAGCAGTTAAAATTAAAACGTACCCCCGAAGTTCTCCGCAATGACCAGTCATTCGCAGTATCCGCATCTGTTTTCACCGCTTGATCTGGGCTTTACCACCCTTGAAAACAGGGTGCTTATGGGATCGATGCACACCGGACTTGAAGACCGGTTTTGGAACTACGGAAAGCTGGCACGGTATTTTGCCGAGCGCGTCGAAGGACAGGGGCCCGGACTCATCGTGACCGGGGGCATCAGCCCGAACCGGAGAGGTTGGCTGGCACCTTTTGCCGGTACGCTAAATTCCCGACTTGATTTGTTCAATCATCGGCGGGTCACAAATGCAGTCCATTCTTCGGGCGGAAAAATCTGTATGCAGATTCTGCACGCGGGTCGATACGGATACCATCCCTGGCAGGTTTCGGCGTCTGCAATCAAGGCTCCGATAAATCGCTTTACCCCGAAAGCATTGAATGCACGCCAGATCGAACAGCAGATTCGAGATTACGTGCGCTGCGCCACCCTCGCCCGTGACGCCGGTTACGATGGCGTTGAAGTTATGGGCTCTGAAGGATATTTCATCAACCAGTTTCTGTGCCTCAGAACCAACAAGCGTACCGACGAATGGGGCGGTAGTTTCGAGAACCGAATGCGGCTCGCGGTTGAGATTGTAAAGCGGATTCGGCGCGCGATCGGCGCGGACTTTATCCTGATCTATCGGCTGTCTATGCTTGATCTGGTTGAAGATGGAAGTGACTGGCGTGAAATCCTTCAGCTTGGACAGGCAATTGAAGCTGCGGGTGCAACCCTGATTAATACAGGGATAGGCTGGCATGAAGCGCGCATTCCGACGATCGTGACATCTGTGCCAAACGCAGCATTTGTTGAAGTCAGTGAAAAAATCAAACAGCATTTGACGATACCTGTCATCGCTACTAATCGGATAAATACCCCCGAGATGGCTGAGTCCATACTTGCATCCGGTCCCGTAGACATGGTGTCGATGGCGCGCCCCTTTCTGGCCGATGCGAAATTTATGCAAAAAGCCCGCCGCGGAATGTCAGAGGAAATCAACACCTGCATTGCCTGCAATCAGGCCTGTCTTGATCATGTTTTCCGCGGTAAAAAAGCGACCTGCCTGGTGAATCCAAGAGCGGTCCGGGAGACCGAGCTGCATTTGACGGTTGCGGAAGAGCCGAGAAACGTCGCTGTCATTGGCGCCGGACCGGCAGGCCTTTCGGTGGCATCCAGCTGCGCCGAGAGAGGTCACAACGTGACCCTGTTTGAAGCGGGTTCAGACATCGGTGGTCAGTTCAACATGGCGCGTGTTATTCCGGGCAAGGAGGATTTCGACCACACGATTCGGTACTTTCGCAATCAATTGGCTCGACACAATGTTAAGTTGAAGCTGAAGCATCGCGTTACTGCCGAGCAGATTCTGGCCGCAAACTTCGACAATGTAGTCGTCGCTACGGGCGTGCAGCCCCGCCTTCTTCGCCTGCCGGGAAGCGATGGGGATAACGTGCTTTCGTATGCTGACGTGCTTCGCCACCGCAAGCCAGTAGGCAAGCGGGTCGCTATTATTGGCGCCGGTGGAATTGGCTTTGACGTTGCCGAGTACCTGCTCCACGACCACGGGCCTGAGAGCAAGTCAGACTGGTTCAGTCGATGGGGCATCGATCAGACTTTCGAAAGTGCGGGCGGCATCGTTGCGGCGGACGATGAGGAACCGCCTCGTGAGGTTACATTGTTACAGCGAAAACCACCGCCCCTTGGCAAAGGGCTCGGCAAAACATCGGGATGGGTCCATCGTCTCAGTTTACGGAAGATGAAGGTCAAAATGATCGGGGGTGTTCAGTATGAGCGCATCGATCAGGACGGGTTGCATATTCGGACAGAGGAAGGGCCATCCGTTGTGCGCGTCGATAATGTTGTGATCTGCGCGGGCCAGGAATCCGTCAATTCTCTCTATGAGGAGCTGAAGGAATCGTTGCCCGATGATTCACTGCACTTGATTGGGGGCGCCGCACTGGCGGCAGAGCTGGATGCCCAGAGAGCCATCCGCCAGGGTGTTGAACTGGCCGCTGCGATCTGACCCAGCGGCCTTTCCCGATTTGCGATTCAGGCTATAATGCCGCTCTGTTGATGGTTCCCGCCCAGCTACCTTTGCCTTTTCGCTCACCTAAAAAATGTTTAGCACGCACTCAAATTTAAAGTCGGCCGTGACACGCTCAGTGATTCCAGCCTGCCTCAGTTTCTTACTCGGCCAGTCTGCATTGGCCGTTGATATTGCTATTCTTGATACTGGACTTGACCCTGCAGTTGTTGGCTCCAGCATCATCAATCAAGGCGAGGCTTTCAATGCTTTTGCCAACAGTACGGACGCGTTTGACGACAATGCTCGCAAACACGGGAGCTCTGCGGGCCTGATAGCCAGTCAGAGTGGCCAGAACATAAGACTGACGCCAGTCAAGATTTTTGGCAGCAACTTCGAGACCAGCACGGCGGTTTCAAATGCAGGGCTGCGTTATGCGGCGACGCTGTCGGCCCCCGTAGTTGTGCATTCGATTGCAAGTATCAACGCTTCAGATTTTGACGCTATTCAGGCCGTAACCAGCTCCGGTAAAGTGCTGGTGATGCAGGCCGGGAATGCGGCGCTGCCGGGTCCCACAGGTGATGCCGCATTCGTCGCTATGCTGGACGGTCGGGGCATCGCTGTCGGAGGCCTGGTGGGCGGTGAGATATTCAGCGCCAGTAATCGGGCGGGAAATAGTCGGGCGCCATTCTTTATCACCGCCGATGCGGTATCGCCGATATTTGGCTGGGTGGGGACCTCGATGGCTACGCCCAGAGTCGGTGCCGCCGCGGCTACGCTATTTAGTCGCTTTCCGTTTCTTTCGCCTAATCAGGTGGTCGATATTCTGTTTATGACTGCGGATGATCTTGGCGCGCCCGGTATTGACCCGACCTACGGTAATGGTCGGCTCAATCTCCAGGCTGCGCTCGCAGCGGCAGGCTCAGCGGAAATCCCGGCAGATGATTCCACTTCAGGCGGAGGTGGTGGCAGTGGCGGAGGCGGTGGCATTGGAGCGGCTGCACTTGTGGTGGGTGGCGCGATTGCCTTCACCATGTACAACAAGGAGGAAGAACTCCAGAAAACTATTTTCGTCGATTCTTTCGGTCGCGCTTATCCGCTGGATTTGGTAAATCGACTAAACGTCCGGGATTCGCGACCGTCAGTATTGTCCATGTTCGAGTCCCATCGTCGAGACACGACCAGCACGACGCTGTCGAAAACCGAGTTTTCGCAAACGGTGGGTTTTTTCGGTCAGCCGGATGACAACCTGTTCTCAATAGACGATGTGTTCAGTTCCACCGAGCGTCAGGTCGGATTCATGCACAACTGGCAATATGATGGAAAGGCTCTTGCGTTGGGTCTGAATGCTGATCTGCGTGAAGAATTCGGTGCACTCTCGTGGGTCGATGACTACGGTGCTGCGACCAGATCCCGCTTTCAGACCACAGAGGTCTTTTCAACCCCGGCACTTGGTTTCACATCCGAGGGTTCGACGCTGGCCTATCAATGGCAGGAGGGCGCAAACCTGCAGAAACTTGGATTTGCAGTGATTGACGATCAGGAGGAAAACGGCTTGCAAAGCAACAGTATCCTCTATGAGACCGGCGTTCATAAAAACACCTACCAGGTCGGCTTTCAGGTGGGTGCACTGATGGAAGACGGCAGTCTTCTCGGCGGTGCGTCTGATGCGGCATTTAGCGTGGATGCGACCAATACCTACTATGTCGGTCTAAATGGGGCGTATCGACTGACTTCGGACGTGACTCTGATTGGTGGTTATCACCGCGGATTTTCAAATATTGACGAGCGCCGCAACAGCCTGCTGGATCAGTTCAGTCAGCTGCAGACGGAGGGATACGGCGTCGGACTGGTGGTGGCAAACGTAGGCAATGAGCGTGGCAGCTTCGGCATTGCCTATTCAAGTCCAATGCAAACAACTCACGGTAGCGCGCGTCTGACCCTGCCCACATCACAAAACCTTCAGACTGGAGCGATAGGGTTTGAAAGCACTGACCTGTCGTTCAGAGACGGAGACAAAGAAAAAGTTATGGAAGCGTACTATCAGTACGCAATGAGTCCGGACAGCGATATTTTTGCGCATGTTTCTTACACAAAAAATCCGCTGAACACGCCGGACCAGGAGAGCGATCGAGCGGTCTTTGTCGGTTGGAAACACAGATTCTAGACCGCCTGCCCTGCCGGCATTAGCAGGGCCAGGGGATACGAGGTGTCATTTTCGGGTGGTGGGTGTTTTAAGCTGCGGCCGTAAAGATTGTAGAGTGTGTATATTCCGACTTTACAGGTTTCAGGCCGATACGATCACGAAGCCCTTGCCGTGGTTTTCGAATTCCCACAAAGGATCAGCACGCCATTCGGGGTGACGATCCAGAAACTCCTGAAACGCTTTTTGTTGTCCGAGCTCTTCGTTTTCGCCGTAGGAAAACCAGTCGTCGAAGAGCAGCACACTGCCGGGATGAACATACCGATCCAGCCACGTCAGCGCAGTGACCGTCGACGAGTAATAGTCACAGTCAAGCAGTGCAACTGCGACCGGTTGAAAGGCATGCTCGTCATGCAGTTCGTCGGTGAGTGAGTCTTCGTAATACCCTTCAACCAGCTGAACCTCGTCAAGATCGACGCCCGATTTTTGCAGGCTTTTTTCCACGGCATCTCTGGAGCATGCGAACTGACCCTTAAAGAAACGACCATCCACCTGGTCGATACCTTCGGCTTCAGGCAGACCTTCAAATGAGTCAAACCCATAGAAGTTGACGTCATTTAAATTCAGATTTTTGCAGCACTTGTAGGCTTCAAGAAACGTGTATCCGCGAAACAAACCAAACTCATAGTAGTCCCCGCTTACTGCACCATCCCGCTCCAGTAGCATTTCGAACGATTTCTGTATCGCTCCGGGCGCCCCCGGACTCAGCGTTCTGAAGGAACCGTTTATGGTGTGATAAACGCGCGAGGCGAAACGAAAAAGAGGCGGATAGTCTCTTAGCAGGTCTTCAATAATCGATTTCAGTCGCATAGTGGGTACCGGCGATGGTCAGCAGAGAGCGTTCTCTTTGTTGCAGCGCGATGGAAAATTGCGGTGGCGGAGTATATCACTCCGAATGCGTATTCACAGACGCTGACGAACGGGCTGTGCCGGAGTTCCCAGTGAAACGGATCGTGCAGGTAAGTTTTTGGTGACCACCGATCCCGACGCCACAACGCAGCCCTCTTCGACTGTCACACCATCGAGTACGGAAACATGTGAACCGATCCAAACATCGTCCATAAGCGTGACGCCACCTTTGCCCCCGTAGTCATACGCCTGACACATCGGCACATCGATATTATCGTAGTGGTAATTACCGCCGCCGATAATGTACGAATACGCCGCGATAATGTTGTCACGCCCAATAGTAATCTGGCTCGTGGTCGCAACGGTGCAATTAAACCCGATGTTGCTGTTCTCACCGATCGTGATATCACCGTCTTTGCAGCCAATAATGGTATTGCGGCCAATAAAAGCACCGTTGTCGATGCGAATACCACTATTGTCAGTGCCCTTTGCGTCAAGCATTACGTTGTCATCGATCATGACACCGTCTCCGAGACGAATTTTGTGAGGGTGCCGAAGGCTGACATTGCTGCCGAAAATGACGTTCTTGCCGACCGATCCCAGAATGAGCGGGTACAGGATTTTGCGAAGAAATAGCCCGGGCGCGCCGCGAAAACCCGCAGCGATCAGGATGATCAATTCGTATTTGATCAATGCCCAGATATTTCTTTGTCCGAGTACGAGATCCATATAGCGCTGCAACGACGTTGCATCACCACTGGATAAGGACTGCTGGACTTTGTAGGAATCGGTCATGGATATGGACGGCGAAGCAGTTCGATAGTGACACAGGGAATTAGGGGGTTCAAGTTGCGCTTTCGTCCTTAGAATCAACATGAATTCCGATCGGTCGATAAGCTAAAATATTGGGGAAATACGACGACAGGTCTGGGCGATTGCACGAGCCGCATAAATCAGAAACGTCGAGCGTTGACCGTAATGCTTCACTACCTAACCGGTTCTCAAACTTGAATTCGTTGTCCGAACCCTCTAAAGGTTTAAACGCAGCCCTGCCCTCTCTGGTGATTGTTCTCGGCAGCTTTATTCTTGCTGCATGGGCGGTTTGGATTGATCCGGTGCTCAATCGCGATGCGGTCAAATACCTGTTGGCGGCGGAGGCGTTTTCAGACGGCAAATTTGAACGTGGACTATCGGCCTACAAGTGGCCTTTCTACTCCCTGAGCGTCGCCTACTTTCATAAACTGATTCCGTTTGTATCTCTGGATACAGCGGCCCATATCTGGAATGCGCTGCTTAGGGGACTGGGTGGGATCGCATTCTTAAAAATCAGCCTTCAGCTCGGCGCGAGTCGACGTCACATCTGGATCGCGGTGCTGATCTATCTGCTGTTTCCCGGCCTTAATGAAGTGCAGTCAATGGTCATTAGGGATTATGGCTATCTCTGCTTTTTTCTCTGGATGGTTTACTTTTTCCTCCGGCAGCTGGCAAATCCCACCATGTCGAATGTGATTGGTTTTCTGCTATTTGGCATGGTTGCAACGGCGTTTCGAATTGAGGGGCTGGTCTACGTTTTTGGATTACTGGTGTTCTACCTTGTCACGGGTACGGTGAACAATCGTCTCAAAGCGCTTGGTTACGGCATAATTTTCATCGTTGTGCCTGTGTTGTGTTATATCCAGCTGATGTGGCTCTACAACGGAGATGTGGCCAATACACTGAATATCTTTCTGCACACTGTTGATCAGGCTCGGGATGCGCTGGCTGTGGAGATCGAGCAGATTGAATCGTCTGTCCTGAGGTCGTTCCTTGAGAGCGTGTCGTGGCTGATACTGCTGTTTTCCCCGTTTGTGCGGATGCTTTGGAGCACACTGAACGTGCTCTCTCTGGTTTACGTGATTATTCTGATCTATGGCTGGTCCAACCGGCCTGTTCTGGAACTGGAAAACCCGCGCATCGCGCTCATGTACAAAGGTTGGAAATGGCTTGCCGGTATGAATGTAATGGTGCTGGTGACATTTGTGATGATTACACAGATTGTGACTGACCGGTATCCGTTGAGCCTGGCGCTGCTACTGATGCTGTTAATTCCGTTTATCGTAGTGTCTCTCCTCGATCGATGGCGAAGCAGCGACCGACTCTGGGTCAGAGGAATCATGCCATCGATACTGGGCGTTTTTCTGGTTTTAAATGCTGCTGAAGGTCTCGATCGATTTACCGTTAACCACCATATCAAGGACGCCGGTCTGTTCGTCAGTCAGCGCCTAAAACCCGACCAGTACTTCCTGACCAATCATCGAGTCATTGATTACTATGCTGGCAATAAGGATATAAAGCAGGACGTTGAATACGCCTGGCCTAATATCAAGCGTTATGTCAACGATAAAAACAATCGCTGGACGCATATTGAGTGGATTGTGCTGTACTTTGATCGCCACGAACCCCGGTCGACTTTTGACTATCTGGACCGGGTTTTCGGAGATTTACCGGTACAGGAAATGGTCGGTGAGAAAGGCAATCGAATTCTGATTTACAACCCGGGCGAGAGACGACGAGCACTTCGGGGGTCCTGAGGCCACGGTGACATCAAAGCTCTGCTCGGGATAGAACGTCCAGTAACTCATCGCATACGGTGTCCATATCATCCTCCGATATCACCAGAGGCGGTAACAGTCGGATCACAGTGGGTCCCGCAGGCAATGCAATTACTCCGCGCTCGAGAAGCTTTAGCAGATACGGACGGCTTTTTGTTTTCAGCTCGATTCCAATCATTAGGCCCAGCTGTCTGATTTCACGGACGATCTCCGGCGCTTTGGATGAAAAGCGTTGACGAAACCTTTCCCCAAGGTTCTGAGCGCGTTGAGGTAAATTTTCTGCCTCAATGGATCGTATCGTGGCCAGAGCTGCTGCGCATACCAGAGGGTTGCCACCAAATGTTGAGCCGTGCTTGCCCGCGGCGGAGGCGATGTCATCGCTGCAAAGTACTGCACCCATAGGCAGTCCACCGGCCATTGCCTTCGCAACGGTCATCAGGTCGGGTTGTATGTCATAGGTCTGACAGGCAAACATTTTGCCGGTGCGGCCGAAGCCGGTCTGAATTTCATCAACAATAAGCAGCACCTTTTCGCGGCGGCAGAGATCCTGCACAGCGGAAACATACTCCCGATCTGCCGGTCGCACGCCGCCTTCACCCTGCACCAGCTCGAGCAGAACTGCCGCCGTGTTAGCGTCGACTTTTTCCGTCAGCTTTTCGAGATTGTTGAATGGCACAAAGTCATGACCGGGTATCAGGGGTTCAAACTCCTGTCGATATTTGAAGGTTGCACTCAACGCACCCATAGATCGGCCATGAAAACCCCGCATTGCAGACACAAAGCCGTTTTTACCCGTTGTGATTCGCGCAAACTTCAGTGCAGCTTCTACCGCCTCTGTACCGGAGTTGCACAGAAAAGACCGATTCAGTCCGGACGGTGCAATGCGCGCAAGTTCTGAAAACAAATTAGCCCGTACATCGTTGTAAAAAACTCCGGCACAGGTAATCAGCTCCTGCGATTGTTGGTGTATCGCATCTATGACCGCGGGGTGGCAGTGACCGATGTTGGCCACGCCAATACCGGCGGCGCAGTCGATGTACTCTCGCCCCTCGATATCCCAGAGTCTGGCGCCTTTGCCCGTGGAAATTACCAGATCGCGTTTGGGGTAGACCTCGAATGCATGAGTCTGCTCGCGAGCAATCCAGTCAGCGTTTGTGCTCATAATCGTTACTGTTAAAAATTGACGATCAGGATAATACCGGCGACAGCCAGGATTGCACCACCCCAGGCGCCCATCGCCGGACGTTCTTTTGTCTGCAGCCAGATCAGTGGCAGTACCAGAACCGGCGTTGTTGCGGATAGCGCCGACGCCACGCCGATGTCTCCGTGAGCAAATGCAAACAAAAGCAGAGAAACGCCGACAACAACCGCAAGAAAGCTGTTGCCCGCGGCAAACAAAACATGAGTTTTGGTAATTTTTGCACCGCCGCTTTCCTTTTCGGTAATGTGTCTGCACATGTACAACATCAGAGCGGCTGCCCCCATACGTACGGTTGATGCGGCGATGGGATCGACGCCATCATCGAGCACCGGTTTGACAATCAGTGTACCCAATGCCTGACCAAGTCCGGACAACAAGCCGAACATGCAGCCGACCAGCAAGCTACCCTGAATCTGTTCCCATTGATGGATCTGCGATAGCCGCTTACCCCAGATAACCGCTATAACAACGCCGACGATTACAGCGGCAATTCCGCTCAGAGTCAAAAAGCTTGGGCGTTCGCCGAGAAATAAAACACCAAGCACTACGGCAATTGGGGCGTTGGATGTGTAGAGTATCTGTGCTCTTCTGGGTCCAAGTCTTTTGAATGCAACAAACAGTGCGCCATCACCGAGCGCCAGGCCGATGCACCCGGAAAGCGCCAGCAGACCGTAGTCTTCGAGTGGCACTCCAGCGAGCCGGCCGTTTGGAATTGTGATACACAACAGCATGGCGAAGCCGAGCCAGACCCTGAGTCGGGTGAATGCCATTCCACCGATCTCGCGGGAAACGTCGGCGGCAAGCAGCGATGACAGCGCCCAGCAAAGTGCAGCCCCAAGCGCGGCCCATTCGTAACTCATTGTCGGTTGCCGTCGACGGGTTAGCGGATGGTCGTACCTTCACCCGCCAAAGCGGCAGCGACAGGGTTGCTGACGCGTCCGTCGCTAATGAAGATTGTGGCTGAACTGGCGTTAGCCATTTTATTCAACGCATGCATTTTTCGCTTCATCCTTCCTTCAACCTGTGATTCGCGGTCGGCGAGCTCAGATCTGGAC
Source organism: Pseudomonadota bacterium (assembly GCA_039029455.1). Classification (GTDB taxonomy): domain Bacteria; phylum Pseudomonadota; class Gammaproteobacteria; order Arenicellales; family Poriferihabitantaceae; genus JBCCGE01. The sequence continues at coordinate 1,734 of JBCCGE010000019.1, read as the reverse complement.
ATGGTTTTGAGAAGTGAATCTCGGTTTGTTGCATCCTCAAGAAAGCCCGGCGCTTCAATAAGCTGAACTACTTTCTCGGCATTCATCGCCGCCTGCAGCACAGCGACAATGTCATCGTTTTCGGAATTGATTGCGTGACCGTCCTCGTCAACTATAGGAATGGTCAATACCGGCAGAAAGTCATTATCAAGCAGCAGGTGCAGCAGGTCGGTATTGATGGACTGGGGTTTGCCGGAAAAATCTCTTTTCAGCATTTTTTTGCCATTCTCAATGACCCGAATACCTCGATTACGCTTACCCTGCACCAATCGTCCGTCGATTCCGGTAAGACCAATCGCATTGATCCCGGCCTGCTGGCACAACTCAACAATCCGTTTGTTGCGAAGTCCACTGTAGGCCATCATGATTGCATCCAGTGCCTGCTCATCAGAGAACACACTGCTATACCCGGAAGCCGAGGTCAGGACCTGCTTCTCGAAACCCATTTTTCCGGCCACCTCATCCCGCAGGACGTTGGCGCCGTGTACAAGAATGACAGGCTCGTTCACCAAAGCCAGATCGGAGACGATTCCCTGGAGGTTGAGTGAGGCGCCACCGCCTATTTTTACAATAATCATGGCTGTATCAGTTCAGAGATTGAACGCAGAAGTTGGCGACTGATTCCCAGATGAGTGCGTCGCGGTCAAATGCAGTTGAGCAAATGATCTGAGTTGTATCTGAGCGCGTTCTCTGGAGTTGGAAGTATTCCGCTTCTTCATTGAACCAGCTGCAAATCTGGACATCGTCACGGCTGGCCAGAAAGAAGTTCATCGCGCGGATATAGCGAGTTCGTTTGTCAATAATATATGTGGCTCTTGTCACGGTGTCTGTCCAGTCTCCCTTGTGCAGTCGGCGAATGTAGTTGAATATTTTCTCCGCTCCGATGCGTCCGTCGGCCTTGATCCTGACACCGCGCAACTCACCGTTAAAAATGAAAACATTGTCTCCGTCACTGAACGGCATGTTATTTTCCACAACGATACCTTCGTCACGAAATGCACTTCTGGCGTGGGCGAGAAAACGACGGGTTTGCGGAAAATCTGATTTCAGATCTTCCCATACTGGTCGGATGTCGCGATAGATTTGCCATTCATCCCTGTCGTTGAGCCACGCACACCCCCAGCCGTGGCCCTGAAATTCGCGACTGTTCTGACTGATATGGCGAAAGTGATGCATCCACTGATTCGGATCAACACCCGACGGGTCATCCAGAAGCAGAATTCTGCACATCGCGTCTATACTGGATGCAGACCGGCAAAGCCCAGCGCAGTATCCTCTTCGAAGCCGTGCATCAGATTGAAGGCCTGAGTCGCCTGTCCGGCTGCGCCTTTCATCAGATTATCGATCGCGCTGATCACCACCAGACGATTGCTGTGCGGGTCTCTTTCAAAGCCGATGTCGCAATAGTTGGTTCCGGCGAGAAGCTTGGGTTCGGGGTATCGGTAAATTCCGCTGCGTTCTTTTACGATTCGTACGAAGCGCTCGTTGCTGTATGCGTCGCGATAGATTTTCCAGATGTCTTTTTCCGTGACTTCGCGATTCAGAAACACATGGCAGGTCGCGAGGATTCCGCGGACCATTTCTATGGAAGTCGCTGAGAATGCAATGTTGGATGTGACACCGAGCGACATATGCATTTCCGCAACGTGACGGTGTCCCGTAGGTTTGTATGATCGAACAGCGCCGCTTCGCTCC
>JBCCGE010000018.1:0-46287 GCA_039029455.1 Pseudomonadota bacterium | reverse complement strand
GGTGGCGCTTCCGGTGTCGTCAACGGAGGGACTATCCTGGTTGGTGCCTCAGGTTCCTTTGCTGCACCGGGCGGTGGCGGCGGTGGTTCTGGCGCAGGCGGTGAAGGTGCCGAGGGCGGTGGTCCCGGGGAAGGCGATGAAGGTGGCAATCCCGGTGAGGGTTCTCCTAACGGCGTTCGAGGCGGAGATGGGGGTGAACCTGGCGGGGGCGCTGAGGGCGGCGGTTTTGACGGTGAACGTGGTCACGTTGGCGACGGATCGGTCGTTATTATCTGCAACTAATTAGTTTGTATCGTCCCTTCTAATGTTTGCTGGTTTGACGGGAGTGCTCGGGCGCGCCCAGATTGAAGAAGTTTTTGCACTGCTGTCAAAAGCCGAGTTTCAGGACGGTAAACAGACCGCCGGTTATCGTGCATCCCGAGTTAAAAGTAACTTGCAGCTTCGAAAGGGTACGCAGGAAGCGGCTCGGCTCAGTGACATCATCAGCACGGGTTTGACTGACAATACGGCGTTCCGCCAGTTAACATTTCCCAAGGCTATCAATACACCACTTTTTGCACGCTATTTGCCGGGAATGGAGTACGGCTACCATGTCGACAACGCCGTGATGAATCAGCCTCATTCCATGCGCACGGATATTTCATGCACTGTTTTTCTGAACAATCCGGATGATTATGAAGGTGGTGAGTTATCAGTGATCACGCCCTATGGACAGCAGCAGGCCAAGCTTCAGGCCGGTGACGCGATTGTGTATAACGCCAATCTGGTGCACAGAGTTCAGCCCGTCACTAAAGGTGAACGTCTGGTGGCTGTCACCTGGATCCAGAGCTTTATCAAGGACCCGGACAAGCGTGAAGTGTTGATTGATCTGCGTCAGATGCAAAACGCATTGCATAAGCATGCGCCGGATGATGCCACCACGGATCTGGCGTACAAGACCTATCAGAATTTGTATCGTATGTGGGCTGATGTGTGAATCCGCATGTTAATTGCCCTACTTAACGATCTGCTTACGGATTCGACACGCGAGTCACTTTGGAGCGCCTGCAACAGTGATCGCTGGTCGTTTGGTCATAGTTCCAATTCCAATGCTCAGCAGGTCACCCAATCCTTCTGGGTAATGGACCTTAATGGCAATGAGGCGTGTGATGAACTGTGGCGGGTGGCGAAACCCAAGTGTGAGGGAGTGATAAACAAACCCCTCGAGGTTATCCGTCAATACGCCAACGGCCACACCTATGGCCTAGGTGGGCAGGTCCACGCAGACGACACGCGGGCCGGCAGTTACACCCTGTTGTATTACCCGATGCCGGAGTGGCAACAAATCTGGCAGGGTGAGACGGTGTATTTTGACGAAAATGGTGAGATAAAAACAGCTGTGCAGCCAAAACCCAACCGTGGCGTTTTTTTCGATTCCAGAATCCCGCATGTCGGACATGCACCGAGTCGATACTTCGGTGGTTTGCGCGTGACCGTCGCACTAAAACTCAAGATAGTGGATAACTGATCCGCATCACGACCGATGTACAGGTTTACGGCGCAGATTAGAAAAGGGTTCTGCCAGGCCACCGACTGATATTAGTATCACCGCGGTAATTTCACGAATCCCGAAGGGTTCATTCGCCAATAGTGCGGCCGTCACTACACCGACGCTCACCTCGGTCATAAACAAAAGGCCTACCACGCCCGGATTGATTTTACTGGGAGCGTAGACTGCGCAAAATCCTGCAGGAATCAGAATCAGCAGTGCTACCGGGATGATCCACCATGGCAGCGAGCGAACTGCGTTCAAACTAAAGAATTCGGTCGATCCGTCTGGAAGGACCAGGAGAAAAAACAAAACCGAAATCAGCGACGACCAGAAGAAGAATCCGAGCGAATAGGAAACAGGGTCCGGTTTGTCTGTCAGAATCACCAGTGAAGCACTGGCCCAGGTGACTCCCGCAATCAACGCCAGATAGTCGCCGGAATTTTGCGGCATGGGCAGGCCACTATTTTGGGCAAACAGAATGTACAGACCCGAAAATGCCATCGCCATCGACAGCCATCGAATAGGGGTAATCGGTTCTTTGATGAATATCCGTGCAAATAGAAAGCCCCAGATCGGCAGAATGTAAAACAACGCAATGACCTTAACGACTTCCGTATATAAAAATGAAGCCGCGTACATCACATAGCTGAGGCCAAAGAGGAATGCGCCCAAATGCAGCCGCCACCGACCCGGCAGGTAGCTTCGCCACCGCCAGACCAGAAACGGCAGCAGAAACGCAGTGGGCACCAGATTAAAAACCATTACCGCCTGAATGCCAGTGAAACCGTAAGTCTCAAGACCGCGGAGAATGATCCAGTAAATCCCGAAAATCATCCCTGAAAACATTCCAGCAAACACAGCAGGCCAGTGTGTTGCTGAAATCATTGGGTATGAGGATTTCGAGGAATCAGTCAATTTTGGAGTTCTAAAAGGTTCTCAGCACGTCACTTCTGGACTATATTACCGCGCCCAAAAAAATCCCCAGACATCGCCATGACCGCCACTGTCGTCAATTCCTGGAACGAGTTCGATCCGCTTAAACACATTATTGTCGGGCGAGCGGATCATACCTGCATTCCACCCAACGAACCTGCAACTGAAGCAAAAATTCCTGACGACAGCGATATGCGGGGCATGTGGGGTCCGCGACCACTGGAAACGGTCGAGAAGGCTAATGCCCAGTTGGACAATCTGGTATCAGTTTTGGAAGCGCGGGGCGTAAAGGTTGATCGTCCCACGCCCATTCAGTGGAATCAGGCGGTGATTACACCGGATTTCTCAACCGCCTCCCAGTTCGGCTGCATGCCGCCGCGCGATGTGTTGCTGACAGTTGGAAACGAAATTCTGAGTGCTGCGATGTCATTTCGTTGTCGATACTTTGAGTATCTGGCGTACCACGACCTGATGCAGAAGTACTTTGACGAAGATCCCAACTTCCGCTGGGAACAGGCGCCACGCCCCCGACTTGGACCGGATTCCTACAAAGCGGGCTATTTTGACGACATCACAATCGAAGAGCGGCTGGAACGCACCGCCAATCTGGATTTTGTCACCAATGAAAACGAGCCTCTGTTCGACGCCGCTGACGTTTGCCGTCTGGGTAAAGACCTATTTGTGCAGCACGGGCTGACAACCAACCGGCGAGCCATGCAGTGGCTGCAGCGACATTTCCCAAACCACCGGGTGCACTCGGTCAACTTTCCGGGCGATCCTTATCCCATCCACATCGATGCGACATTCGTGCCGTTGCGACCGGGTTTAATTATCAACAATCCGAATCGGAAGCTGCCCGAGGACCAGCGCAAGATATTCGAAGCAAATGACTGGGAAATTGTCGATGCTGCACAACCTTCGCATACCACGCCACCCCCACTGTGTTATTCCAGCGTGTGGCTGTCAATGAATTGCCTGGTGATCGATCACAAAACGGTCGTTGTCGAGGCATCCGAGGTCAATCAAATGGAGCAGATGGATCAGTTGGGCATGGAAGTTATTCCTGTGGAGTTTCGGGATGCCTATCCCTTCGGAGGTGGGCTCCATTGCGCGACGGCCGACGTCTATCGTGAAGGGAACTGCGAGGACTATTTCCCTAATCAGATTTCAGGCACGCGTATTCAAGGGTAAGTTGAGTTGCACTGAGTAGTCAGGCGAAACCTGGCAACCGTGACTAAAAGCAGATCGGCACTCGCGCGTTGGCGGCGGTCTGAACCACGAAACAGGTGAGAACTCTGTCGAAAGAAATGGTCATGGAGTAGTTATTTGTGGCGCCGGCGAATCCGAACACGCGAATCCAGTATTCACCAGACTCGTCCGCTGTGAATTCAATGGTTTCCGAATCGAAAATCCCCGCTGAGCTATCGATAAACGAACTCAGATTGTCTCTACGATAGAGATGCATATCCAGATCTCCGAAGGCGTGAGTAAATTCAATACGTGCTTCTACTGACTCACCCGCATCCAGATAAATAGCAATGTAGTTATCCTGGGTAGGGGTCTCAATCTCCTCGTTTGGCAGTTCCACGTTGTTGTTCAACCGGAAAAAACCGGGTGTGGTTTCGAAAGCTCCACTATCCGGTCGATCATTGATGGACAGGAACGAGAACTGGGGTCGCCGGACTCCACGCTGATCCGTGGTGACCGCAGTGAAATTTATCGGTCCACGGTCAATGGCGTCGTTGCCGTCCAGCAATGCATGGGTTTTTGTGCGCCCGCCGTTCTTAGCTAATGGACTCAGCGGTAAGTTTGCATTGAGCACATTGTTATTTGTGTTGCTCATGTCACACGCATCGTCGGATGTGCTGTCCTCGAACAGATTGTATACGGATAGCGCATTAAAGCTTGCACTGTCAATTATTCGACAATCGACAGAGGCGCCGTTGCGGAATATTGAGTGCGCAATTAATGGAGCCTGTGTATCGCTTCCGTATTCGATTGCATTGTCGCCGACATTGTCGACCACACTGACAAATTGCAGGGATAAAGAACCTGCATCATCTGCAAAAGAGGTGATCGCCGCCCCGTCGGCAGCCGAATTTCCTGAAAACGTCGTGTTGGTAATATCAAGAATTGCGTCCAAACTATAGATGGCGCCGCCACGGGGAAAGATTCCGGATCCGTCTCCAAATCCGATTTCACCGACTGAATTGTTTTCGAATAGGGATCTGGAAACAGTCAGTAGTGAGGTGGGCCCACTGGTCGCCGAGCTGATATAAATGGCACCGCCAAGACCAGGAAATCCTGGGCCGGCTCCTTCGGAACCGCTGCCGGAGGCACCCGTCTGGTTATTTTGGAACGTGGAATCAGTGATGAAGAGCGAGCAGCCTTCGCAGACTTCAATGGCGCCGCCAACGCCGCCAAATCCGCCGCCGCCATTAATGTTGCTTGCACCGCTTCCGGAGCGATTGTTCCGGACGACCGTTCTATTGAGTTCAAGTGACTCGAACATTCTTATCGCGCCACCGGTCTCACCTGATGCCCCCGCAGTGCCTGTTCCATCAGGGGCGTGACCATTTTGAATGGTGAGGTCATTGAGCGTCACCGTACCGTCACCGCCAATGTTAAATATCCTGAACTGGGGTGCGCTCGGGTCTCGTTCAATGGTCGCTCCGTTGCCGTTGACTACGAGTGGACCAAAAATAGCGGTGGCGGCTTCTCCGTCGAATGATGTCGTGTACGTGTAGGTGCAATTTTCAGCGAGATTAACAATATCAGCTTCTCCATTGATTGAAGCATTTCCGAATGTCGTGTTGAGATCGCTGGGTGAGCAGGGGACGTTGAATACTTCAGCGCGAGTGATTCCTGGCGACAGTGCGAGCAGTAAGATAAACTGCACAGCAGTATAAGAGAATAGATGATTGATTTTCACTATGGGGTGATTCAGGGAGAGTTATGGTTATAGGAATATGGATTTTGAACCCAGCCGAATCCTAAACTGAAACAGATCCTCAAATCAAAGGTCACCGTGAAAACTCCTGGCGATGTCGGGATAGCTTCTGACCCATCGCTCCCAGTACTTCTCCCCAAAAAGAGTATGTGTCATCGTTGATTGAAGGGGGTCAGAGCCTCGTTCCATCTCCATTTTTGACGCCATGATGCCGGCATTGGTGTGCGCAACACTGTTTGCGACAGTCGATAAAATTTCGGAGCTGACAGGCAATACTTCGAGCGGCGTCATTAGATCAGGGCTGTGGAAGTAGGCGCAGCTGTAGCGTGTTGTTGCGGTCGGGCTGATCACTCGATGGGGTGCTGCGACAAAATAATTCGCTGTTGCCATCTGCATCAGCTCACCGACGTTAACCACCAGAGTGCCGGGAATCGGAGTGATATCAAACCAGTTACCCTGCGCATCCTGAGTCTGTAGGCCACCAACATCGTCCTGAAGCAACAGTGTCAGATACCCGGAGTCCTTATGGGTGCCAACACCCTGAGTCCCACTTTCAGACTCCGGATATCGAATCAGTTTCAGGTAGGGGCAGGGATCATTGCCAAATGTATTGCGCAGGTAAGAAAGATCGAATCCCAGCGCAACAGACATAACGTCCAGAAGGCGACTCGCGATTTGATCCATGCAGTTAATGTAGTTTTTAACCGAAGCGCGGAATCCCGGCAGTTCATTTTCCTGCGGCCACTGGTTTGGACCAACCAAGCGCTGAAAATAGTGCGTAGGACATTCAATGGGATCTCTCTCCGGACCGATATCGAGTTGCTCGCGATAGTCCTGAAGATTATTGGTTTTTTCGGCGCCCAGACGATCCCAGCCCCTGAACTGGGGGGAGTGAGTTTTGTCGAGTGTCGTCTTTACGGAATCCGGGAGAGAGAAAAATCGCTCCATTTGGTGCTGCACATCTCGCTGCAGCGCATCAAAACCATCGGACTGCAGATAGAAAAAACCCAGCTCGTGACATACGAGACCTAATTCTCGCGCCAGAGCTTGCCGGTTATCGGGACTAAGAGATTCCCATGAATCCAGATTAAAGACCGGCAGCGTGTTGGCCGGGTGCCGTTCGGTCATGTTATTGCAGCTGAGTTGTTCCGAACGGCCGATATTAACCCGGCCGGGCAATTACTGGAGCGCAGCCATAAATCGATTTTTGATTTCGAGAGCTTTTAGCGGAATTTCGCCCCCTACCTTGTCATTACCCGCCTGAATCATATAGTGGATAAACGAGACGTTGTCTCGAATCGCGCCGTGCAGTCGTGCGGCGTCGTCGGTCATGCACGTGCTGACAGGGCCCATCGATCTGACCATAGCTGTCAGATTCATGCCCTGAGAGGTCAGTGTCGGTTGATTTCCAGTGGAGCCCCAGCTGCCGTTGTCAAGACAGATTACAGAGAGATTCGGGGACCCCATTGTTGCAAGATCAATGAGCTGGTTGGGATTGAAGATAAACGAGCCGTCACCGTCGATAACGAATACCTTGCGATCTGGTAACTCTGCGGCTAGCGCAATCCCCACCTCGGTGGCGGACCCAAGCGCACCCAGCATGTAAAAATTCAGGTCCCGGTCGCGAGTGTTGTACACCTCTTTGGACGGGAAACCGATCTGGGAGACCACGACATCTTCGTCACCTACGGTGCTCATAATTTCGGCAATGGCACCGATTCGATTAAGAGTGGGTTCACCACTGTAACCATCGGCTTCTGTCTGAACCGGTGCAATTCTCGGGTGACCAAAGACATGAAAATCAGGACTGTTGGTCTCCCATAATTCGGGAGATATCAGGTAAACCTTGACTTTGTTCTGTTCGAACACCGTGTTCAGATCGTCTGACAGGTTTTCGATGTCCTCGGAGCTCTTGAGAATCTGATACTCGACATCAATGGCATCCAGCAGACTTTCCACCTTACTCCCAAAGATAATCTGCGCCTCGATGGGTTCCTGATAATAGCCGCGCCAGGAGACAAAAATCGGCAGCGCCTCCTGATACAGCTTCTGCATGGTGTACAACTCGGTAATCAGGTTGCCCAGCCCCGTGTTCTGAATCATCATTGCCGTTCGTTTGCCCGCCAGACTGCGACCAAAGCACAGACCGAGACCCACCGACTCCTTGGTGATATCCCAGATTTCCATGGTTTCAGGTTTGGCCTGAATTAATGCATTCAGCTTATTGCAGGGAAGATAGGTGACTTTATCGACCTGATTTTCTATCAGGCACTTCCAGATATGATCTGCATTTGACATTGCGCGCGCTCCCGTTAACTGATGGGCCAATTATATGCGCGGACACCACCGTGGCCCGATGGTCATTTCGCATAAGCGAATACCGTTAGGACATGAACGTGAATTCAGGCTTTCAGGCGGTTTGCAAGATCGAGCAGATTAGCAGCAGTGAAATCCCATGCCTCCTCTGCCTCAAGATCGGTTTTCTGATCGCGGCCGTATTCCGTTGGCCGTGGAATAAAAGCGGTTTTGAAACCAATCTTGCGGGCAGCGCGAAGGTCGTCGTTATGTGCTGCAACCATCACGCATTCACTGCACTGAAGGTCAAGCGCTGATGCACCCGCCAGATACACCTCGGGTCGAGGCTTGTACTGGCGGGCGATTTCCGCACCCAAAATGACGTCCCAGGGCAATCCGGAATGTTTGGAGAGATTTGTCATCAGCGCAATATTCCCATTGCTCATCGGCGCGATGATGTAATGCTGCCTGATCTTATGTAGACCGTCGACAGTATCCGGCCAGGGTATCAGGCGGTGCCAGATTCGATTGAGTTCCTCTATTTCGTATTTTGTGAGTGCAGTCAGCCCATGACGCTTGATCAGAACGTTCAGACTTTCACGATGCAACGTGTCCAGGCTTACCCAGTCACGCAAATTACTCCGGACACTTTCCATTGACGGCTGGTACATACCCCGCCACTCGTCCGCAAATTGCTCCCAATCGATCTCCGTATTTTTCCCAAAGGTAATTTTTGGGCCTTGTTGAACAACGCTTGTGCGCCAGTCCACCAGGGTTCCAAACACATCAAAAAAAACGGCGCGGATATCAGACATGATCGTGTTGTTATTGATTCGTTAGGTCTACTTTGATTTTAGGGCAAGCCATACGCCGCCCAAAACCAGTATTGAGGCCAGAACAAAACTCACATCAACGCTTTCATGCAGCAACCAGCTGGCGGCAATCACTCCCGTTACTGGTTGGAGAAATTGAAATGAGCCGATCCGGGCAATTCCTCCTTTGCCCAGCGCCCAGTACCAGAATACGTAGGCGACAATTGTGACGCCAACGGTCAGGTACAGTAGACCCAGAATCGATGATTTGGACGCACCGGATATCTCTGAAAGGTCTACCGTGAATGGCAGCAGGGGTAATAGCAGAACAGCCCAGATTGACACCCCCCAGAATGTTGTGGCAACGGAAGGGTAGCCTTCTTGCTGCAACCTGCCGCCGCAGACATATCCCAGTGAGGCAAAGGCATTCGCAAAAAATATAATCAGGTCACCCTCAATACTCGATGTGGCAGTGCTTCCGGATTCCGAAAAAATCAGCAGGGCCTCTCCGCAGAGTGCTATGGTACATCCGGTCACCCAAAGCACCGAGGGTTTCATTCGATCCCAAATCAGAGCAATAGCACCTGTAGTCAACGGCAGTGACGCCAGGATCATGGAGGCGTGACTGCCGGACGTCATGGCCACCCCGATAGTGAGTAAAAAAGCGAACACCACAAAACCGCTGAAACCGGTTATCAGCAGCAGAGTCCACTGGGTTCTGTTCCCGGGCAACTGGATTGAAAGCAACAGTGCTATCGGCAACACAATGGCTCCGGCGATCACCGTTCGTAACACCGATACTGCGATCGGGTCAATCGATTCAACGGCGAGCTTTGCCGCAATCGGCGATCCGCCCCATATGGCAACGGCAATCAGAGCAGCGGTGTAAATCCAGATGGACACTAGTATGAAACTGATACGCTATTGTTTAATGATAACCATTCTATATCGCGAGCCAAGTTCTTAATGGCCGTGCCCGGCAAGTATCCTTCACCGTCAGGATCATTAGTGCTTCCGTTTAGCGAGATTTTTTGTGCGCTGCATCTGATGGACTCTAGAAGTTCCTTTGGCCGGCGTCGATCTGCTAAGCTTTTCGCCACCTGTGATAATGAATGAGACCAATGAGCGATGAAAGCGAGTCCGGACGGCATCCGGCTATCCGGGGTGGACTGAGCCTTGATGGTGATCCCGAACACATAAAGCATTACTACCGGCAGTGGGCTGATGCCTACGACAGCGACGTCGCGTCAGCCAGTTACAGTGCAGCCCGCATTACTTCGGAGTGTCTGTTAAACGCGCCGCCGGATAGTGCTATCAGCATAGACCTTGGCAATCGAGACATAATGATTCACGATGCCGGATGTGGAACGGGTCTGGTAGGTGAAGAGTTGCATGGGAGGGGTTATCACAACCTGGAGGGCAGCGATCTGACTCCGGAGATGGTGGAAGTGGCGAGAGAGCGCGGCGTGTACCGCAGACTATGGGGGGAGGTGGATATTACTCTGCCTCCCCGGTCTGAATGGCTTCAGCGGTACGATGCGATTACATGCTGTGGTGTATTTACCTGTGGCCATGTGCCGCCCGAATCATTACTCAATCTTCTTGCGATGGTTAAAGTCGGCGGACTGGTTGTTGTCAGCACTCGAACTCTGTACTACGACGACAGTCAGTACCAGCTTGCGAACGATCGTTTTATCGAAGAAGGTTGCATAAAGCTGGTCGACAACCTGCGGGATGCTCCCTATACCGATGACGGCAATTCTCACTATTGGACGTACGTGCGATTGCGTTAGGTGAATTTGAGGTCAGATATTTCATCAACACAGGCAATCAGAGAGAAATGTATCAAATTGCCAGGGAATTGCAGGCGCGATAACTCTACGGGTTTTTTCGGTGCGGCTCAGCCCCCAGTTATTGTCGAGTGCAGTTCACCATAGCAGTCTCACAATGAAATACGACAATATACTGGAAACAATTGGCAGCACACCGGTCATTAAACTGAACCGGCTGGCTCAAGGATTAGAGGCAGCCTGCTGGGTCAAACTCGAGAGTTTTAATCCCGGTGGTTCCGTTAAGGACAGACCGGCAATTCGCATGATCGAAGACGCCGAGCGTGACGGTGTCCTCAAAAGCGGAGATACTATTATCGAGCCGACGTCCGGCAATACAGGCATTGGTCTGGCTATGGTCGCTGCGGTCAAAGGTTACCGCGCAATATTCGTGATGTCTGAAGACATGAGTAGGGAAAGGAAACAAATACTGCAGGCGTACGGCGGGGAAGTGCTTTTGACCCCGGCTGAGAAAGGAACGGTTGGCGCTATCGAAGAGGCCAGAAGACTGTCCGCGGAACACGGATATTTTTTCGTTGGGCAGCATTACAACCCGTCCAATCCGGCTGCCCATGAGCGCACGGCTCGGGAAATCTTCAATGATTTTGGTGAGCAGCTCGATGCGGTAATCTGCACCACAGGCACCGGAGGTACAATTAGCGGAATTGCCAGGTTTCTGCGACCTCTGGTTCCGGATTTGACTGTTGTTGCGACGGAACCAGCGGATTCACCGATTCTTTCGCAGGGCATTGCGTGCAAGCACAAGATTATGGGTACAGCACCCGGTTTCATTCCGGATACACTCGATACCGGCGCCTATGACCGCATATTGCAAATCTCAACGGAGGAAGCCTATTCAACGACCAGTGCTCTGGCTGAAAATGAAGGTATTTTCTGCGGTATCTCCTGCGGAGCGGCGACTGCCGGTATGCTTCGACTCGCAGCGCATCCGGAGTTTAGGAACAAGAATATGCTGGCCATGCTCGCAGATACCGGAGAACGGTACCTGAGCACTGATGTCTGGAACTGACGTCAATTGTGGTTATGAAATAAAAAATGCCGCGCAATGCGCGGCATTTTGCATTGCGTGAATTGCTACAGGTTACTGGGGAATCTCGCCCTGAACGCCTTCAACATAGTAGTTCATTCCCAGAAGAACCCCATCATCCAGTCGCTCGCCGGCACCAATCACATCTTCTCCCGCCTGATTCTTGATCGGGCCGTCAAATGAATGCATGGTGCCGTTGGTAATGCCATCACGCACTGCATCAGCCGCTGCGCGAACGTCAGCCGGAACGGCATCGCCGTACGGCGCCATCACAACCATACCCGGGCCAAATCCATCCCACGTGTCAATGGATTCCCAGTTTCCTTCCATCGCCGCTTTAACGCGCGCAACATAGTAGGGACCCCAGTCATCGATAATGGCCGTGAGCTGACTGTTTGGACCAAATGCCTTCATATCCGACGCCTGACCGAACGCAAAGACACCGCGTTGTTCGGCAACCTGAAGAGGTGCCGGTGAGTCGGTGTGCTGGGTGATGATATCTGCGCCCTGATCGATCAGTGCTTTCGCTGCATCGCCCTCTTTACCTGGGTCGTACCACGAGTTCACCCAGACCACTTTGACCACAGCGTCCGGATTGACTTTTCGCATCGCCAGCGTGAATGCGTTTATACCTCGAATCACTTCGGGAATCGGGAAAGATGCAATGTAACCTACTATTCCGGTCTTCGACATGTGGCCCGCTATGGTTCCGATCACCGACCGTCCCTCGTAAAATCGACCCGAATAGGTGCTTAGATTGTCCGCACGCTTGTAGCCGGTTGCGTGCTCAAATTTGACGTTTGGAAACTGCTTCGCCACTTTAAGGGTCGGGTTCATGTACCCAAACGAGGTTGTGAAAATGACGTTATGGCCTTCAGAAGCGAGCTTTCGAATTACCCGCTCAGCATCGGCACCTTCCGCAACGCTCTCGACATACGTCGTTTCAACACCCAACTCTTCTTCAACTGACTGCCGACCCTTATCATGGCGATAGGTCCATCCGTGGTCACCCACAGGGCCAACATACACAAACCCAACTTTGGTCTCGTCCGCCTGAGCGGTAAATCCAAGACAAAGAGAGAGGGCTCCAGCGAGTGCTGATTTCAACAATAATCGTTTAGACATGGCGCTAATTTTCTCCAAAAGCAGTGGTTTCATACAAAGTAAATGAGCCGATTATGCTACCAAAATTGCCAAGCTCGAAGGGGGTGAAAATTCAGATCACTCGAACCTATCAAAAACAGCCAGTTAGTTGGCACATTTAATAAATTAGGTATTAAAGTCGACCAAATTGAAGCTGAATTTAACTGCCTCTATAGGTTGAATACCCGAAGGGGTTAAGTAGCAGTGGAACGTGATAGTGCTGACCGTCTCCGCTGATCTCAAACTGGACGTCGATTTCCGGGTAGAACGTGGAGGTGTTTTGCGACGCAAAGTAGTCCCGTGTATAAAATCTTTGTTTGTAAACACCCGCTGCCAGCGGTTCCGGCAAAGACCAGGAATCAATTCGTCCGTCACTGTTAGTCGTGTCGCTTGCAAGCAATGACCATTGCGCCGAATTCCGGACATAGAGCTCTACCCTGATATTTTCGCCTGGAGATCCCTTTGAGGTGTCGAGTACGTGCGTGGTGATTTGGCTCATGATGGATTTGTCAGTTTTTCAAGTCGAATCAGGGTGATTTTGAGCTGTTCTGCGGCGGCAATCTGAAGCTCCTGGTCTCGCGCATTGTTCAGTCGCTGGTTTAGCAAATGCAACATTTCCGCGGCTGACTTTCCTGTTGCGCAGACGATAAATATAAAGCCAAATCTGCCTTCGTATTGTTGATTGGCGTCGGCCAGCGCCTCAATCACTGATTCGCTTGCCGCATCGACACCAGACTGTTCTCCTTTGGCCATCGAATGAGTATCGCGATACTTTTGCTTCAGTGAGTCCGGATCACCAATCTTTGGATGCGCGTCGAAAGCTTCCAGCCAGTCTGTTTCCTCCAGTTTGTGCCAGCAGTCTTCGGCAGCATCCAGGACACTTGCCGGCGAATGGTATGGACGCATAGCCAGCATTGCAGCCACCCAGCGATGACTGGCACAACACTGAGATAAGAGTGTTGTGCACTCTGTTTCGGAGGTAGTATTAAGCAAATCCATACGGTTTTATGTCGATAGTAGTCTGCCACTAACGGCCAGCCACCTGACACATTGGTTTAGTTTCGTCATAATTCAATTTTATTTTTCATACCAGTTCCATGTCTACCCAGCTGCACCGAGCCGCGCTGCTGCATTGTCGTGATGATCCCTATCATCATGGTAGTGAAGTCGTCGAACATATCCCTTAAGGATACTTGATCGTCGAGCAGGGGATGATTGCTGAGGTCGGTGAGTACAGCGATAAGGTGGGACGCCGGTTTCTTGCTGAGGATACGGTCACACATACCAATGGAATCCTGATTCCGGGAATGATCGATGCCCATGTGCACTATCCGCAATGCGGTGTGATCGCTGCTTACGGAACCCGTTTGCTTGATTGGCTGGAGCAACACACATTTCCGTACGAAGCCAGATTCGGCGACGCCGAATTCGCCCGTGCAGAAGCTGATTTTTTTCTCGATGAACTGCTGTCGAATGGCACAACGACAGCGCTTGTGTTTGGCACGGTACACAAACAATCTGCGGAGTCATTTTTTGAGGCCGCCCGAGAACGGAATCTTCGTATGATCTGCGGCAAGGTCCTGATGGATCGCAATGCCCCGGATTACCTGCGGGATTCTCCGCATTCCGGCTATATCGATTCTCTCGATCTGATAAAAAAATGGCACGGCGTCGACCGTTTACAGTATGCCGTGACACCACGTTTTGCACCCACCAGTTCCGAAGATCAACTGGCCGCTGCCGGTCGATTGCTGCATGAGAACCCCGGCGTTTATCTTCATACCCATCTCGCTGAAAACCGTGAAGAATGCAAGTGGGTCGCAAAATTGTTTCCGTCCAGAAACAGCTACCTGGATGTTTACGACCACTACGGCCTGCTGGGCCCTCGTTCAGTGTTCGCACACGCGATTCATCTCGAAAACAGTGATTGGATGAGACTTGCGGAAACGAATTCCAGTGTTGCACATTGTCCGACGTCAAACCTGTTCATCGGAAGTGGTTTGTTCCCGATGAAGACCGCCCTGTCGAATCAGGTGAAGGTGGGTCTGGGTACCGATGTCGGTGGTGGCGACAGCTTTTCGATTCTCAGAACAATTAATGAAGCGTACAAGATTCAGCAACTGAGAGAGTCTAATATGTCGCCGGAAACTGCGTTTTATATGGCGACGCTGGGCGGTGCCAGAGCGCTGGATATTGCTGATCGGATCGGGCATTTTGCACCGGGTTTAGAAGCCGACTTCATCGTTATTGACCCGCAGTCAACGCCGTTGCTTGCACGGCGATTTGAACAGTGCAAATCAGTCTCGGAAAAACTGTTTGCATTAATGATGCTCGGCGACGACCGCGTCGTCAGAGACACGTATATTCTGGGGAAGCGCGTCAGTCCGCGGACACGGTCTCCAGATCTGTCCTGACCCACTGAGTCAGAATGAACTTGGTCTTTTCGCCTACGGGAAGCCCCTGGTGCATGGTGTACGGGTTGGGCTTGCCCGTTGGGTAGAGATTTCGCCAGATGAACATATCGCCCTGATTGGGCGTCATTTCGATATTGAGGCGATTGAACTGTGTACCGGAACACTTCTCCGCATCTCGCAGGTATACAATGCATGACCACAATCTCTGACCTTTTCTAACAACGCCGCGCGGATCCTGATAGGTCGGGAATTCATTGCTGAAATAGTCATAGTGAGGCTGATAGAACTCGGCTGTTTCGTATCGCTGTGATTGAAGCTGCTCGAGATGAGCCAGATCCAGATCGACGATTTCAGATATACGCTGTTGAATCCTTGCCGCCAGGTTCATGTCGTCAAAGTCTGCGATCAGGGTGGCGGAGTGACTGGTCCTGCGTTGATCCGCACCGTCAACTCCAACCACTCGTGAACGGGTGAATTTGTCGACAGTCAGGGCTTCAATTTCTTTACACTCCGCTGCAGTCAGGAACTGACTGCATGTGTACATTTCGACGTATTCACTTTCATAAGGCGTCAAGCCCTTTGTCGTCAGATCGGTCTTTGGGGTGATCTGTTCTTTGTCCGGATGGTTCTGCACCAGAAACGGTCGGGTAGGGGTGTGCTGCAGGAGATCGCAAACCCGTTCTGACGGAAATCCGCTGCTGACCATGGTGTCATGCATGCTGTCCTTGTCAGCTTTGATCTCCAGATTATGGTGCACCCAGTTAATCCAGTCTGCGGGGAAATGTTCCTCTCCAGTGAGCTCTGCTCGTGTTGATACAGGTTGGAAGTGCTCCGCAGGTAACGGATCAGAGGTTTCGATTGCCTTCAGCGCGGATTTGGGAATGTAGAGATTGGTGGGGCCATCATCACTCATCACACTCAGATGCAGTATCTTTTCGATCTCTACATTTGGCGAGCCCAGCTCTCTGCAAAGCATGGTCAGAACTTCATGATCTATCGGCGAGCAAAACTCGATCGGTTCAAGGTCGTGCAGATGGACGGTAACGTCAATCAGGTTTTCCTCGCTATCAGCAGACATTATTCGACAAAGTGGATTTGACAGGAACCTGACTATACCCCATGCGAAAAGCGACGTCTTTTGCATCGCGCATAAATGATTCAGGTCGTAGAATCGCAATGACATCCATGTGATGCTTGCGGACGAATCAGTCCCGATTGGTTTCTGGATGGTGAGGGCTACCGGGTAGATAACGAAGATAAACAGATGACTAAAACAGCCTCGTCGGACAATATCGCGCTGGCAATATCGGCAGTGTTGGCCAGTGTGCTGGCGCTGTCGCTGGGTGATGCTTTGATCAAGGCTTTCAGTGTTCAGTTCTCACTGTCACAATTGTTTGTGCTCCGATCAATGCTGGTGCTGGCACTGTTATGGATACTGGGTCGCGCAACTCGACAAGGCCTGTCAATTAACGTTGGCTCTGCAGGATGGATCGTTTTGCGAAGCGTCCTTCTGGTAACCATGTGGGTCGCCTACTACATCGCGTTGCAACGTGTTCCGTTGTCTACAGCCGCGGCAGTGTTCTACACCCTGCCACTGTTTATCTGTCTTTTGGCCGCGATATTTTTAAAGGAACCGATTCGAAAGCTGGGCTGGGTAGCAATCGGCATAGGGTTCGTTGGCATGCTCATCATTGTCCGACCAGAGACCAGTGGTTTTAACGCCTATGTGCTGCTGCCGCTGATTTCAGCGATCTGCTATGCCGGCGCAATGGTGATAACGCGCGCACATTGTCAGCAATGCAATCCGCTGGGATTGTCGATGGCGCTCCATCTGGCCTTTGTACTGATCGGCCTCTTGATCACCCTGTTTTCGTTTGCGGATATTCTGCCGGAATCTGTGAAAAGTCAGCATAAGTTCCTGTTCGGACAATGGTCAGCGCTCACGTCAGGAACCTCTGCACTGATGCTGGCACTGGCCGGACTGATCATGATCGGCAGTATAGGGTCGGCAATGGCCTACCAGCGGGCTCCCGCGTCGCTGGTGTCTATCTTCGATTACGGCTATCTGATTGGCGGGGTGCTTTGGGGTTTTGTTTTTTTTCACGAGATACCCGACACGGCGACCGTTATCGGTATGACTTTCATCACCCTGGCCGGGGTGGTTGTTATCCGATACGGACAGGGGGAAGGGAACTAAGATCGCATCGAGCAGTCACTTTTTGACACATTACCGGAGTGTCAAGATGATTCAAACTGTGTTGAAACACCGTATCACGTTAGCGTTCAGCTATTTGATGCTGGGTGTTTTGAGTACCGCCTCAGCGCAGATGTTTAAACATGCGTGGCCAAACACTAACTTTGAACAAACCAGTGTGGAATGGTCCGAGATTATGTCGGGCGGGCCTCCACGTGACGGGATTCCGCCTATCGACGCGCCAAACTTCGATACCGTGACTGAGGCTGAGCAGTGGGTTGCGGACTCTGAGCCGGTGATCGTCGTGAGCGTCGATGACGATGCACGAGCCTACCCTCTGCAAATCATGACCTGGCATGAGATCGTCAACGATTCTGTTGGGGGAGTCCCGCTCTCGATCACGTTCTGTCCCCTGTGCAATGCCTCAATCGTGTTCGATCGTCGTCTCGATGGAAATATTCTGGATTTTGGCACCACCGGATTGCTGCGAAAAAGTGATCTGGTGATGTGGGATCGACAGACCGAGAGCTGGTGGCAGCAGTTTGCCGGTGAGGCGATTGTGGGCGACCAGCTGGGCAAAACGCTGCAACGATATCCGTCATCTATTGTCGCTTTTCATACGTTTCGCGAAGCGCACCCAAACGGCAAGGTGTTAAACCGGGATACCGGACATCGGCGTGCCTATGGAGAGAACCCTTATCAGGGCTACGATGACATCGACAACAATCCGTTTTTGTTGAGAGAACCTGTTGATGGCCGGTTGCCAGCAATGGAACGTGTGATCGGAGTGAAGATGGACGATGACCATACGATTTATCCATTTTCGCTGTTCGACGAAACATCGTTAATCGAAGATGATGTCAATGGGCATTCTATCGTTGTGTTCAAAAGCGGCGAACTTAATTCAGCTCTGGACGCGCAGCAGATTTCCGGTTCCAGAATGGTGCCTGAAATTACCGCCTTCCGGCGTAACACCGTGAGTGGTGAAAACGCTCTCAGATTCTCAATGATCGACGGGGTTTTGCGGGATCAGCAGACCGGGTCGGAATGGAATGCGTTTGGACGGGCCATCAAAGGACCAATGGCGGGTGACCAGCTGATGCCTGTGGATTCGGGTGTTCACTTTGCATTCGCCTGGCTGGCCTTCAATCCGGATACACGGATTTATTCCAATGAATGACCGGATGGATCGATCTCTGATCGATACAGAATAGCTTAGGGTGTCACCGCGGTAAATTGAGCGTCTGGTCGCAGAGGGATTCGATTATCCATTGGTATTCGACTGGGGCCACAGTGGATTTTTCGGGTTGAATGGTTTTTTCTTCTGCCTGGTTTCTATATCGGTGTGACTTTCCAATCTGGTGAGTTGGCGCAAACACAGCCAAAGTGCTGCGACGGCGACTAATGCTGTGCCGATCGCTCGACCGGCCAGAACACCTTCGGCTCCGGCAATCAACGCTCCCGCAAAAACGAAAGGAACTGTGCCGACGGTCGCTTTGGCGATGTTTGTAAGGGTTGAGTAATGCGGAACGCCAAGGTTGTTAAACGCAGCATTGCTGACAAACTGGATGCCGTTAAACAAAAAACTGATCGCGATCCATGTGCAGAAAAACGCAATCAATGCGGCGGCATGACCAGTCGCGCTGAACACAGTGACAATCCATGATTGGGCGAAAAACAGAATCACGCAAACCGTCAACACGACCGCTGAACCAAAAATCAGACCATCGATCACGGCACGACGCACTCTGTCCATTTTCTGCGCACCGTAGTTCTGACCAATGATCGGCCCAACTGCGCCGGATAACGCAAACACAACACCAAAGGCGACAGGAATAACCCGGCCGATCACTGACATGCCGGCTACCGCACTGTCGCCAAAATCGGCAATGGACGCCATCACATAAGCATTTCCAAACGGCGTTGCGACATTTGTCAGCATGGCCGGTAAAGAGATCCCCAGAATAGTTGTGATTGTTTGGCGAAAAGTAATGAAACGGAATCGCGTGAACAATCGATGTACACGATGAACGGCGCCGAGGGCGATCGCCATAACGGTGAAGCGAGCGGCAACGGATGCCCAGGCTGCTCCCTCGATTCCCCAGTTAAACCCAAAAATAAAAATCGGATCGAGCCCTGCATTCACCAGTCCACCAGCAACAGTGCTGTACATCGCCCTTTTGGCATCTCCTGCAGCCCGCAGTATTGCACCACCGGTCATACCGAGACACAAAACAAACATGCTCGGCAGTACAATTTTTAAATAATTGTTTGCCAGTTCAAGTGCGCGTCCTTTTGCGCCCAGCCATTGCAAAACCGTTTCAGTATTTGACCAGATAGCAGCGGACAGCAGCATTGAAACCACGACCCCGAACAGCAGAGTGTGCACCGCATAGTCTCTCGCCCTTTCTTCTTCTTCCGCACCCAGAGAGCGTGATACCAATGCGCCAGCAGCAATAGCGATACCGATATTGATTGAAGTCGTGAAAAACAGAACAGAACCCGCAAATCCAATGGCCGCCGCCAGAGCGGTCTCACCCAGCAAAGACAGGAAATACATATCCACCAGATCTACAACGAAAAGAGTCATCAGCCCTACGGATGCCGTGGAAGACATCACCACGACATGACGCATGACGGAACCCTGCGTGAAGGCTGGTGCGTGACTCATCCGCTTGTGGAGTTGCCGTCTGTGATGATCTGTGCAATGAGATTGCGATAGCGGGCACCCACCGCCTGCCAGTCAAATCGAGCAACTACGTCGCGTTTAAGATCAGCGCTGACTTCGCGAGCCTCGGCTTCGTTGTGGCAGACAAAATCCAGTCGGTCGCGTAGAGATTCGAAGTCGTCTGCTTCAAACTGCAGTGTGGGACTGTTGTGAACGTCCTGGATTGCGTCAAGGTTCGATACGATAGTGATACAGCCGCTGGATATGGCTTCTCCAGCAACAAGACCCAGACCCTCCTGGTCGCCGTCGCGGGCAATACGCGACGGCATCACGCAAATTTTTGATTGATTGAGCAGATTACTGACTTCATGTGCATTGACTGCACCCTTAAAGGTGATGTGGTTTTCGATCCCGAGTTCCGCAGTCAGGGATTTAAGTGTTTTAGCTTCAGGTCCCTCGCCGACGATTGTCAGAGGCCAGGTATTTCGATCCAACGCGAGAGTTGCGTATGCCCGTAGCAGCAGATCAACACCCTTTTTTTCAACCAGTCGCCCGACAAAGACAATGCCGCGACGCTGATCCCATGGGGTTCGATCAATAAAAACGGATTGACAGTCGATTCCCATGGGCTCGACCGCAATTCGTCGGTTTAGGTTCAGCTGGTCTCGACAGTGCCGGGCCATCGCGCGACTGACTACGGTGGCTTCATGTGAGTTGGTGAACACCCATCGCTTAAGAGTTTTTAGCGGGCCTCCGTTGAGCGAGTAAAGATCTGCCCCGTGGCTGGTCACCAGCAATGATGGACGAGATGGACACAACTTTCGTGTCACTATGGCAATGAGTCCTTGCGGGATGACCCAGTGCGCGTGGATGACGCTTATCGAATACCTGCGTGTGATGCGCACACTTGCGACCAGCATGGCGGCAAAAAGAAACGGGACCTGCCAGCCGAGCAATGGGTTGGCTTTGAGTTTTGGCACGATGCCGCCGTCGTAGGCCAGTGTTCCAAGACCGAATGGCAGGTAGGGAAATCGATGAATATGCACATTGTCCATTACCTCCTCTGAATCGGAACCCCGACAGGCTGGAGCCAGAACGTGCACTCCATGTGCTGCCGTTAGTTCTTTGTTCAGATTGTGGACAAATGCCGGCTCAGTGTCTCCCCGCCAGCGCGGATAGGTTGTTGTGAGAACCAGCAGTCGGGTCACTTGGTGTCGCCGCTGCGTTCATCTGCGTCATTGTAGACCTGGTCGTCGGCGCGCAAAGTTTCCTGTAGGTTATTTCGCGCCGTATTGGCAAAAGCAATCAGGGCATTCTGATCATGGCGGATCGCAACCTGTTGTTTGAGGGTCTCAAGATCGTGGTGCTTGATAATCTCCATGTGGCGCTTAGCCTGTTTCTCGCTGAATCCCATCTGGATCAACGCCTGCTTCGACAATTCCATAGCCGAATGAAAGGTCTCGCGGGTAAAACCGTCTACGCCGGCGTCTATCATTTCCATGGCGTGACCGCGCCCCATTACCCGAGCCAGAACTTTCAGGTGAGGAAACTCTCTGCGAATCATATGATAAGCGCGCGTCGTGGTCTCTTCATCATCTATCGCAAGTACGATCAGTTTTGCACTCATAGCGCCCGCTGAATGCAGGACGTCTTCACGAAGCACGTCGCCGTAATAGGTTTTGTAGCCGAATCGTCGGACTCTGGTAATCTGGTCCGGATTGATATCTATCAAAGTTGGCGTAATGTTATTGGCTAGCAGCAGTCGACCGACGATTTGTCCGAAGCGTCCGAAACCCACGATAATCACAGGATTGTGTTCATCTTGTGGGCCTTCAAAATCTGACGTATCAACTTCCGCAAATTGAGGTTCAATAAATCGATCGTTTACGATCAGCAGAATTGGGGTAACGGCCATCGACAGCGCCACAACCAACGTTAACAGATCGGAAACACCCTGACTGACGGCGCCTGCGGTTACCGCGGCGGTTAGCAATACGAATGCAAACTCGCCACCCTGGCACAGAACCATTGAAAAAAATGATTTCTGCTGCACCGGTAGACCGTTGAGTTTTGCTACCAGCCACAGTATGGCGCCCTTGACCAGCATAAGTGATACGGTCAGGCAAACAATAAGTATCGGTTGTTCAAACAGCAGGCCGAAATCCATGACCATTCCAACCGACATGAAGAATAATCCGAGCAACAATCCCTTAAACGGTTCGATATCGGATTCCAGAGCGTGTCGATATTCCGATTGGGCCAGGATGACTCCGGCCAGGAAGGCACCCAGGGCCATGGAAATACCCATCGCGTCCATGATTGCTGCAATGCCGCATACCAGCAATAACGACAATGCCGTAAAAACTTCTCGCAATCGAACAGACGCGACAAAGCGAAATATGTGATGGATCACGTACCGACCCACCAACCAGATTCCGGTGATTACCGCAACAATCGTCAGCGTTGAGGCACCACCGCCCTGATTCTGATTCAGCTGTTCGTACCCCAGTAAGGGAATCAGGGCAATGATTGGTATGACCGCAATATCCTGAAAGAGCAGAACTGAAAACCCGGTTTGTCCGGCCGGCGTCGGCATCAGATTGCGTTCACCAAGAATCTGCAGGGCTATTGCTGTGGAGGACAATGCAAGGGCGAGGCCTACCGCCAGAGCGGACTGCCAGTTAAGACCAAAAACCAGGCCGACAACAAAAATAACCAGTGCTGTCAGTCCGACCTGAACACCACCGGCACCGACAATGGGTTTGCGCAGATTCCAGAGCTTCCTCGGTTCCAGTTCCAGGCCGATCAGAAACAGCAGCAGCACGACGCCAAATTCCGCAAAGTGCAGAATATCCTGAGCGTCCTGAATAATGCCAATACCCCATGGACCAATAACAACGCCGGCCGCAAGATAACCCAGCACCGATCCAAGCCCCAGTCGAGCGAACAATGGTACGGCAATTACCGCAGCACCGAGATAAACGACCAGATTCAAGATAATTCCGTGACTGTCCATGACGCTATTGTACGTCTACCTTCGCTTGGATAGTAAGCGCTCCGGATCTCAGGATGAAGATCCGCTGTTGCACTGGCTTTTCCCCCGGATAATGTCCGCCGCTTTCTCAGCGACCATAATTGTCGGGGCGTTGGTGTTGCCCGAAGTGACATTTGGGAATACCGAAGCATCGATCACCCGCAATGCGTTGACGCCGTGCACCTTGAGCCCGGGATCGACGACAGAGTCGCTCAGGCTTTTTCCCATTCTGCAGGTGCAGCTTGGATGGAATACGGTGGTGCACCGTTGTCTCACATCATTAACGAAATCCTCATCAGTCTGCACATCGGGTCCGGGAACGGTCTCCTCCTGTATTACCGACTGCAGGGCTGGCATACTGGCGATCTCCCTGAGTAGTCGACTGGCCTCGACCATCTCGGTTATATCGTATTCTGTTGAGAGATAGTTGGGTTTTATTGAGGGATGTTGTAACGGATCTCCCGAGCGAATTTCCACCGAACCTCTGCTCGTTGGTCGGCACTGACTGACGCCGTTGAGAAATCCTGCAAAAGAATCCGGCTTAATCAGTGGTCGAACGTGCGGCGGTGCAGTGGTGTATGTCACCGGGCAGAAATAGAGTTGAATATTGGGCCTTGGTCGCTGTGGACTGCTGCGAACAAATCCGCCGGCCTGATTGACACTAAGAGATAACGGACCGCGTCGTGTCAATACATAATTCATTCCCGCCAGAAGCTTTCCCCACCAGGGCGCCAGTTGATTATTCAATGTGGGTACTCTGGAGCGGTAGTAGTGACTAACGGAGAGATGTTCCTGCATATTCTGACCCACGGCCGGCAGGTCGCTGACTACGGGGATCCCGTGCTGTTGCAGGAGACCGCCGGGGCCAATACCCGATAATTGCAGCAACTGGGGTGTGTTGATGGCTCCGCAGGAGAGGATCACTTCGCGATTTGCGTGGGCGTGCTCGATCTTGCCGTCTCTGAAATACTCAACGCCGGTAACGGTATTTCCGTCGAATAATAGTCGGCTGGCGTGACATTGTTTGCTGATCGTCAGATTGGACCGATTCGTTGCCGGTCGCAAATAGGCTTTTGCTGCCGAGAAACGAACCCCGTGTTTTGTCGTCAGCTGATAGGGACCAACACCTTCCTGGTCAATACCATTGAAGTCCGGGTTTTTAGGAATACCCATCTGTTCCGCGGCGAGATAGAAATGCTCGCAGACCGGATGATAGTTTCGACTGGGGTCAGACACATGCAGTGGTCCGCTGCCGCCACGCCATTCGTTTTCGCCATGCTCAAACGTTTCCATTTTTTTGAAGTAGGGCAGAACATGCTCCCACCCCCAGCCATCTGCGCCCGCCCGTTCCCAGTCGTCGAAGTCTGCATGCTGACCGCGAATAAATACCATGGCATTGATCGATGACGATCCGCCAATTACTGTGCCCCGCGGCCAGTAGCTCTGCTGACCGTTTATGCCCGGATCGGGGTCGGTCATGTACATCCAGTTGACGCTCTGATCGTAGAATGTTTTGCCGTAACCAATCGGGGTTTGTATCCAGAATCGTCTGTCAGTCCCGCCCGCCTCGAGAAGCAGAACCGAGCAGTTGTCGTGCTCAGTGAGCCTGTTTGCAAGGACACATCCGGCGGAGCCGGCTCCAACGACGATGTAGTCGTACTTCATTCTGCAGGGTACATGATTAAAAGCTTTGAAGTGTTCGACTCTAGCGAGCAATCCGGTCAGATATCAATACGCGTGGTGAAAAAAATGTTATGGTGTCATCACGCGTCGCTTGGGGTTCTGGCGCAATGGTAAAAAACTCACTCAAGTCCGAGGGAAAAAATATGAAACTCGAATCGTTGGCACTTCATCATGGGTACGAATCTGAGTCGACCACCAAATCGGCAGCGGTACCTATCTACCAAACCACGTCTTATACGTTTGACGACACCCAGCACGGGGCCGATCTGTTCGACCTTAAGGTGATGGGAAACATCTATACCCGGATTATGAATCCGACCCAGGATGTCCTTGAGCAGCGACTGGCGGCTATGGAGGGTGGTATTGCGTCTCTGGTGACTGCGTCAGGGATGGCGGCGATCACCTATGCAATTCAGTGTATTACCCGTTCTGGTGACAACATCATCAGTACCAGCGAACTCTACGGCGGAACGTATAATCTTTTCGCTCATGGACTGCCCTCTCAGGGTATTGATGTACATATGGTTTCAGCTGATGACATCGCCGGCATGGAAGCCAGGATAGACGCCAATACGCGAGCGATATTCTGTGAATCCATTGGTAACCCGCTGGGCAACGTGGTTGACATTGCTGCGATCGCTGAGATGGCACACAGACACGGAGTCCCTGTGATTGTGGACAACACCGTGCCAACGCCTTACCTCTGTAAGCCTATCGAACATGGTGCGGATATTGTTATCCATTCACTGACGAAATACATTGGCGGTCACGGCACCACGATTGGTGGCGTCATCATCGATTCCGGTAAGTTTGACTGGGTCGCCAACAAAGACCGGTTCCCGATGCTTAATGAACCCGATCCGTCATACCACGGTGTGGTGTACACAGAAGCACTCGGGCCCGCGGCTTATATCGGTCGTTGCCGTGTGGTCCCGCTGAGGAACACCGGATCGGCGATCTCGCCTCACAGCGCCTTTCTGCTATTGCAGGGACTTGAGACTCTGGGGCTCCGTATCGAACGTCACTGCGACAATGCAGAGAAGGTTGCCGAATATCTGACGAATCATTCACAGGTGACCTGGGTCAATTACGCGGCGTTGCCTGACCACAAGCACCACGCCAACTGCCAGAAAATTACCGGTGGCAGGGCGTCGGGTATTCTGAGTTTTGGGATTAAAGGCGGGGAGGAAGCAGGTGCGAAGTTCATTGATGCCCTTCAGATGATTCTTCGTCTGGTTAATATTGGTGATGCCAAATCACTGGCCTGTCATCCGGCTTCAACAACCCATCGTCAGCTTAATGATGACGAGCTGGCAACGGCCGGCGTCAGTCGCGATATGGTCAGGTTGTCGATCGGCATTGAGCATGTCGACGATATTCTGGCCGATATCGGACAGGCACTGGAGGCTGCCGCTTAATTCTTCTTTACATAAGCAATGATCACGTCGGGGCGCTTAACTCGGCTATCGGTCGAATATCGCCCCGACGCTGAAAAGTCTATGCGTATTTTCCGAACGTTTTAGTTGAGGAGATCGTTTAGAACCTGCCGGAGTTCGGGATACCGGAACCTGTAACCGGATTCAAGCAGCCGGGACGGGAGCACTCGCTGCCCGCCGGTTAGCAGCATGGCGGACTCTCCGAGCAACAGATCAAGTGCCCACTTGGGCGTGACCAGAAACGACGGGCGATTTACTGCTGATGCGAGTTGTTTGGTAAAAATGCTGTTGGTGACGGGCTCAGGAGCGGTGAGGTTGTAAGCACCTTCGCAGCTATCGTTGTGAAGCAAATGCAGGATCGCGCCAACCTGATCCTGAATGTGAATCCAGCTCATCCACTGACTGCCTGAACCGATCCGGGACCCCAGCCCCAGTCGGAATGGAAGCAGCATTTGTTTCAGAACGCCGCCGTCAGCGCTTAACACCAATCCGGTGCGGATTGCGCAGGTTCTTATATTCATATCAGCTGCTTTCAGCGCAGCCTGCTCCCAGTCCCGACAAAGTGTGGCACCAAAATCACTGGCAGCCGGGGAGGATTCATCAATCTCCACACTGCCACAGTCGCCGTATAGTCCTATAGCGGAACCGCTAATAAATGTTTGAGGTCGGACATCGGCTGATTGCATTTTCTCAAGCAGCTCTGCTGTAACGCCAATCCGACTATCACGAAGCATGTTCTTGCGCGCTTCTGACCACCGTCTGCCGACGATAGGTTCTCCCGCCAGATTAATAACCGCATCGAATGATGCCGACGGAATCCAATCGTCCAGGCTGGACATCGACCTGACGTCATTTCCGCAGAGTTCTGTCACTCTGGATGGAACACGCGAAAACACGGTCACGTCATGGCTGCCGAGTCGAGCACACAGCGCTCTGCCGATCAGACCCGTGCCACCCGTGATTAGTATTTTCATTGTAATTTCCTCGACTGATCTCAGTATGCCGAAAAAAATGTCATCGAGACGTCAAAATTACGGGCAACAGGAAAATAGCGATTGCGATATTGCACCGTGTTTGATCAACTACCCAAAACCGGTTCCCATGGCCGCTGATGGCAAACGTTTCGAAAAAAATCTGCCTGCTGACGCTGAATGACTTTGCGCTGCTTTCGTTTAGCTGTGTCATCGATGTGCTTCGTGTGGCCAACCGATTTGCCTCCGGATCACAGTATGAGTGGATTGTATCGTCCCCCGATGGTTCGGCGGTAATCTCGAGTTGCGGAGTAAAAGTCGCGGTAGACGGCGCACTTACCGATGTCAGACACTGTGATCGGGTCATTGTTTTCGCTTCGAATGACGGTCAGTTGTTCAGAGAACCGGAGACCATCAGCCGTCTACAGAGTATGTCAGTACAGGGGGTAAAAATGGGCTCTGTAAGTTCTGGCAGCTTTGTGTTGGCCAACGCCGGACTGCTGGATGGATATAGGGCTACGATTCACTGGGAAAATCTGCCGGTTTTCCGCGAACTGTACCCTGACGTCTATGCAACCAATCAGATCTTTGAGTTCGATCGGGATCGATTCACCTGCTCTGGTGGAACGGCTGCGCTGGATATGATGCTGATGCTGGTTGAACAGGATTTTTCAGGCGAGCTGGCGATGCAGGTTCAGCAGATGTTTCAACACGACAGACGTCGCAGTTCACGAGATCAGCAGAAAATGGCGGATCGGTTTGATTTGATCGGTCTCTCACCCAAACTTGCAGATGTGGTTGAACTGATGCAGCGCAATATCGAAGATCCCCTGTCACCGAAGGAACTCGCTGCACACGTCGATGTGTCCCTGCGCCAGCTTGAGCGTCTTTTCAACAAATATCGTGGCACAACACCGCAGCGGTACTACATTCGTCTGCGTCTGGAACACGCGCGTGAGCTTCTTCTGCATACATCACGCAGCGGTCTCGACGTCGCGATCGCTTCCGGATTTTCGTCCCATTCCCACTTCATTAAATCGTACCGGGATCTGTTTGGGATCACGCCTCACGAAGAGCGAAGGTCAGCGGCCTGAGTGGAGCGTTACTACTCAGAGCGCGCGTCTGAATACGATCGTATTTACGAGATAGCCAAGCGTCAGAATGATCTCGCCGAAATGAAAAGGCGGGTAAGTGATTTTTCCAAAGCACGAAGTATATTCGAAGTGGCAGCCGGAACCGGTTACTGGACAAAAGTGATGAGCGCGTCGGCGAAACGAATATTCGCAAGTGATATTAATCAGACAGTTATGAATATTGCCCGCAGCCGCGACTATGGTTTGTGCGAGACCACTATTGTGACGGCAGACGCGTTGAGTCCGGTGCGGTGTGAGTGGCCCTGTGACGGGGTGTTTGCAGGGTTCTGGGTTTCACACGTCGGTGTTGATGAAATGCCTGATTTTTTGAAGTCCCTTCACAAATGTGCAGTGAGTAATGCGTCGGTGATGTTCATCGATAATTGTTATGTCGACGGTGAGAGCACGCCGATCCATCGCTTCGACAGCAGTGGCAACGGTTACCAGACCCGATATCTGGAAGACGGCCGTGAGTTTGAGGTTATGAAGAACTACCCTGGTCGGGAGGATTTTGCGGATTGGCTCGGCAGTCGGGCGTCTGGTATCAATTATCAACGCAACAAATACTACTGGTCTGTTCGCTACACAGTGCAATAAGTTGCCATTGTGCCGCCTTGAATTGATGAACTGGCACTGCAATCGTTGCCGGATTTGAGAGATAATCCGGCGCTCAAATTTTCCATATTTTTCCGAACGTGACTACATCAGATATCCCCACATCAGATATCCCCGAGGACAATTTTCTAAACGACTACATAAGAGACCAGACGCTCGCTGAAAAAATGATCCCTGTGGTGGGTAAGTTATATCGCAATCACGGCGTAATCGTGACCGTGTTTGGACGCAAGCTCATGAATGCGTCAACCATCGAAATAATTAAGGCTCATCGTCTGGGTCGGAACATGATTGGCGGCGAGATGACGCTGGCTCAGACCATGGAAGTACTCGAGGCCATAGGTGAGATCAATCTGATTCCGTGTCGTGTGGATATCGGAAAACTGGCGTCCATCTGCGCCCGCAGCCAGGGTGCCGGCTCGCTCGTGGATGTGGTGCGTCAGCAGCTCGAAACCGTCACTCAGGCAGAGGGAGATGCACCAACGTTTTCGCAGGATGTGGTGCTGTATGGTTTCGGTCGTATTGGACGAATACTTGCTCGATTGCTGATCGAGCGAACCACTTCGACGAATAAACTTCGATTGAGAGCCGTAGTTGTGCGTGGTGGACGTGACGGCGATCTGGAGAAACGGGCAAGCCTGCTTCGGCGTGATTCCATTCACGGGCCATTTAATGGCTCAATCACAGTGGATAAAGAAAACAATGCCATTATTGCCAATGGCAATTACATCAAGTTTATTTACGCCAACCAACCTGAGGACATCGACTATACCGAGCACGGTATTAAAGATGCGCTGATCGTCGACAACACCGGCATTTTCAAAGATGAGGAAGGGCTGAGTCGACATCTGGCGCCAAACGGTGCGAGCAAGGTGTTGTTGACCGCGCCAGCTGGTGGCGACATCAAGAACATCGTTTTTGGTGTCAATCAGGACATGATCGATCCAAAAGATACGATCCTGTGCGCGGCGTCGTGCACGACAAATGCAATCACGCCGGTTCTGAAAGCGATGGATGATGAGTTCACCATCGTCAATGGCCATGTCGAAACCGTGCACTCGTACACCAATGACCAGAATCTGATCGACAACTATCATAAGGCGGATCGCCGCGGTCGCTCGGCGCCCCTGAATATGGTACTGACCTCCACCGGCGCAGCAAAAGCGGTGTCCAAGGCTCTGCCCCATCTGAAGGGCAAACTGACGGGAAATGCCATACGAGTGCCTACGCCCAATGTTTCGATGGCGGTGATCCATCTCAATCTTGAAAAGTTGACCAGCCGCGACGAGATCAATGATCATATTCGACAGGTGTCGCTGGCATCCTCGTTGAGTGCGCAGATTGCCTATTCGGCCTCACGAGAAGTAGTCTCCACCGATTTTGTCGGCACCCCTGAGCCGGCAATTTTTGATTCGGTGGCAACTATTGCTGAAGACAATCGCTGCATTCTCTATGTCTGGTACGACAATGAGTTTGGCTATTCAACCCAGGTTCTGCGCGTAATGCGACGAATGGTTGGTCTGAAAATACCAAATATTCCAGCAATTTAGGCGATAGACTTCAAGCTCGTTACCGAATGCCGGTCAAGATCATACCGATCATCGGCATACCTTAGACCGGTCTACTGAGAAATGGCGACGACCGGATTGTTGACGCTGTTCATCGGCTCATTGCTCGCCTCTACGATTGTACCGGGGGGTGTTGAGGTATTGCTGTATGTCATGGCTGAACAGGGCAGCTATTCGTTTTCTGAACTGCTTTGGGTCTCGACAGCGGGCAATACCATCGGCGGATGCATCACATTTGCCATGGGGTGGATGCTGCGCGGCGGTGTATCCCGTTTCCGTGGCAACAGTCGGTCGCTGCGATGGATAAGCGACCGGTTTGCGCTGGAAGACTCAGCACTGCAAAGGGTTCAGAAGTGGGGGCCGGCCGCATTGCTGTTATCCTGGATGCCGATCATCGGTGATCCGATATGTGTGGCTGGCGGATTTTTGAGACTACCTGTATGGCGTTCAATTCTGATGATCGCGATCAGTAAATTTGCGCGCTACTGGATCCTGCTTTATTTTCTGTTTTAGATATCGTCAGCCAGCGCAATCACTCCCCGATTTGCAAGGTCAAGAATCTCCTCGCTGCTATAACCGAGCCCACCCAGAATTTCATGTGCGTGTTCCGCAAAAACCGGAGGTGGGGTTTTCAGCGCCGGGCCATCGTCTAAATAGCTGAATGCGGCGGTTGGAAACGACTGTCGGCGGTGTGCTGCGTTGTCCGGATCTGCCGACTCAGGGGTTTGCAGCACGGAACGATAGTCGAGTTGATTCTCACGCAGAGTCTGATCCAGTGTCCTGACTCTGGCGGCCGGCACTTTGTTTGTATTCAGCTCGTCTTCCCATTCCTGAGCAGTACGGGTTCGTATAATTTCTGCGATCCGCCTTTTGTCACTGTCAACGGACGGTATCATCGCGGGTGCCTGTGCGCCTCTGAATCTTTCGCCATAGTCAGCGTCTCCCAGCACCGCCCAAAGATCGGCAACCTGAGTGCCGGTGAATGCGCCCAGCATCAATTGCTCGCCGTCAGATGCGGTATAGCAACAGTAACCCGCATTGAACCGACTGTCGTTTCCGCCCAGCGGCGGCACCGTTCCGTTTTGCTGCAGATAAGTGAGATTGCACGACATTAACATCAGTGCGGCGTCCACCATCGCAATGTCAATGTATTGACCCTGACCGGTGTGCGCCCGCTGCAGCAGCGCGCAGGAAATCGCAAAGGCCGCCTGAATACCAGTACCGAAATCCAGAATGGGTGGTCCGATCTTCACCGGTGCCGTGGTCTCATCACCATTAGCCGCCATCAGTCCGGAGAAGGCCTGGATAACATTGTCGTAAGCAGTGTGCTGACCTTTGGGTCCGGTCTGCCCAAATCCGGTCATGGAACAGTAGATGATGTCGGGTCTGATGCGCTTAACCGACTCGTAGTCGAGACCGATTTCAGCCATCGCCCCGGATCGATAATTTTCGACAAGCACGTCGGCCGATTCAATGAGTCGGAAAACCAGGGCACGGCCGTCCTCTGAATCCAGATCCACAGGCAGTGATTTCTTATTGGCATTCTGCGATGTGAAGAAGGGTCCAAGCCCATCTTCACCGCTTGGGAAATCAGTCGATTTAGCTCGGCACATATCCGGCTTTAGTGGCGGCTCGATCTTTATAACGTCGGCACCCATAACGGCCAGCTGAAAAGTGCAAAAAGGTCCCGCAACGACATGGGTCAGATCAACAACACGAATATTGGAAAGAGCAGGCATTTCAATACCTCCGGATCACTGTTGCAGAGAGTACGACCGGCGCGAACGGCTTGCAAGGCCAGTTGGAAGGCGGAAAATCGCCGCCGCCTCGTCTACGATGCAGTTACAAGCCGCAAAGACCGGTGCGGGCTGAGCGGGAAGGGTCTTTAACGAATGATTTACTCAGCCGCTCTGCACATTCGTCGCTGTTCATGACATCGTGGGAGAGGGGAAACGTGAACAACTGATAGTTGCCGAAGTAATCGAGTTGATCCTCAACTTCAGACAGCGGTGTGATCGGATCGAGCTCACCGTGCAGGAAAAGGGTCGGGATTTCGGTTGTCACTGACTTTTCCTCGATCGGGTCGCCGAAATAGATTCCCATAATTCCGCAGTAGTCGGGCCAGTTTTCGGCCTGTTCGGCATAAGCTCGGAGACCGGCATCTTCGAGTCCGGCGACCACAACATCGATTGCAAGATGGTCAGTGAAGGGCTTGGTTTCGTAACAGTGGTGACTGTAAAAACTGATATCACCATAGGTACGGTCAAGTTGATACTCGAGATACGAGTCCAGATAGTAAACAAGTGATGCGGATTCACGGTTGGAGAGTTCCTGCACTATTGCGGGTAAATCGCGCAGGATGTCCTCGCCGTATACGGCATGAATAAGTATTTCAATAAAACGATCGCCGGTGACGAAGACTGTTCCCAGAATGTTTGACTCCACTTCGAGAGGTTGATGATTCAACGCAACAAAAACTCGCCAGATTGTTTTTTCCATAGCGTCTGCGGCGAGTGCAGAGTCATCACAGGTCGCCAGATAATCGCAATACTGATAGAGCGATTCAAAGGGTCCAAGAAGGCGCTGCTCGTAGTTGTGATGGCCTTTCAAACCAATGAATGTGGCGCTGTCCATGATCATGCTTTCGACCAGCGAAGGGAAATCGCGGGCGATGACCTGAGCATAGACTGAACCATAGGAAACCCCGAACAGCACCCATCTGGAGACGTTGAGTGCATTCGATAATTTTGCAATGTCCCTGGCAACGGTCTGACTGTTGTAGTGGGCAAGTGATATGCCTTTGGATCTGACTTCGCGGATGCACGATATAAAGTCATCGTCACCCAGAATCCAGCTGTCGAAACCACGCATCGGCTGCCTCCATCGCATCGGCACGTTTTCGACATAGCGATTACAGGTCAGCAGTGGTTCGGACAGCCCCGCGCCTCTGGGATCAATCAGAACAAGATCACGCCCAATGCCCACCGAAAAATCGTCGTGGTTACCCAGAATCCATTCAACATGATCGGTAGAATCCAGATACATGGCGGCGCCGGGCCCGCCAGCGCCCAGATGCAGAACGGGTGTGCTGTTGTCATGGTCCGTAGTCTGCGCCCTGAATCGCAGAACCGGAAACGAGATCAGACGACTGCTGATGTCGTCCGGTATCTCGTGCACCTGCATACGGTAACAGTCCATTTGCGGCCAGTCGGCTCTGCGCTCAATCCAGCAGGGTGTGGATTCAAGTCCCTCTTTGCCGGCAGAGACTGTCGATGGTTTTGGCGCCTCCTGACTTGCCCTGGGACCCCCGCATCCGCTCATACAAAATACGATTGCAAAAGCCCAACCAGCAAAAAGTAATGGTCGCATTAATCAGTTTTCGATCACGAAAGACGGGCTTATTTCAACCGTTTGTATTTGATGCGAGTGGGTTTGATGGTGTCGCCGTGTCGGCGCTTGTAATCCTCCTCGTAATCGCTGTAATTACCCTCGAACCAGGTCACCTGTGAATCGCCTTCAAACGCCAGAATGTGTGTTGCGATGCGATCAAGGAACCAGCGGTCGTGGGATATCACCACAGCGCAACCTGGAAAGTTGAGAATGGCTTCCTCCAGCGCGCGCAGGGTCTCGACATCCAGATCGTTGGTGGGTTCGTCAAGCAACAGTAAATTCCCGCCGTCTGCCAGTAGCTTGGCGAGATGGACACGATTGCGTTCTCCGCCCGAAAGATCCCCGATCCGTTTTTGCTGATCTGTGCTTTTGAAATTGAATCGACCGACATACCGTCGCGACTGCACCTCGTAGCCGTTGACCAGCATCAGGTCCTGACCGCCGGAGATTTCTTCCCAGACCGTTGCGCTATTGTTGAGGGCATCACGCGACTGGTCGACATAGGCGACCTTGACGGTTTCTCCGGTTCTGAATGATCCGGACGTCGGTTCCTCCATGCCGGTAATCATTCGGAACAGTGTGGTCTTCCCCGCGCCATTGGGTCCGATAATGCCAACGATACCTCCCTGGGGAAGACTGAAGTTCAGATCTTCGTACAGCACGTTGTCGCCATAGGCTTTCGCGACGTCTTTGGCTTCAACAACCAGATCTCCGAGTCGGGGACCGGGTGGGATATATATCTCATTGGTCTCCGCCCGTTTTTGATAGTCTGAGGAACTCAGCTCATCAAAACGCTTCAGACGGGCCTTGCTCTTCGCATGTCGGCCCTTGGGATTTGAGCGAACCCACTCAAGCTCCTGTTTCATGCTTTTAATGCGTGCCTGTTCGGATTTCTGCTCGAGTTCCAGACGCTTTTCCTTTTGCTCCAGCCAGGACGAATAATTTCCCTCCCACGGTATGCCTTCACCACGATCCAGCTCCAGAATCCAGCCAGCGACATTGTCGAGAAAATACCGATCGTGCGTCACCGCCACCACAGTGCCCTCGAACTCATGCAGATAACGCTCAAGCCAGGCGATTGACTCAGCGTCCAGATGGTTGGTTGGTTCGTCCAGAATCAGCATGTCCGGTGAAGACAACAGCAGACGACACAGGGCGACGCGTCTTTTCTCTCCACCGGACAGGTGTTCAATCTTCGCATCCCATGGGGGTAATCTCAGAGCGTCTGCCGCGATCTCGAGTTTATGATCGATGTTGTGGGCATCCGAAGCCTGAATGATGTTCTCAAGCCGGGCCTGCTCCTCAGCCAGAGCGTCAAAATCGGCATCAGGTTCAGCATACGCGGCGTACACCTCGTTCAGACGGTCCTGGGCCTGCTTGATCTCGCTGAGGCCGTCTTCAACATTGCCGCGAACATCTTTGCTTTCATCCAGTTCCGGTTCCTGCGCCAGATAACCAATATTCAAACCCGGCTGTGGTCTGGCTTCACCGATGATGTCGGTGTCGATACCTGCCATGATCCGCAGCAGAGTGGACTTGCCGGCCCCGTTGTAACCAAGTACACCGATCTTCGCGCCGGGAAAAAAGTTCAGATAGATGTCTTTCAGGATCTGCTTGTTGGGCGGTACGACCTTACCGACCCCGTTCATGGTGAAAACGTATTGAGCCATTGATTGTGTAACCAGAGTAACTGAGGAATTCGGAAGCCAGATTTTAGCCGACGTTGAATCTAATCCAAATGCGACCCGCGCAGATATTGAATGGCTTCGCGGTGAACAGAAAGGTTCGCGCTGGCGAGCACCCGATCACCAGAATCCCGATTCAGTGGATCTCCCCGCCAGTCGCTGATCACGCCCCCGGCACCTTCGACAACCGGAACCAGTGCAAGGTAGTCGTAGGCTTTCAGATCGGCTTCACAGACGATCTCGGTATGCCCAGATGCCAGCAGGCCATAGCTGTGACAATCCCCGCCAAAGACTCGAAACTGGCATTGGCAGGACAATTGATCAAACGCGGCCATTGCCGACTCATCGAACATGTCCGGTGTTGTTACACAAAGCGAGCTTCTGGCAACGGCAGATGTCTTGCTGGTTGCGCAGGGCTGACCGTTGAAAGTAGTTGGCCGGTTTTTAATTCCGATCCAGCGCTCATCCAGAATGCCGTGATCGATGATTCCGAGCAAAGGCTCGTTTTCAAACAGCAGAGCCACCAGAGTTCCAAACGTGGGTTTGCCGCTGGCGAATGATTTGGTGCCGTCAATGGGGTCGAGAATCCACTGCCAGGGAGCAGACGTATTTTCAGTGCCACTCTCCTCACCAAAGAAACCGTGCTCGGGATGTCTGTCCAGAATCAGGTTCTTCAGCGCCTGTTCGGTTTCCTGATCCGCGACGGTTACCGGAGAGCGATCTGATTTACTATCGACGGCCAGCTCGGATCGAAAATAGCGAGCGGTAATCAAGCGTGCTTGATCCACCGCCTGGATTGCGGTTTCGATGAATGTTTCGGGCAGTTTTTGCATAGGATTTTGGCGACAAGCGAGGCGATTGTAGCGCACGCAACCAATGATTCACTTGCGGTCAGTTTCGAAGGTGAAAAATAGATAATTTTTGGATCATTTCAGGTCGCATTTCGATAACTGCAGAATCACCAAATAGCCTTAAATACGCGGCTCGGCGGACTCGACGGATGCCTGGCTTCGTGTACAATCCGCCCTCCCGGAAACGGGCTTGAATTTAGCCGGTCAGGGCCCCACAGCCGGTCTGGCAATTTAACTAACGCGGAGGATATTCCCCCAAATGAAAATACTGGTTCCAGTCAAACGTGTAATCGATGCCAACGTCAGGGTTCGGGTGAATTCGGACCAAACGGGCGTAGAACTCGCTAACGTCAAAATGGCGATGAATCCATTTTGCGAAATCGCAGTTGAAGAGGCGCTTCGGCTCAAAGAAGCCGGTCATGCCGATGAGGTGATCGTGGTCTCTGCGGGACCCGACAAGGCCCAGGAAACCATTCGCACAGGTCTGGCCATGGGTGCAGACCGCGGTGTGCATATTCAGACAGACGATACTCTGGAGCCGCTTACCATCGCCAAGATGCTGAAAGCCGTTGCAGAGAAAGAAGGTACGGACCTGATTGTGCTGGGAAAACAGTCGATTGATGACGACAATAACCAGACCGGTCAAATGCTGGCCGCACTGATGGGACGTCCGCTCGGCAGCTACATTTCCAGCATTGAGAAAAACGACGGCGGCTTTGAAATCGTTCGTGAAATCGACGCCGGACTCGAGAAACTGCAAATCACTTCTCCTGCTGTCGTGACCGCAGATCTTCGACTGAACGAACCGCGTTACGCGTCACTGCCGAACATCATGAAGGCAAAGAAAAAGCCGATTGATGCGATGAGCCCTGCGGATCTGGGCGTCGAGGTCAGCAACCGACTGCAGACCGTCAAGGTTGTTGAGCCGCCCGCACGAGAGGCGGGTGTTATGGTGTCGGGAGCGTCTGAGCTGGTCGACAAACTGCGAAACGAAGCGAAAGTCATCTAGGAGAAATAAAATGAGTGTATTAGTAATTGCAGAACACGACGGCAGTCAACTTTCTCCCGGAACCCTGAACACAGTCACTGCGGCCTCTAAGGTTGGTGGTGATGTTCATGTACTGGTCGCTGGCAATGGTGTGAGTGATATTGCTGCTGCTTGTGCCAAAATTGGCGGCGTCAGCAAGGTTCTGGCTGCAGATGGTGCCAGTTACGCCAATGACATTACCGAGAATGTGGCGTCGCTGGTTAACGCTCATGTCGGCGACTACAGCCATGTCATGGCGCCTGCGTCAACATTTGGTAAAGCATTGGTACCGTACGCGGCGGCACTTGCTGACTGTCAGTCGATTTCCGATATCAGCGAAGTCGTTGATGCGGAAACATTTGTCCGACCCATCTATGCGGGCAACGCCATGGCTACCGTGAAATCATCCGATGCCACCAAGTTCATCACCGTGCGAACCACTTCGTTTGAACTTGCGGACGATGCCAGCGGCAGTGCAGAAGTCTCAAACATAGACGACGCGGGCGCAACTGACTGGGTTCAGTTTATCGAGCAGATGCTGAGCCAGAGCGAGCGGCCGGAGCTGACATCAGCCAAGATTGTGGTGTCCGGTGGACGCGGTATGCAAAATGGTGAAAATTTCGCCATGCTGGAAAAACTGGCTGATACACTGGGCGGTGCCGTAGGAGCGTCGCGTGCTGCAGTTGATGCGGGTTTTGTGCCGAACGATTATCAGGTTGGTCAGACCGGTAAGGTCGTGGCGCCTGATCTCTACGTCGCAATCGGCATCTCCGGTGCAATCCAGCACCTGGCGGGAATGAAAGACTCCAAAGTCATCGTCGCCATTAATAACGACGAGGAAGCACCTATTTTTCAGGTGTCTGACTTTGGCTGGAATGAGGATCTGTTTACAGCTGTTCCTGCACTTCAGGCGGAGCTGGACCAGTAAAAGGTTCCGATCACAAAATGAAAAGCCGGCAAATGATGCCGGCTTTTTTTGCTAAGAAACCAATTGCCGAGTTCCCCCGCGTCAAGCTGAAACAATCGTCGCTATTCCTCGAATATGAGATCGACCGCTGTCACAATTTGGCTTAACTTTGGATCTAAGGCTCTTCGTCCAAGTTGGTGACAACCTGAAGCGTGCATGGAGCCGGTTGATCAGGAATGGTCAATGAAATCGTTGCCAGATCGCCTGCGCTTCCATTTCCAGTGACGTCGAATTCAGTGAAGTAGCGGCCGTTACCCAGTGTGCCCTCTGTTTCGCCAGTGGACCCTGATGTGGAAAATCCAGCACCTGAGATAGAGATTGAAGTCGGATTAGTGGGTAATTCTACGTCTGTACTAAACGCGATGTAACCAACACCTTCCATTCCGTCACCTTCTCCCTCAAACCGAACGCTGGTTTCTGAGTCCATCAATGCCCCGGTAATGGCAGGATCACAGACCGGGGCAGGCGTACCGCTACCGGGGTCGCCTCCTGAATCGGTGGTTGACGCATGACCGGGTAACACTACCGAAGATACAGTGGGCTTAATCCATGCAGCAGGGACCGTAGCCGCAACTGCACTGCCGGCCAATGCGGCTTTCAGCGTTTGTCGGCGATTGGAACTCGGTTTCACGTTTTGATCGAGTGTATCGTTGCTCATGATCTCACCTCTAATTTGCGTGGCAAAACCGAACTGTAACAGCTTTTGCGATCAAACGAGAAGTGCTAATGACGCCGGATTATGTGGCGATCACGGACTTAGTCAGTCTGTCGGTGAAGTTTTACAAGCGAGTAGCGGACTGTAAAATCAGTTTCTAAAAACGACGTAACCCTTTGAAAAATAGTTGTCGATAAGCTGGAAGGGATGTTCTGGATGGAAATGCAAGGAATGAAAAAAGCGGCGAACAGTTCGCCGCTTCTGATCGATACCTTCGACGGGTTCCGCGACTTCGTCCGTCTCAAGTAACCACGAATAAGACAGTTAAAGATCGTGAAAAGTTATTCTTCGTACACTGCAACTTCAGCGGACAACGTACATGGCGCCGATTGACCATCGAAGTTCAGCGCCAGGTTGGCGTTCGCCGGAAAGGGACCGTCACCGACTTCAAATTCTGCAAAGACGCCTTCACCCTCGCTTGATTCAGATTCCGCGCCAATATAGCTAAATTCCGACGACGCCAGAGCGCCGGTGCCATCCATAATGGATATGCTCTGTGGCTGGACGAACAGTCCTTCTATATTCAGGTAACCACCCTCACCTTCGTAGTACACCATACGAGCTTCCTGAACCCCATCTAGAATGGTCGGATCACAAACCGGAGCAGCAGTTGTGCCCGCTCCCGGATCCCCTCCCGAATCGGTGGTAGAGGCATGACCGGGTAACACCACTGAAGATACCGTGGGTTTGATCCATGCAGCAGGGACCGTAGCCGCAACGGCGCTGCCGGCGAGGGCTGTTTTCAATGCGCTTCGTCGATCGGAAGTCACTTTGCCGTCGCTATTCGTCTGTTTTTCATTCACTGATCTATCCCCTCATTTTTGTCCAATTAGTAGGTTGGTGAAGTATATCCGACAAAACAATAGCCTGAAAATATTCGCACCAGCGTCTTTTATACAGCTCAGTGCTGGTACCCCAGCGCTTCAATGGCGGGAAGCAGAATTTTTTCGACAGTAACCAGATGCGAACGATAGTGCCGGTGACGGAACAATGACGTCTTGTAGGTTTTCTGTTTCACCTGCGCATAGCTGGCTGTTCGGGGGAAGCGTGGATTGCGATGAAACTCCAGATAACGATCCCGCCATTCGATGCCGAGATGGCGAAATGCTTGCCTGGCGGTTGTCTTTGGGCGCTGCACCAGGTCTTCGTATTTCACTCGCAAAACAGGCAGGTCCAGTCGGTTCTGCATCATTTCTGCATGTTTAAAGGCCAGCGCGTAGTGCCTTGCGGCCGATTTGAGGTCGTACGCGCAGAATTCTCCGTGATTGGCATTGGTGAAAAATGTTGACAGTACAGAATCGAGCGGGTGTCTGACGATATGTATCAGCTGAGCGTCAGGAAAGAGAGATGCGATAAGTCCGAGATGCAATTCGTTCATCGGAGTCTTGTCGGTAAATGCGGTGACACCGGGTTCGATAATACCTCTGGATTTAACGCCGTTAAAATAAAAATGGCGTAGTGTTTGAATATCAGATGCCGATGGATCATCAACTGCAGACTGCAGTGTTACTGGGAAGTCCATCTTTCGGTTGAGCAGTTCCGGCATTTGTTTGATCATGGTGTGAATCAAATGAAGTTCATCACCACCGGCCACTCCATTCGCATAGCTGATAATCTGTTCCGCCATGGTGGTGCCTGATCGGGTAAATCCCAGAATGAAAATGGGTGTTGCCTGTTGCTCATCCTGAACCAGACGCTGTAGC
Source organism: Pseudomonadota bacterium (assembly GCA_039029455.1). Taxonomy (GTDB): domain Bacteria; phylum Pseudomonadota; class Gammaproteobacteria; order Arenicellales; family Poriferihabitantaceae; genus JBCCGE01. Next base: position 5,692 of record JBCCGE010000018.1, on the reverse strand, counting down.
GACCTGACCTTTTTACGGCTAAAAAACTTGCTTTGAGCCGTCGCCAGTTGTCGATGCTTGGCAAAGTCGTACTTCATTCCAAGTTGATCGCGATGAATCGAATTGGCTTCAGAAAATGCTCGGAAGGCGTCATCATACTGTCGGAGCTGATCGAGACAGACTCCTTTTTCCATCAGCCATATTGCGCGGTTCCTTGGATCCATTGTCTTGGGGTCTGCGAGGTTTAGCGACTCCAATGCCTGTTCAGGTTTTCCTTCTCGCCGAAGCAATCTGGACTCATGTGCTGCCAGCCGTCCCGGTTCCGCAATGTGTTTCTTTGCCCGATTAAACAGAGTTCTGGCCTTTCTGAGTTTACTGCGAGACTCCTCCATTCGACTCCACTTCAAGTAAGTGTCACCAGAATGGGGTTGTAACGCAGTGGCAATCTTGAAGTAATGTTCTGCCGCGCTTTTTTGACCGAGGGAACTCAGACACACACCCAGATTTGTCGCAACTGCAGCGGAATCCGGTTGCAACTGCAGCGCTCTGCGGTAGTGCAGCTCCGCCTGTCCCTGAGCATGGCCCGCAGAAAAAGTTCGTGCCAAACCGTCATGACCGGCAAAATGATTTGGCTTGAGCTTGACGACCTTTTGATAGTGCTCGCGAGCAGTCGTGAGATTGTGGGCGCTCAGATAGTATTCGGCTGCATCGTACTGGGCCTGTGCATCAGTTGGGAACCCCGCACTGAGTCGCCTTGCGATCGCATCCCCGTCCTCTTCGATACCTCGTTTTTTTTGTCTTTTTACCTGCAATGCGCTGCGCAGAGCGCCCTTATGATACGGCTCGCGCTGCAACAATACAGACGATGCATGCGCACAGTGGAGCCATCGGTTTTCCCTGATTGCAGTGCAGATATCGTCATACAGGCGATAATTTTCAGAATTCGGATGTCGACGTTCACCAACAGACTCGGCAAGTCGTCCACAGCAATCTCCATAAAGCGAGCCACTGTTGCAGGGGCAGGGCTGATCCATGAAAGCCGGACGGGAAATCGAGTCTGATTTAAGTGGGAACGGATGTTCGGCAGGCGCCGAACTCTGTTCCGATTGACTATTCAGAGCATCCAGGAATATTTGCTTAAACGGGATATGGCGACGATCCATGTAATTGTCGTGGCCGACCTGATTGAACGGGATGCTAAAAGATACCCGCGGCCCATCGACGCTGTGAACCTTATGAAATACCGCTGGCGGCATATAAAACATATCGCCGGGATTCAGTACAAATTCCTTTTCAAGTTCCAGATGTTTTGCTTCATCCTTTGCCTCAAAAGCGCGTATATCCAACGAAAGGTCTGACCGGGTTTTGAATACCTGCCATCGTGTCTTGCCGATTACCTGAAGATAGATTTTGTGCTGCGGGTAGTCGCGATGAGCGTTATATGCAGATGCACCTGCATCCGGAGATATGTAAAGATGCAGGTCCGCTCGCATATTGGCAGAAGCAAATGTTCGTTCAACCGTATCAATCAATTCACCAACACGAGGGTTGATCTGAGACATGTTCATCATCAAAAAGCTGTGACGTTGTTCCAGCAGTTGACTGATTCTGGTTTTCTGGAGTGCCAGACCGGCCCATGACAGATTTTTGTCGACCAGAGCCTGCCGCTTGCCATCATGAATGATCTCCAATGGGGACGAAACATTACAGCCATCATTCATTCGGGTCTCGATTTCATCAAGAGTGATCAGCCCTTCAAATTTGTCCGGTGCGCCCCGGATCACGAATCGTTCGCCTTTATTAAACTTGTCGGCGAAAGTTTCCAGTTCCATCGGTGCAATTAGATCGGTAAACTTCATCGGGCTGTATTAATCAACAAATTTCGTATGGTATCGAAGCTGCAGGCGTATTTGCTGCGGATAGAGATCATCCAATAGCGTGGGTTTACTGTGAACGACATTTCTCTTGATTTAAGATTTTCCTCGCCAATATGTCAACTTCCCATCAGTGGGTTCGCTGAAAAAAAGGATGATCTGATCGCTTACGTGCTTTCGCTCAGGGAATCCACAGAGGGAATTCAGTCAAGTAACTACAACGGCTGGCATTCTCACCGAAAGATTCATCTTGATGAAAATCCGGTGATTCAATGGATGGTGCGTCGGATTAGCCACGGCACCGTTAAAGGGATGCAGAAAATGTTTGGTGAAGAGCAGAACATCAATGTGCAGCTGCGAGAGTGCTGGGCGAACATCAATGCATCGGGAACGTGGAATATGCCTCACACCCATCCTGTGTTCTGGTCGGGCGTGGTTTATATCGATGCAGAAGTCAAAGATGAAGCTCGTAAGGATAAGCCCTTCAGAGATGGAGACACCATTTTTTTTAACCCGGTGTCGGAGGCCAAGCTTTTTGGTCAGCCTGCGCAGACTGCGTACCATCCGGAGGATGGAATGATGTTGCTATTCCCGGGGTACCTTGCTCACATGGTTGCGCCACACTCGGACGATAAGGACAGGATTACGCTGGCGTTCAATATAGAGAGAACCACGCCGCCGAAACAGAATCCGGAGGGATAAATTCATGCTCCGGAGTGGTGGATGAAAGTACAGGTATTGGTACACTGTTGAAATCCGGTTTAGTAGCCGGTGTATTCGTCACAAGATAATTGCTCCCGAATCAGAATCCAGCACAATCTCACATTCAGCAACCAAGCAAACTGTTCCTCCCGTTCGAGCTCAAGTCATGTCACGATCCAATGATGTCCTTATTTACGCAACAGACTTATGTGTACTGTGCACACGGGTAAAGATTGCGCTCAATCGCCTTGGCGTTGGATTTCACTGCCAGACACCAGTGGACGGCAGTCCGAACACGACAGGCTATCAGGCCGTTGTGCCCTCAGGTTCGATTCCCGCGGTCAGGATAGATGCTTTTGTTTTGCATGACGCCGAAAGCATCATCCAGTATTTTGAAACCATCAGTGGTCAGCGTCTGGTCCGGTTAGGCGATGCGAAAGATCGGGCACAGGAGGATGCCGTGGTTCGTTTTCATGACCGCGTTATTGTCCCCGTGCTGGCGGATTTTAGACTTGCAATTCGCAATCACAAAGTTGATCGCCACGCCGTTAACCTGGTAAGTGATCGATTTTTCGACGCTTTTTTCAGACTGGAGCGACTAGTCGCCCAAAATTCGGCGTTATCAAGCAATGACGCCATCAGAATACAGATGGCCATTCCTGTCACTGTGTATCAAGTTCAGCAGCTGCTGGGTGATTTCAACAAGTCTCTTGAGTTACCGGACATTGTTAAGACCGTGTTGAAGCGCGCAAACACAAACGGCATTGGTCTGAGAGAGGTGGAAGCGAACCAGCGTGGTGTCTATGAATGGCTGCAGCAGGTTAGACCACTCAAAATGGTATCGGGTCAATCCAGCGGTCTGCACTAGATCGTCTGAGGTCAGGAAAACGACGACTTCTCCCTCAAATCTCCGGACTGCCACAGGTAAAACACCACCAGGGGTTCGTTAAGTGTCTGGAAACTGTGTGGCGCAAAAGAATCAACGGAAATCATATCGCCGGCTCGGGCGATGACCGTTGGGCTGCCGCCGACAGTAAATTCTGCCGATCCTGCGAGCACGGCATAGACTTCCTGCGCCTTGTGCTGGTGACGAGGGTAGTCAATATTCGGCCCCCAGACGCCAATGCCGCTTCGCAGGTGGTGATTGATGTAGGGACCGCGGATTCCGGTTATCTCAACAAAAGCATAACCGTTCAACATATCCTGACCCACTCCGTCTCCGCGCTTGTAGCTTTGCTCCCAGTGTAGATTTTCAGCGAATTCGTTGAAAAGTTCTGTCAGATCTCGTGTCAATGCATTGGTCATTGAAAGAGCAGGTTTCAACTGATGACGCACGTTGTGCGGACTGGCATCAGGACGGATGTAGGCGTGTGACGACAACGGGAAATGATCCCGAAATACACCGAGGGCGGTGTGTGAACTGGTTTCGATGAATCGATTCGATGCGGCGAGTAAGCGCTGATAACCCTGGTCGGTGCGGGACACGGGAATTATTGTGTGAACGGAATTCGCTCGTGACCGTCCATTCTCGCCACAGCCGGCCGAGCCAGATTCCTCGAGATATAGTTGTTGACGTTGTCGTGCTCGATTTTAAATCTGGCGATTTTGGCCCATCCCAGTGTATGAGTCAGCATGATGTCGGCTGCAGTAAACTGACCTCCAAGAATAAATTCCTGGTCACCCAATCCCGCCGACAAAATGTCCAGTGCTGTTGAGAATTCAAATGCCGTTGTTGCACCAAGCCCATCAACTCTGTACTCACGCGGAAGAGCAAACTTGTGCTTGGCTTTTGTCCACATGGGTTGTTCGAGTTCGGTCTGAGCAAAGAACATCCATTGATCGTACTTAGCACGCATCGCGCTATCGCCAGAGGGCATCAGTCCGGCTTCGGGTTTTAATGTTGCCAGATAATTGCAGATTGCTCCCGATTCCGTAAGCGTCAAGTCTTCATGTTGTAGCACGGGAATTTTGCCGGCGGGATTAAGTGCCCTAAAGGTATCCGAGTGCGCATCACCGGCCGCAAAGTCGAGAACAACGAACCTGTAGGGCAGTTCGAGTTCTTCGAGAACCCACTGGGCGCGATTTGATCGGGAAGGGTAGGTGCCGTAAAGGGTAATCATGACAGAAAAAATTTAATACATGTAATTCCGAAATCTACTAGAAACGTCAATTTCTTCCAAGACAGAATAACGGCGCATGCGCGATCGAATGGAGGGTTGTCGAAATTCCGCGGTATCAAGAATCGTTGCGGATTGGTTTCCGGATGGAAACCGTGGGATATTTGTGACGATTTTCTATTGCCCCTAAACTTCACATGGCGCTGAAATTCACAGTTGAGTTTTCACAGTTTCTGTTGCTTGTTTAGGCGTCCTGATCACAAAATAGAACCTATACCCGTTAAGCGATTCGGGTCCAGGCCGTTTCGCGCCATGACGGTTGAATGAGTGAATCTATATGACCCATTCTGATACATTAATAGCACTATCGCAGTTGTCTGTTGCATTGGCCGGCTTCTCGGGAATTATTGTTGCATTGAGGCAGCGTAGTTTGACATCCTGGCCGGAGCACGAACTGGTTCGGTTCCGTTATATGCTTGAGCTGGCGGTGTACTCTATCGGATTCGATTTGTTGCCGCTGCTGGTGAATGCTCTTGGCTTCGATGCGCTTTTTTCATGGCAGTTTTGCAGTATCCTGTTGTCGGTCTGGTTGGTGATTCGAATTTTTCAAACCGCAACGATTCAAAAGACGATCCGTGATCGATTGAGTCTGGTTTGGTTTTATATCTATCAATTGGGAAGTGGGGCAGTCATTTTGGCGCTGGCCGCTAATGCCATGGGTCTATCCACCTTTTCCGCGTACGGAATTTATTTATTTGGGCTGGCCTGGCTGTTGTTTTTCTCTTTATCGCTGTTCGTTCGGTTAACGATCTCGCCTATTTCGACTCAGGATCAAGGCATAACAGACCGTTCGAAAACCGCAAATGACTAACTTGAAGGCACGTTATATGATCGAGCAATTGCAGCGTCTCTGCGCGTTTTCTGATGGAAAATCAGGGGGTAATCCAGCGGGGGTTCTGATCTCCGACCAGCATCCAACAGAAGCTGAAATGTGTGCTATGGCGGCCGAAGTCGGCTATT